>JBARTN010000038.1:0-4656 GCA_049645265.1 Polyangiales bacterium
GCTCCGCTGCACGTTGGAGGGTGAGGCCCTAAGCAGTATGCTGTCGGAATGGACGGGACGAAGGGTCAGCCTTCTGCGGACTACATCGAGATCGACCACCCGTGGTTCTCGAATGACCTCATGCCGATCTACCGATGGACCTTTCCCTCGGAAGCTACCGACGAAGAGCTCAGGGCATCTCTTCGGGAACGGGAAGAATTCGCGATTCGCGCGCGCTACCCCATGGCCTGGGTCATTGACCTCTCAAACGTCACCAAGGCGCCGGCCACCCAGCGTAAAGCGTTGGCCGAGCACCTCAAACGTTTCGGAGAGCTCAGTGTGCGGTGGTATGCGGGCTCCGCGTTGATCGTACCGAGCCAGTGGCTGCGCGGCGTCGTGACCGCCGTGACTTGGCTCTCGCCACCGAAATTTCCCTACCAACTTTTCTCCGAGCCTATCGAGGCAGAACGTTGGGCCAACAAGCAGCTCGCCACGAAACTTGCTGAGCTAGATTGACCGAGTTGTTCGCATCGAGGTAGCTCGGTCCCGAGTTTTGACGGCTAGTCCTCGAGCAGCCGCTTCGGATGCTTTCCGTCCACGAAGCCCATGAACGGGGCATGGATGCTGTAGCCGACCAGCCGCTGAATGTGCTCGCTGCACTTCTTGACCGTCTCTCGTGAGAGCGAGAGGCTGTAGTTTTCCTGGGTGCGGCACCAGGGCGCGCAGTATTGGGCCGATACACACAGGCGCGCGGCGTAGCTCCGGTTGGCGCCGCCGCCGTGCCACAACGTCCCGACAAAGAACACCACCGAACCCGCCGGCATCACCACCGGCTGTAGGTGCTCGAGGTCGGCTTCGGTCGGCATTCGATCGTCCCAAAGGTGGCTCTTCGGAATCACCACCGTGGCGCCGTTCTCTTCGGTGAAGTCATCGATCGCCCAAATCGTCGCCGCCCCGAGGGCCGGCCGCGGACGCGGGACGCGATAGAAGGCGTCGTCCGGGTGAAGCGGTTGTTGCGCCTCGCCCGGCAGGATGTTGATCGCTTGCAGCTGCGAAAGCAGGTAGTTCGGCTCGAAGATCCGGTCGAGGCAGCCGAGGATCAACGGGTGCTCCACCAGCGGATTGCAGATCAGCGACTTCTCGAAGAAGGCGTAGAGGCGTTGCGTCTTGAAGCCCTCGAAGTTGTTGCGTCCCGAATCGAACTCGAAGCGCGGAATCAGATCTTCTTTGATTTCGGCAACGAGCTCTTCGGAGATCAGGTTCTCGATGATGACGTAGCCATCGCGTTCGACGGCCTCCATGCACCGGTCGACCTGTTCGGCGGGCGCCTTCGGTTGTGATCCGGCCGTCGAACGGTACTTCTTCGCGAGCTCGACCGCGCTGTATTCCTCGATGTCTTCAACGACGATGCGTTCCATACGTTCATGAGTCTCCAACAGCGCTGCGAATCGGTCAACCAAACGAGGGTGAGGTTGCTCGCTATTTAATCGCGGGCAAGGCCCCCGGGGGCTATGCTTCGAAAGCGCCGAACGTGGCCACGTGAGCACGAGATGAGTTTGCCCGCTCTGCTGTGGCCGATGCTCTTGTGGTTCTGCGTGGACTCCACGGTCTCCGCGCTCCACGGCGCCTACTTCAACATCTATCTGATCAATCTCGTGCCACTCGTGGTCTTCGGTGTTCCGCTCATGGCCACCCGGTCGATGTTTAGGAAGGACAACTAGCCATGGGCTTCTCCGCGTGGACGAGGCCTTGTGTTGTTTGCGTCGCTATTGCGGTCCTCTCTTGCGTGGACCCCAGATCTGCTATCGCAGATGCAAACCTAACACTAAAGGAACCTGAGATCGCCTGGGAATGCTCGGGCGCGCGAGAAGACTTGACAAGGAGAGCAACCAAGCGAACCGACTCGATGTCGGTATTGGATGGGGCACTGTGACCTTTTCAGGAGATTTCTGAAGCCCATTCGGGGCAGGCCTGCGCAGACAGGCGTTTGAAGGTACTATCCGCCGACTTGGGCCGAACACCCGAATAGCTATCCATCGCGTGTTGCAATCTGTGAATTCAATCTGAGGAGTCTAAGATGGCCAAACAACTTTCGGGTGAAGCGTTGCAGTTGCGATCAATGATCAAACGGGACGGCACGCTCGAGTTGTCGCTCGCGACGATACCCATCCCACAACCCAAAGACGACGAGGTGCTGGTCCGTGTCGAAGCGTCGCCGATCAACCCGTCGGATCTCGGACTGCTGTTCGGTGCCGCGGACCCTATGACCATGCGGTCGTCGGGCAGTGCGGATCGCCCGATCGTGACGGCAAGCGTTCCCGACAAGTTGATGCGTGGAATGGCAGCGCGGGTCGATAAGTCGATGCCGGTTGGTAACGAAGGCGCTGGCATCGTGGTCGCGGCCGGTGCTGACGAGTCCGCGCAGGCGTTGATCGGCAAGACCGTCGGGATGATCGGCGGAGCCATGTACTCGCAATACCGTTGCGTTCCGGCGAAACAGGCACTTCTGTTGCCGGACGGCACTACGCCGGCAGAAGGCGCGTCGTGCTTCGTCAATCCTCTGACGTCGCTCGGTATGGTCGAAACCATGCGCCTCGAGGGTCACAAGGCTCTCGTACACACCGCAGCGGCGTCCAATCTCGGCCAGATGCTGCAGAAGGTTTGTCTCAAGGACGAGGTACCGCTGGTCAACATCGTGCGCAAAGCGGAACAGGTCGAACGGCTCCGGGGCATGGGCGCCTCCCATGTTTGCAACTCCAGCGAACCGACGTTCATGAAAGACTTGACTGACGCGCTGATCGCCACTGGCGCGACTCTGGCGTTCGACGCCATCGGCGGGGGCACGCTGGCGGGGCAGATCCTGACCTGCATGGAAGCGGCCGCGAGTGCGACTGGGGCCGCGTACAGCCCGTACGGCTCTACCACACACAAGCAGGTCTACATCTATGGCGGACTGGATCGCAGCCCCATCGTCTTAACCCGAAGCTTCGGCATGGCCTGGGGCGTTGGCGGCTGGTTGTTGTTTCCGTTTCTCCAGAAGATCGGACCCGAAGCCTCTCAGAAGTTGCAGCAACGCGTCGCTGCCGAAATCAAGACCACCTTCGCAAGCAGCTACACGCGAGAAGTTTCCCTCGCCGAGGCCCTGACCCTCGAGGCTATCTCTGTGTACGGAAAACAGGCGACAGGGGAGAAATACCTGCTCAACCCGAACAAGGGGCTTGCCTAAGCGCCCGCTTGCGCCCGCGTTTCCATTCCTTGGCGAGGTCATGGGCGTAGAGCACGTGATCGACCTGCATCGTATGGCGCGTCGATTTCACGTAGTGCGCCATCATGCGTGCCTCGTCCTTCTCGATCGCCGCTTCCATTTCCTCCGGCGAAGGCAAGGCGTACTCCCGAGCGAGATACGCCCCGACCCATGCGGCCTGGTCCTGCACGAACCCGATGATGCTTGGGATCGCCTGCGCGAATCCGATGAACATGAGGTTGTCGATGCCGGGGACGAAGATACGCTTGAAGAGCGGAAGCACGTTGTCGGGCGCCGACAGGAACGCCGGGTCAAAGAACGGAAACGTGATGTTGTAGCCGGTCGCGTAGATGATCGCGTCGAACGGCTCGACGCTCCCGTCGACAAACCTCACCCGGTCGCCCTGAAGCTGCTCCACGTTCGGCTTCACCGTGATATCCCCGTTCCCCACGCGCTGGAGCAGGTCGCTCGAGACGGTCGGATGCGCGGTCAGGATCTCATGATCCGGGGTGGGCAGCCCGTAGCTCTCGACCTTCCCGACCAGCACTCGCACGAGTAGCGCCGCAGCCTTGCGCTGCAGCGAAAGCGGAATGTACGGATTGGTTTCGACGACTTGATCGATCGGCTTTCCGAGAAGGTACTTCGGTACGACGTGCGCGCCGCGCCGGGTCGACAAGACCAGCCTCTCGGCGAGCCCCCGATTGCTGAGCTCGGAGGCGATGTCGACCGCGCTGTTTCCGATGCCCACCACCAAGACGCGCTTGCCTTTCAAACTCAGCGGCTCGAAGGGATCGATGTACTGATGAGAGTGAATGACGGGCCCATCGAACCGACCCGGGAAGTCGGGCCACTTCGGATCCCAGTGGTGACCCGTTGCCACGACGAGATGATCGTAGTGCAGCACCTCGTCGTCGAGCGTGATTCGCCAACTGCCGTTCTCCGTGCGCTCGGCCTTACGAACCGGGGTCTCGAAGTGAATGGAATCGCGAAGACCGAAATGGTCGACGATGTCTTCGAAGTACTGGCGAAGGTGCGTGTGGTGGCAAAACGTCGGGTAGTCCGCAGGCATCGGGAAGCCCTCGAACTCGAGCTTCTTCTTGGAGGTATCGATGTGCAGCGAGCGATACGCGGACGACGTTCCGTTGGGATTCTCGAACACCCAGTTGCCGCCGAGCATGGACGAGGCTTCGAAGCAGTCGTAGGCCACTCCTTTGTCCTTCAGAGCGCGGCCTGTAGCGATACCGGAGATGCCGGCGCCGATGATGCAGACGCTCGGGGAGCTCGTCATGGGCTCATCATAGACTCAAACGCTCACGGAGCACGAAGCGATCGACAACCGGCCATTCGACGAGGCGTCCGCCAACCGTACCCATGAGTCGAAACTCGATAACTGTTCGAACGCATCGACGAACTCGTTTGCGCTTCTCATCGCC
>JBARTN010000039.1:0-16264 GCA_049645265.1 Polyangiales bacterium
GGCAAAGTGTTGGCCGATATCTTCGCCCAGTTTGGTTGGCAGCCCTTGATGATCGCCAACGGCCCTCCGAACGTGGACACGTTTAACGTCGGCAAAACCTGGTACGTCACGGTCGGCGCCACCGTGCACACCAAGGCGCTCTTCGGCAAGTACAAGCAATAAGTCAGATGTCGGTCGCGCCGAGTCGCTCGAGCAAGGCTTTAGCCATGTCCGCGACTTCTTGACGGCCAAGCTCGCGGCTTTCGCTGCTCTGGTAGCTTTCGGTGTCGGCCTCGGGCAGCCCCTCGAGGAACCGGCTCGGCGTGATTTTGACGAGCCTTCCGCGCGCGATGCGGTCTTTGTGACGCGTGAGGTAAAGAAGGTCGCGCGCCCGCGTGACGCCGACATAGAACAAGCGCCGTTCCTCTTCGAGGTCGGCCACCGAGGCGTCCGTGATCTTCGGATCCGTCGTGCGCGCGTGGGGCAGCATGCCTTCCACGCAGCCGATCAGAAACACGACGGCGAACTCGAGCCCCTTCGCGGAATGCAGAGACGACAAGGTCACTTGCCTGCCCTGTTCTTCGGGCTCGTCCGAGTCACTCGCATCGAGCGCGATGTGGTGCAGCAGACTCTGCAAGGCCTCACGATCCCCGCCAGCACGCGCCTCGAGTCGCTCGATGCTCCGCGTGAGAAAGTCGATGTTGGCCCTCCGTCGATTCGCCTCGGGGCTTTGGACTGCGTCGTCCTGCAACATGCCAACGGCTCGCAGCAACGATGCTGCCGTGTTGGCGAACCCATCCCCCCGAAAGCCCTGCCCTGCCCTTTCGATGGCTTCGCTCAATCGGAGCGCCGAGGCTTGGGCTCGGGCCGAAAGTGGCTCGATGCTGCGCGCGTTCTTCAAGGCCCGGAGAAGGCTCATCCGGTGCGCCTCGCTGTACTCGACGATGTGGCGAAGGGACTGCGCCCCCAGACCCCTGGGCGGTGTGTTCACGATCCGGCGAAGCGAGAGCTCATCGCGAGGATTCAAGGCCACGCGCATGTACGCGATGCCGTCTTTGATTTCCTTCCGATCGAAAAACTTGGTTCCACCAAAGACGCGGTACGCAATCCCGGCGATGCGGAGCTCCTCTTCGAGCAGCTTGGCCTGGGTGTTGGAACGGTAGAGCACCGCAATCTCACGCGGATCGGTGCCTTCTTTCTGGAGTTTTCGGATCTCGGAGGCCACGAACTTCGCTTCCTCCTGGGGCTCGGGAAGCACGCAGACGCGCACGGGCGGCCCCGCTTCCCGCATCGGTTTCAAGACCTTCGCGTAGGGCCGCTTGCTCGACTTCTCGATCGCCGCGTTGGCGACATTCAAGATCGAGGCCCGTGACCGATAGTTTTGCTCGAGCTTGGTGACGACGGCGCCCGGAAAGTGCTGCTCGAAATCGAGAATGTTGTCGACGCAGGCGCCGCGCCAGCCGTAGATCGACTGATCGTCATCTCCGACGACACATACATTTCCCTGCTCGTTGGCAAGCAGACGAACCAGATCGAGCTGCGCAAGGTTGGTGTCCTGAAACTCGTCGACGAGGATGTGCGCGAACCGTCCACGCCACTTGCTCCGAATCCCGGGTCGTTTACGGAGGAGCGCGACCGGTTTGACGACTAGGTCGTCGAAATCGACCGCGTGCATGTCCTCGAGGGTCGACTCGTAGGCGGCATAGATGCTGGCGGCCGCCTGGTCGTACTCGTCATTCTTGGCCCTGAGCTTCTCAGGCTCGATCATCGCGTTTTTCCAAAGCGAGATTCGGGAGAGGATCGCCTGCGCATCGAGTTGCCGATCGGCTTTGGCCTCGGTGCGAAGAAGCTCCCGGACCACGCCAAGACTGTCGCCCTGATCGAAAATCGTGAAGCGCGAGCCGAGGCCCAGCGCCTTGGCCTCCTGACGAACGAAGCGCACCCCAAAGCTGTGGAAGGTCGACAACCAGATCTCGTTGGCGGTGTCGCGCCCGATCATATCGCCGAGGCGTTCGCGCATCTCGTTGGCCGCCTTGTTGGTGAACGTCACGGCCAAGATCGCGTCCGCCGGGACCCCGGTCGCGAGCAACCGGGCGATCCGAGCGGTGATGACCCGCGTCTTCCCCGAGCCGGCGCCGGCCAAAACCAGCAATGGCCCCTCGTCATGCTCTACCGCGGCGCGTTGCTGTGCATTGAGTCGCAAGGATGCCCGAGGTAGCCCGGCCTGCCTCCCTATTCAAGGCAAGAACACCCGACATTCGGATTCGCCATGACGCCCTCAGACAATGGTAGAAATAGCTCCATGCCAGAAGAAATCGAAAGAAAATTTCTCGTCACTGGAGACGGCTGGCGGGCGACCGCGCAAGGGATGCACTACAGGCAGGGCTTCCTGTCGACCGAGCCCGAGCGGACGGTTCGTGTTCGCCTGGCGGGCCCACGCGGCTCGATCACGATCAAGGGAAAGACCGTGGGCGCACGTCGCGAGGAGTTCGAGTACGAGATCCCCGTTCCCGATGCGAAGCGGATGCTCGATGCGTTGTGCAAGCGTCCGTTGATCGAGAAAGTGCGCTACACACTTCCCGTGGGACGACACATCTGGGAGATCGATGTGTTCGGAGGCGACAATGCGGGGCTCGTGGTCGCCGAGGTCGAGCTCGGGAGCGAAGATGAAGCGTTCGAAAAACCGGACTGGGCCGGTGAAGAAGTCACCGACGACCCACGCTACTTCAACTCCAATTTGGTCGCCAAACCCTACAGCACTTGGTAGCGCTATCGCTCGAGGAGCTCGAGCAGGTTTGGGACGATGAGCTCGGGCGCGTCTTCTTGCAGAAAGTGACCGGCCTTCTCGAGCCACAAAATCGGCGCATCGGGAAAGTCCGGCTGCCAGAGCCGCCTGTACACGCCGGGAGGAAATTCCGATAGAGGTAACCCCAAGTCGGGTTACCGTGCACCAGGACGACGGGCCGCCCGTCGCGAGGACCTTCATCGACATAGTGCATCCGTCCGACTCCGGTATCGAAGTACTTCGGTGCGTACGGCCAAGTCCCGTCGAACGTCCAATCGCCGCGCTCGGATGGGGATGCCTTGCTCATTTTCCCAGTTGTAATCGGGCATACAGCGCCTTCGCAATGCACATCTGTCTATTTGGCAGCATCGGACAACGGGTATCCTGGATGCTACGGTGCTCCCAGATGACCTCCCGACCCGCAGCTGAGCTCCCGCCATGTGGCTTATATCGAACGACCGGACCGATCGGCTTGGTCGAGCAGGGACGCCTCGTCTATTTCCACAACCACGGAAACCCGGGGCCGGGCGTTTACCGTCCGAAGGAGTGGCGCTTCAACCGGGCGCAGTTCGAGGAGAACGGGCAGATGCTGGACGACCCGGGTCTGGTCCGGTTACTACAGCCACTTCCGCCCGAAGGTTTCTATCGCGTAGCTGAGTCGTTTCATTGCTGTGAAAAGCAGTGCCGCCTCTTCGAGCAGGACGCGTTGCTGCAGCTCGGATACAATACCGACGCCGAACCCATTCTCTTCGTTCCTGAGCTCGTCGATTCGATGTTCGCGACACCCGCGAAGGGTTGGAAAACGACACCCGAAGTGTTCAGCAAGATGCAACGCTTACGGGTGCCCGTGACCAAACGCGACACCCTGCCGCCGCAGTAACCGGTGAATTTGATCTAGGGGCTGTCGCCCGGCGGCCTTCCTGCGCTAGAGTCCGGCCATGAGCTCTACAATTGGGATTCTAACGGGCGGCGGCGATGTACCTGGTCTCAACCCGGCCATCCGCGCCGTAACGATCCGCGCACTCCGGGAAGGTCACCGCGTCATCGGCATTCGGAGAGGTTGGGCCGGCCTGGTCGACCTCGTTCCCGACAAAGACGCGGACAACAGCGTGTGCGTTCAGGTTTTGAGCGAAGACATCGTCGACAAGGCAGGGCGTACCGGCGGTACGTTCCTGCACAGCTCGAGAACCCGCCCGAGCACCTTGCCGAAAGATCTCGTGCCGCCGCATCTTCAAGACAAGTATCGAGACGACGTCAACGACGTCACCGACGACGTGCTGAAGAACCTCGACTTCCTCGGCATCGATTGCCTGATTCCGATCGGCGGTGACGATACGCTCAGCTATGGGGCGCACCTGCATCAGCGTGGCGTGCCCGTCGTTGCGATTCCGAAAACCATGGACAACGACGTCCCCGGCACCGATTACTGCATTGGGTTTAGCACCTGCGTCACGCGAACCATCGAGCTGACGCACAAGCTACGCACCTCAGCCGGGTCGCACGAGCGCTTCCTCGTCATCGAAGTCTTCGGTCGATATGCTGGGTATACGGCGCTCTTGCCAAGTATGGCCGGCGCTGCCAGTCGATGCGTCATACCCGAGCACCCCTTCGACATGGAGCGGCTCACCGAGCTCATGGTCTACGACCGCAACCGAAATCCCAGCAACTACTCGGTGGTCCTGGTGTCCGAGGGCGCCCAGATCGCCGGTGATTCCGACATGTCGTTCGAAAGCGACGAAGCCGACATGTTCGGCCACCGAAAGCTCGGTGGGATCGGAGACCGCGTCGCAAACGGGCTCAAGGCGCTATCGCTCAAGTACAACAAGGGCCGCCGGGTCAATGTGGTGAGCCAGCGTCTCGGCTATATGGTTCGCTCCGGCAACCCTGATGCGCTCGACTCGATTGCACCCATGGCCTTCGGCAATCTCGCGCTCGATTTGGTCACTTCTGGATCTTCGGGTCGCTTGATTTCCGTCCAAAACGGCCGCTACGGTAGCGTTCCGCTGGAAACGATCGTCGGCACCAAGAAGGTCGTCGATGTGGAGAAGTACTACGACACCGGGCGAATGCGTCCAAAGTACAAGGCGTTCAACGGCCTCCCGCTTTTCATCATGACGAGCGACACCTAGACGTTTCACCCCATGGCGTCCCGTTACAAGCATCTTCGCGCCCGCGCGCTCAAGGCGATGTTCAAGGCCCATGCCGAGGTTTATGAGCGGAGCGGCGGACGGATTGGAGCCTGGTTCGGCCTGCCGACCTTGTTGTTGTCCGTCACAGGCCGAAAGTCCGGCAAGATCTACTCGACGCCGCTCGTGTACTTCGAAGACGGCGACTCTTACGTGGTGGTGGGTTCCGATGGCGCTGCGAAGCACAACCCACAGTGGTGGAAGAACCTTCAGGTCGATGCCAACTGTGAGGTTCGTGTAGGCCAACGAAAACTTGCGGCGAAAGCCTCACTCGCAAGCGGCGCCGATCGCGAGCGCCTCTGGAAAATCGGAAAGACGGTGAACCCCATGTGGTCGAAATACCAAACGCGGACCGAGCGCGAGCTTCCGGTCGTGGTGCTGACGCCGCTGGCGGAGTGAACGCCGGCCACGAGCCCGGTCGGGGCATCTACCGTCGGTAGGTGGCGGTTCCGTATCCGCGTATGCGAATTACCTCTGGCGGATCGGGCATCTCGGGCACGTAGATGATGCCGCCCGGTAGGTGCGAAACCCTCACCAGTGTTGCACTCAGCTCCTCGCTCTGACCCGACTCACCGACCCACTCGACCGTCACAACCTCGCCGAGTGGCGCGTTGTCGATCCAGATCGTGTCACCGATGCTCAGCGTGCCGTCGATATCGACGATGACCGGCCGAAGGGCGAGGGGAGTCTTCGCGCGCTTGAGCGAAGTTGAGGACGAAGCGGTGACCGTTACGAGTCGGTCATAGAGCTTGTCGTAGTTGTAGTCACTGATCCAGACGGGACCGCAGTAGCCCATGACGTCGCGGTGTTGAGTATCGAGGAGACGTTGCGCCGCGATGTCGAATCCGAGGACCCCGATCCCGCCGCTGCCGTATGGAAAGTCCGGATCTGCGCCTGTTGCTCCGCCGCACGGCGCATGGAAAAGCCCGAGCGTGTGACCGATCTCGTGCACGAATGTTTCCACACCATTCTCGTAGAGCAGCCCGATGGCGGCGCGGTTGAAGGAGTCACCAGCGCTCGGGACGGGGCCGAGCCCCGCGACGCAGCCTTGCGCGCAGAAGTCGAGCGGAGCCTGGCGGATCGAGACGTCGAGATCGGCGAGCGGGAACATGCCGTACATCCTTGCCCTGAAGCGCGCGACGGTTGCGCCATCGGTGGTCGGCGTGCGGTTGGAACCATCCGCCTGATAGCGAACGGGGACGATCACGATTCGAAATTGACCCGGAGCCGCCTCCACATCGAGCGACTCGGCATTAGAGGAGGGGTAGCGGGCGCCATTGACGACGCCGACGTAGGTCCCGCAGGGATCGAGCTCTAGAAGCTCCACGGAAAAGGTCGCGCTCTCGGCGAGCTCGCCTGGCGCAAGCGCAAAATTGATCGTGCTTTCGAGAGCCGTCGCGCTGGACGCATTGGTGACACGCACTTGAACATCTCTGGTGGTTCCGCTCAGCGTGAGCCGAGCAGTGACGTCGCGCGCCTGCCAGCCCGACTGCGGTTGAACGAACACACGGAGGACACCTTCCCGATTCGCGACGAGCGGAGCCTGTCGCGCGTTCACAGGCACCGACTCGTCGACCAGCGGAACCGACACACCTTGATTGACGGTGACGTGGGTAATGCGCAGCGCCCGAGCGGCTAATGGAGGCGCCGTCATCGGATCGCAGCTCGGTGGCCGAACACTCGCATCCGGCGTCGAACCTGCGTCGGGCGTCGATGCTTGACCGGCGTCTAGATCGGGTTCGGCCCCCGCACCGGCATCGCGCCCGATTCGAGGTGGCGCTGCTCCGGCAACCCCGGACGGCTCCAGGTCACCCCCTTCTCCAATCACCCCAGTGCAGCCCGAAAGCAGGAGAGCGCAGAGCGCCAGCTTCGAAGCGCTTTCGAAACGCATCTACCCAAGCTAGTGCGTTCACGCCGGATTGGCTGTAATTTCTTGTGCTGCGTCGTAAAAACGCGACCGTTGGTGGCGTTGCGAACAGAGATGTGATGAAAGATTCGGCATTCTTTTTAGATTGAAATGCGTCCCATGTGAGTCTGTTCGCACATCCGCGCCCGCCGTAGAGAGGAGCAAGTCATGAAGCAGTCCGCCGTCGCCGTTTCGCTAACCGTCGCAGCGCTGATCCTACCCGCCCTCGTAGCGGGTTGTGACCAGCTCGCGGATCTGGCTGACCGGCTCGCCGATGCCGTCATTCCAGCGGAACCTCAATCGGCTCCTCCGAGCGAGCCGGAAGTCGAAGAAGCGAAACCAGAGCTTCCGGAGAGACCAGACACATCGACGGCACACTCCGAGACCGAAGTGATCAGTTTTCGAAACATTCTGGAAAACACTCAAATGACGCGGAAGGAGCGAATCCGTGCATTCGAGAACCTCGACCCCGCGGCGCTACAGAAGCCGGTCGCCGGGAGTAACGTGACTGCCGCCCCGGAAAACGAGGTTGGTTCACGAGCAGCGAGGAAAGGCGAACCAGCCGACTGGGAGATCGCGACCGCACGCCGACGGGTTCCCGTGGTGATGTATTCGACCGCTTGGTGCGGTGTCTGCAAGCGGGCGCGTGCGTATTTCGAAGAAAAGCGCATCGCGTTCGAGGAGCACGACGTCGACACCGACCCGCAAGCGCGCGCAGAATACCTGCAGTTGAATCCGCGACGTAGCGTGCCGACGATTAAGATCGCCGACGAAGTGGTGGTGGGCTTCAGCGCGGTAGCGGTCGAACGTGCCTTGGACGCTGCCGCGAGGGCTCGGCTCAACTAGGCAGCAAGAGCAGGTTCAGTTCCAGGATCAGCGCCAGCCACTGCCACTCCCCCTGAACCTGAAACTGTTAAAGAAGAAAGCCCATTTCTTTCGAGACGGGCCTCCATAATTCCGGCGGCGTCCTACTCTCCCACAGGGCTACCCCTGCAGTACCATCGGCTCTGATAGGCTTAACTTCCGAGTTCGGGATGGGATCGGGTGTGACCCTACCGACATTGCCACCGAATCCGTAGAAAATTTCTCTTCACGACACAGTGAAGTCTTGATCAGCGGCCCTTCGGGTCTTCGGAGCGAAGAGGGATCCGAGTGTTGATGCTTGCGCCGAGCTCGCCTCGTGCGACAGGCCGCCCTCCAACCAAGGCTTCAACATCGAATCCCAGCACCCCGTTCTGCTCTCGCGTCCACTCCGCACGATAGTCGAGTCGACAGCCGGGTAGAACGGGTTCGAGAAATCGTATGTCGACACGGCTGGCGAGCCCGACGACCGGTGAGCGCGATATCTGTTCGAGCAACGCCAAGCCTTCCTCCGACGGAGTGGCGCCGGGGCGAAGCGAATAGGCTGCGTCGAGCGCGTCGAGCGCATCGAGCCCGAGTGACTCGTCTTGGCGTTCTAGACCTGCCCTCCGGATCGCCTCGAGGGTCGCCAGAAGCTGAGTCGTCTGTCCGAGGCCCTCGATGACGTAGACGCCGGGCCACACTGACCAATCGGGGAAGTGGCCATCGAACACGGGGTGGCTCACCGAGATCTCGAGCGAAGCTTCGATGGAGCGCACCTCTCCGAGACCGTAACGCTTGATACGGTCCACGAATAGAAAAGGCCTTCGGTGCGGCAACAGACGCTGGACGATATTCGCGCCTAGGCCGCGACGCTCTTCGTTCGTTCGTGTCATGCCAACTCCTTGACGACGGTCTGCAGCTCCTGAAGTGAAGCGGTGCCGTGAATTCGCACGTGCAGGTGCGCCTCGAGATGATGGGCGAGAATGTGTCGCAAGATATGATGAGGACCCAGGATCACCATCTCGTCCGCTCCTTCTCGAAGCACGTGCTGGATGGCGTCGTGAAGATTCATGGGTCGCGTGAGCTGCGAAAGCAGCAGCGCCGTAGCCTCTTGCGCGTCGGCGGGGCCGTGCTCGGCCGTCTCGCTGCTTACCCATGACGTGGCCCCAGACGCGTCGCCGATGCGCGACTCCGCCAACGGCCGTAATTCCGCGACCGCTTGCTCCATGAGTGGAGAATGCCACGGCCCGGAAACCGGGAGGGGAGAGACCCCTTCCAAGGAAGCGGCCGCTCGGAGCGCCGCGCGATCCCCGGTGACCAGATGCGTTTCTTCGGTAGTCTGCCCCGCGTCGAAGATGGCGCCGGCTTTGCCTCCGTGCTCGACCACCTCGCGCGCCCTTTCTCTGGATCCCCGGACCGCCGCCATGCCACCGGGGCGGGCGCAGGCAACCGAAGCCATCACACGCCCGCGATTCGCCGAAAGGGAGCAAGCGTCTTCGAAGCTCAGATGGCCGGCGAGCGCGAGCGCGCCGACCTCGCCGGCCGAATGTCCGAGCGCTAGCGAGGGTTCGAGGCCTTCGTCGAGGAGAAAAGCAGCGGCGCCCAATGCGACCGCGGTGAGTGCCGGCTGAAGGTGCTCGGTGCGCAGCAGCGATCGCCCACCCACTTCGGTGAGGTGACGTAGATCCTTGCCGGCCGCCTCGCTCGCCTGCTCCCAAAGGGCGGCCGCTGGCGGGTACGATCGAGCAAGCTCGAGGCCCATACCGGCATGCTCGGCCCCCTGCCCTGCGACAAGCCATGCGATCATGCCGTCATTCCCCCATCAACCACGAGCGTCTGACCCGTGATGTAGCTGGCATCGTCAGAGGCGAGGAACGCCACGGCGCTGGCGAGCTCTTCGGAGCGCCCGGCCCGACCCATGGGAAGCTCGGCTATCTTCGCCTCGCGGGTGCGGTGATCCATTCGCTGCGCCATCCCGGCGTCGAAGATCCCCGGAGCGACGGCGTTGACCCGGATGCCACGCCCCGCAAGCTCGCGAGCGAGGGTCCGAGTGAGCGCAATCACGCCACCCTTTGACGCCGAGTAGCTGGCCTGCCCAGGGCTTCCGTGGAGGCCCGCCACCGATGCCACGTTGACGATCGCCCCGCTCCGAGCGCGCATCATGCTCGGAAGCGCCGCGCGTGTGCAGGCTATCGTGCCGATCAGGTTGGTCGCAATCACCTCGGCGTCGTCGGCATCGGACTGCATCAGGAAGAACTGGTCGCGGATCGTCGCCGCGTTGTTGATCAAGACGTCGAGGGTTGGCAGGCCCGAAATCGAACTGCGAACGGAGGCCGCGTTTTCGAGCTCGAGCGCGATCGTCCTAGCCTCGACACCGAACGCGACGCACTGAGCGGCGCATTCCTCGGCCTCGTCCCGTCGCTTCCGGTAGCCGACGAAGACCGAAGCGCCCTCTCGTGCGAACCGGAGCGCGATGTCGCGGCCGAGCCCTCGCGACGCGCCCGTGACCAGGACTCGTCGCTCTTCAAATCGCTTCACGGTAGTGCACCTTGCCACAAGGGTGGATCGCTCGACGCGTCACGCGTGGAGTACGTGTGCCGATGCGGATCGACGAGCAGGCTCCGGTTGAAGAGGAGCGGGCTCGAGACCGTGCGAATCCGGCGATGGGCCTGCCTGCCGGCCACGAAGAAGTCGTCGATCCCCGGATGAGCGACGGCGATGTCGAGGAGCGCGAGCCCCACGACCCCGCCAACACCGGGGGAGAATGCGGCGGTCGTGACATTGCCTACCGGACCGTCGGGACCGCCGACTGACTCACCCGCGTCGACGGGCATCCGCGAGACGAAGTGGGTCAGACGATACTGCATGCCCCTGGCTCTTCGCGCTTCGATCGCCGCGGCGCCCGGATAGCTCTTCCGCGTCGAAATCCGCCATTGAAGCTGAAGCTCCAGCGGGGTGAGCCCCTCGACCGGGGTGTGCCGAACCGAGAAGAACCCGCTCTCGAGGGCACAAAGGTCCAGCGTCTGCAGGGACACCTCGTGGCCGTCCATCGCACCGACCAGCTGCAACAGCTCTCCCCACACTCGTTCGGCGTGCTCGCTGCGAATCGCGAGGTCGTAGCCGTACTCGCCGGTCTTGCCGGCTCGGAAACACGTCCCGTGATCGAAATGATAGAAGCTGAGGTATGGCAGCCCGATGATGTCGGGTGTGAGCCACTTACTCAGCACCTCCCACGAGTACGGCCCGTGCAGCGAGATCAGATTGTACGCCGGGCGAAGGTCCTCGAGCTCGAACGTAAGCTCCGCGTCCGCATGCCGTGTCAGTAGCTCCGAAAGCTCCTTCGTCGTGAGCCCCTCGCACATGAGAATACAAGCGTCGTCGTCGGGACAAACGTAGACATCTGCGATGGGCTGACCTTGCTGGCCGAGGATCAACGTCTGGCGCATCCGCCCATCACGCACCCACAGATCGCCGCAGCAAATCGCATCCACGGCGTCCGTTGCGTCATCACCGCTCACGCGGACGAGGCCTACGTGATCCATGCGACTCAGCGCGGCACCATGGCGGACCGATCGGTACTCGTCCTCAAGACTCATCGGCGAGCTCCATGATCGCGTCGACGATGGTGTTGACCGTACGCATCCTCGAGGACACGTATGGAGAGCCGGCAAGCGTCAACCCGAAAACGGCGTCGAGCTGGACGACGAGCTCGACCGCATCGACGGAGTCCATCCCGAGCCCGGTCCCGAAGAGGGGCGCATCGGGGTCGATGGCATCGGGGGCCATCTGCAGCTTCATCGTGTCGCGGAGCAACCGCCGGACCCGATCGAGAATGGCCTCTCTCGATGCGATGTACTCGGATAGCTCAGTCGACATCTGTGACCTCCGTCAAGGTGAGGATCATCGCAACACTGGCGGTCGTGCCCGTGCTCGCGACGAGCGCGCTTCTCGCCCCGCCTCGTCGCAGCAGGTCGAGGGCGCGGGCAAGTGCGAAGGAAGAGGAGGTTGCGGGCGTTCTCCCCAAAGGGCTTGGCGGTTCGACGAAGAGCTCCGGCGCGCTTGACGACCCCCACCTGCGACGCGCCTCGGCGACTGCGTCGTCCACGCGATCGGGCCCCGCCAATCCGATGCCAGAAACCTCGACAGGGGTGGGTTCCGTACAGAGCACGAGCGCGCAGGCCGCATCGGAGATGGCATCATCGGTCGAGTGCTCCGACCTCACATCGACGGCCACGGCGACCATTCGATCCGAGTCGCGCCGCCGAGCGAGCATCCATGCTGACATCACGGCAGCCATGAGGCCGCTTCCTTGCCCAATGGTGATCGTGCTCTGAGGGCCGCGGATGTTGAGCGCCTTGGCGCATGCGCTTTGAGCCGCGCTAGGGAGCACTTGAGCGAATGCAGTGGTATCGGGCCTGGCAAGGCCTCGCTGCTCCAAGCTCGAGTGAAACCGATGAAGGCTGTCGGGCGAGGCGCGAAGGGCTCCGGCGATGAGACCCGTTCGCTCGCGCGCGTTGCCTCTGAGCTGCACACCCGCCTCCGCGAGTGCCCTCGAAGTGACGATCGTCAGAAGCTCCGCCGCCCTGTCGATGCCGCGAAGATCGGCCCGCGGGAGCTCGGCCGCCAGGTTGATGTCGCCCACGCCAGGCCCAAGACCCGCGGCCCCGCTCAAGAAGACCCGTGTTCGACCATTCGTGGCCGCCGTCGCGGGCTCCGCTTTCCCGAATACGAGCGCGCAGTTGCTCCCGCCGAACGCCGAGTTCGTGGAGAGCGCAAGCTCATAGGTCAGTGGTTCGGGCCGCTTCGAGCCGACCGGACGCGGAGGTCCGCCCGGACGCGCATCCTCGAAGCCGGCGGTCGTAGGTACGAGTCCGGCACCCATGCACTCGAGGGTGGTGATGACTTCGAGCACTCCGGCAGCGCTCTGCGCGTGACCGAGATGTCCCTTGCTCGAGCTCAACGGCAACGAGCCACCGAGCTCCGAGCCGAACACCGATTGGACGGCACACCATTCGGCCGTGTCGTTGGCCACCGTGCCGGTGCCGTGGGCGTTGAGATAGCCGATCTCGGCTTCGGACGCCCCGGCATCTTCGAGAGCGCTCCGGATCGCGGCTGCCACGCCCCGGCCCCGCGGCTCGGGGGAAGTCTCGTGGTAGGCGTCTCCGGATAGACCAAAGCCTCGAAGGTGGGCATGGGTATGCGCATCGCGCAACCCACCTCGCTCGATCACGAGGAAGCCGGCGCCCTCGCCGAGGGTGGTTCCCATCTGCAAACCAAATGGGGTGCAAGGCGCTTCGCTGAGCACGCCCAAGGCGTGAAAGCCGGCGAAGAGCGCGGGGGTCAGTGCATCGATCCCGCCTGCGAGAACGACATCTGCGAAGCCTTCACGAATGAGCTCGGCCCCGAAGCCAATTGCCTGAGTGGAAGACGTGCACGCAGTGGACACGGTGATCGCGGGGCCCGAGATGCCAAGCTCGTTCGCCAGGTCGCGCGCAAGACTCTCCGTGGTGTAATCCCCAAAGAGGCTCGCCCCCAGGGTCAAAGCGACCCGCATGGGCCGGAGGCGCTCTGGGTCGAGCCGGGCGTGGTCGAGCGCGTCACGAAGCGCGAGCATACCGAATTCGTGGCAGAGCAAGGTCGGGTCGCGATCGTCCGACTCGTAGCCCGCGACCATCGCGCCCACGTGGGTGGTGAAGGCAGACGTGTCGAAACGGCGCACGGAAGCGATTCCAGTGTCGCCTCGGAGCAGGGCGGCGCGAAATCGATGACGGCCGACGCCCAGAGCGCTCGCGACGCCCCAACCCGTGATGTGCGGTGAATCGCTCACTGCTCGTCGGTCGACTTGAGCCGGGCGCGCTCTTCTTCGAGCTGCCTGCGGCGGCGGGTACGTGCGGCAAGCACGAAGAGCGCGATCAAGAGCAAGAAACCGCCGATGCACAGTGGAACGGCAGCGCCAATCGCGCCCGTGACGCCGAACGCTATGCCACCGGCGATCAAAAGCCCTCCGCCGGCACCGGCGAGGCCCCTCGAGGCCTGGGTCAAACGCTTCTCTTTGGCTTCCAAGCGCGCGAGACGCCTGCTCCGTTCCATCTGCGAGGGTTCCAACTCTTCCGCGGACGGGGCGCTCGGTTCCACCTCCTCGGCGGGCAACGGGGAAGGAGTGGCGCCGAAGGGGTCGTCGTACTGGGCCCACATCCGCCTCGCGGCCAAGCTGACCTCGAAGTCTGTTTCACCGGGTGACCGGGCACCGTTGCGCTCTGCGTAACGTGTGATCTGGTCGGTCAACTCGGTGACCACCGCATCGGCGGACTGCATGCGGAGCCGGGAAGACAGCTGGCGGGATGCCCGGCGAAGGCGCAAGCGGCCGCGCATTCCAAGGCCGTGCCTCGCTCCGTCCTGGTCGAGACCGGAGGCCATATCCATGAGGGCATCGGGGTTGTCCCGCACCTCTCGATCGATTTGCTGCTTGGTCTCGTCGTCGGCCATCCCGATGACGTAGTAGGCATCCGCCACCGCCTGATCCAACACCGGCGACATCGCAGCGATGTCCGACTGAACTTCCTTGCTGTTGCGGAGGTCCTCGGGGAGCGAGCTCACGAGCTCCGAGTAGACGAGCGCCTGATAGGTCGTCGACAGGTACTCGTTGATGTCCGTCGCGAGTGCTTCGTGGATTTCCTCGCTAAGAAGGCCTTGTCGCCTCCCCTCCGCGACGTAGTCAGTCGTGCGCAGCGGTTTGATCCCGCGCTTGATGTAACCGAGCTCTAGCGCCGGCGAGTCCGTTGCTCGAGGGGGTCGACTCGTCTGGCATGATTCGTATCCCAACGTAGCGGTAGCGGTAGCGACGCCCCCGACTGCGAACGCCGTCAGCCATTCCCGTCTTGGCAGCGAGCGCGAGGACGAACTCCGCTCAGCGTCGGTCTCGTTCTTTGAATCTGACATCGAAACCCCTCCTCTTGCCCGCGATGAGAATAGTCCAGCACTTGACTGTCAGCTAGGCATTACAGACGCGGCGCTCGCGCACTTGCATGTTCGAAGCCTCCATTCGGGCGAACAACTGCATGCGCTGCGCGACAACCGCGCAGCGACGAAAAAAATTCGCCGACCTCGTTCATGGCGATGACCCCACCCAGGTCGACGCTGGGAAAGCGGCGAAGAGCCCCGCCGGATGCCAACTCTCGTTAGATCGCTGAGCTTCGACTACTCTCCGGACGCGACGCCATGGAATTCGAGCAGCTCCACACTCTCTTGAAGCCAGAGAAGCTGCCCTATCTCAGCGGGGTGCAGCGACTTCCCGATGGGGTTCTTCACGTCGCCGTCCTCACTCGCATGCCGGGGGTTTTGCCCAACATGATCGGCCGGTGGTTCGGGGACTACATGGAGACCACTGAGGATTACAAACGCTGGCATCCGCGAGACCACGTCTGGATGTCATGGGCGGACAAGCGCCCGGGGACTCACGTGGGCGCAAAGCACCTGGTGCACGAGTACACTCGATCGACCGATCGACCTCGGGCGCATGGTCCACCTGGCTCTTCCGACGCCCTGGGGGTGCGAGCTCCACAGCCGGTTTTGGCTCGGATACGTGGCATGGAGAAATGGCAAACGATTGCCGCAAGCCGTCGGAAATGCGCTTTGGGTTGGCGGGACGGGGGAGGAGCTGCTTGGTAGCGGATCGGAATCGATCGGGATCGCGTACGCGACCGCGTTAAAGAAGAAGCCCCGCTTCTTTCGAAACGGGGCTCCATAATTCCGGCGGCGTCCTACTCTCCCACAGGGCTGCCCCTGCAGTACCATCGGCTCTGATAGGCTTAACTTCCGAGTTCGGGATGGGATCGGGTGTGACCCTACCGACATTGCCACCGAATCCGTAGAAAGTTTCTCTGTGCCGCTTCTGTGAAGCGGATCAGAAGCAAGTTCGAGAGTCCGTGTTGATGGATTGTCTCGAGCTCTTCCTCCCAACCCTGATCTCAAGCCACGCACGAAACGTGTCTTAGAAAGAGGTCAAGCCTCACGGCCGATTAGTACTGGTCAGCTACATGTGTTGCCACACTTCCACACCCAGCCTATCAAACTCGTAGTCTACGAGTGGCCTTTAGGGACCGAAGTCCAGGGATACCTCATCTTAGGGCTCGCTTCCCGCTTAGATGCTTTCAGCGGTTATCGATTCCGTATATAGCTACCCGGCTATGCTTCTGGCGAAACAACCGGAACACTAGGGATACGTTCAACCAGGTCCTCTCGTACTATGGTCAACTCCCTTCAAGTATCCTCCGCCCACGACAGATAGGGACCGAACTGTCTCACGACGTTCTGAACCCAGCTCGCGTACCGCTTTAATTGGCGAACAGCCAAACCCTTGGGACCTGCTCCAGCCCCAGGATGCGATGAGCCGACATCGAGGTGCCAAACCGCGCCGCCGATATGAACTCTCAGGCGCGATCAGCCTGTTATCCCCGGAGTACCTTTTATCCGTTGAGCGATAGCCCTTCCATGCGGAGCTACCGGATCACTAAGGCCTGCTTTCGCATCTGTTCGACCTGTCGGTCTCACAGTTAAGCTCCCTTA
>JBARTN010000040.1:0-6563 GCA_049645265.1 Polyangiales bacterium
GGTGACCAGCATTGGCTCGGCGAACCTCGATGCGACGGCGAGCTTCTGGGAGAGCGAAGCCAACATCGTCGTCCAAGACGCCGACTTCGCGCGCGGCGTTGAAGCCACCCTCCAGAAACTCATCGACGGCAGCGTCGCGCTCGACCCCGAATCCGAATACTGGAAGCGGGAGCGGGCTCAACGTGCCGTCGTGGCTACGCTCTGGCCTGGGTCGCTCTATTCCTGAGCTTCGAGCTTCTTGCCGGCATTCTCCGCGGCCTCTTTGGCGCCGTCAGCCCGTTCGACGGCCGTGTCTGCCTCAGCGGTCGCGAGATCATACTTTACGGTCATCCGAACCTGGAACGCGCGATCGATCTCGACCTCTTCGGTGTCGTCCACCGTCTTCACGGTCAACATACCGGCGGAGTCGCCGCTCGCCGACGCATTGGCTTCGAGCGCATTGAGGTTGGCGATCACCTCGCCGGTGGCACTCATCTTGAACGACTTGACGGTGAGCTCGACACCTTCCTCTTCGAAGGTGATGGTCTGCGGAACGGCGGCCTGCTGAATCTGCACGTCGAGCTTCAGCTCGTCGCCAACCTTTTCACTCAGCGTGTAGGTGTCGACCTGACTGACTTTGAAGCCGTAGAGCACGAGGTCCTTGCGGGCTTCCCAGCGAGCGCCGGCACCGACGGGCTCCGCCGGAAGAATCACGCGAGCGAGCGAGGTGCGCGCGTTGATAATCATCACGAGCAGCCGAACCGGAACATCGGAGCGCTTGGCGGCGTCGTTGAGCTCGGTTCGCTGCACGATGCCCCGGTCATCGACCTCGACCCAGCCACCAACGTTATTGAGCACCGACGCGCTCTTGTTGAGATCCTGAGCGACCACCGGGTCGAGCCCGACCGGGACGATCGCTTCGGCCTTGACAATTCGAACGTCGAATCGGGTGGTACCCCGCTTCCCTTGCATCGAAGGGCCCGAAACGATGTAGAGCCGCACGCCCGGGGTGACCGAAAGCGCCGCGCCGCGCCGCGAGCTGGCCATCGAGGCAAGCCCAAAGTCCATGGTCGCGGTCGTGCTCGTCCCGTGATCAATCTTGTAACGAAGCGCCTCACGCGGCTCCGCGCCGGCGTCGAGCACGAGAACCGGATCTCCGCTCTTTGCGTCCTTGGCGGTGTCGGACTTGCATCCGTTCAAAACGAGCAGCGCGGACACCAGAATCATCGCGCGGGATAGCACTTGCTTGGTCATAGAATCTCCTCTCGGCGCCCCTGTACCGCCGTCTAATCGGGCTCTATATCGCAAGGTCGCCCCGAACCGTCAAGGCTCCGGGTCGGACGGGCCTTCCACGCGCCGGTACCCGTCTGGAAGCGCAAAGACCTCCGGCGGCATGGGCGCACGCTGGATCTTCTTCACCAGGAAGACGACAGGGACGCCGCCCGCCTGTTCCACACGCATCTTCATCGAGAAACCGGGCTTGATCCCGTACTTCTTCATCGCTTTGCTGCGCTCATCGTCGGAAAGCTCGAGCCCGAGATTCCGGCCCCGAAAGGCCCGCGTCCACAGGTCGGTCGGGTATTTCTGGGTGAGCCAGAGGTCGATGACGGTGCGGTTGTCCTTGTCGATCACTCGGATGTGCCGGGTCACTACGCCGCTGACGGTCGCCTTGCCGAGCTTCTTGATCGCGAGGTTGGCGTTGTCGCCGGAGCCCGTGACCTGCTTGCTCGTGGTCGCGAGCGTCAAGTAGGGCATCTCCACGATGACTTTCTGTCCGTGATCGATCGAAAAGTAGCTCTCGCCCTTGGACGGCATGAGGGTCGTTGCCTGTACCGGCTCGCCGTTCTCGTCCATCGACTGAATGTCCATGCGGACATCGCCTTCCTTCGAGTACCGGGCGCGGACTCGTGCAGCCACGCCTTGCTCGCTCGATAGGCTGGCTTCCATCACGCCTTCGAACGCGAGCGCAGGTGATGCAAAGAGCACCACGACGAGGCAGGTAAGAGCAAGGCGCATCGAAGGCCAAGCTTAGGCCGACACGACCACCAAGCCAAACGCTTCCTCTTCGTAGAGCCGATCGAAGGTTTCTTGGAATTTTGCCTCGACGTTTTTGCGTTTGAGCTTGAGCGTGGGGGTGAGCTCGTCTTCCTCCACGCTAAACTCGCGGTCGAGGACGTAGACCTTCTTGATCGTCTCGACACGGGACAGGGTTTCGTTCGCCCTCTTCACCGAGGCGACGATGCGTTTCTGAACGTCGGGATCGTGAGCGACCTGCGCAAGGAGTGCCTGGAGCTCGCCGGAGCGGCCGAGCGGGTTCTCGGTCAGGGCTTTGATGTGCTTGTCGGCGGTGGCGGCATCGACGGTGCCCTGTTGCCGGGCCCAGTCGACCGCTTCGCCGGCGCCGATGGTGACCAAAGCGACCAGGTACTTCCGCTTGTCGCCGTGCGCGTGGGCCTGGCTGATCATCGGGTCGGATGCTTTGATTTCGTTTTCGATGTTGGCGGGCGTGAGGTTCTTCCCGCCGGCGGTGATGATGATGTGCTTTTTGCGATCGAGGATGTAGACGCAGCCGTCTTCATCCTTCTTGCCCACGTCGCCGGTGTAGAGCCAATCGTCGATGACGGTTTCAGCAGTTGCCTGCGGGTTCTTGTAGTACCCCTGAAACACGACTTTGCCGCGGACCAGGATCTCACCGTCGTCGGCGATGCGGTCTTCCACGACGCTCAAGGCGCGGCCCACCGAGCCGAGCTTGACGTGCCCGGGGACGTTGGCGTGGGTGATCACCGTCGACTCGGTCATCCCGTACATCTCGTAGATCGGAAACCCCGCCGCCCAGAAGAACTCGAGGATTTCGGGGGCGATCGGGGCAGCGCCGGTGATGAAGTAGCGCACGCGCCCCCCGAACACCGCGCGCAGCTTGGAGAACACCAGACGGTCGGCAAGGCCGTACTTGAGCTTCAAGCCAAACGGGATGGGCTTCCCTGCTTGCCAGTGCTGCACCGCCTCTCGGCCGACTCTCTCTGCCCAGCGGAAGATGCGCTGCCGCGTCGGAGGCGAATGCTCGACCGTGCTCATGATCTTCGCGTAGGCCTTCTCGAAAATTCGCGGCACGCTGCCGAAGATCGTCGGCTTCACTTCGGCCACTTCTTCGAGCACCTTCGCGATGCTCGATGCGAAATAGGTGCCCATCCCGGTGTTGATGCGCCCGTAGAACGCCAGAATGCGCTCGGCGACGTGAGCCATCGGGAGAAAGCTCACGCCCACGTCGTCCTCGTTGATCGCAAAGGCTTCGTCTTGATCTCTCATGACCGTCATGATGTTGTCGTGCGAGATCATCGCGCCCTTGGGCGGGCCGGTGGTGCCGCTCGTGTAGACGATGATAGCGGTGCTCATGGGGTCAACCGCGGCGACGCGCGCTTCGATGGCGGCGCGGTCGACCGGCGTTTGAAGGACGCGTTCGAAGGGGACGAGCCAGTCGTGCGCTTCGATCAGCGACTCGGCGCCCGCGCCGTTCCAGACGATCACCTTTTCGAGCTTCATGAGCTCGTCGCGTCGGGCGAGGATCTTGTTGATCTCTTCGATGCCTTCGACGAATGCCACCTTCGTATCGGCGTGGCCGAGGATATATGCGAGCTGCTTGGGCGTGAGCGTGGGGTAGGCGCCAAGCGTCACCGCACCGGCGAGCAGCCCTCCGACGTCGCAGTAACACCAGGCCGGGCCGGTGCTCCCCACCATGCACACCTTGTCCTGCACCTGCAGGCCGAGCCCCAGGAGGTAAGACGCGATCGCCCCCGCCCGCGCAGAGAAGTGGTTCCAGCTGACCGGCTGCCAGTCGCCGCCATCCTTGAAGTAGAACGCGGGCTTGTCGCCGTCGCGTTCCACTCGCTTCAGGAACATGTCGCCTACGGTTTTGCTGCGTCGGGCGATGTATTCGGCCGGGGTGCCGCTGCTGCGGCCAGTATCAAACATCTTCGAGGGTTTACACCGGATCCCGGGTACGGATCTAGGGGCTCGAGCCCGGATTTGACCGGGCGGCAAGCCCCGCTACACTCCGCCCCTTCCAGCCCAAAAGGCAAGGCACTCCCATGCGTGATCTCATCAAGCTCAGCTGCGAAACCTGCGGCAAAGACAACTACACGACGGACAAGAACAAGCGCACGATGCCGGAGAAATTCCACATCAAGAAGTTCTGCTCCAAGTGCCGCAGCCACCAGCCGCACAAAGAAGGCAAGATCAGCAAAGGGTAGGCAGGCGCTCGTGCGGGGGCGGTGGGGCGGGACAAACCCCCGGCCGTAGGCCGTCCGGGAGACCATGCACCGGCGGTGGGGCGGGACAAACCGCCGGCTGAAGGCCGTCCTGCACAAACCGGCAGGCCACTTGCCGCTTGCTGTCCGGATCGTAGAGAACCCTCATGGCGCAGGGTGATACGCATAATCTCGGGATCGGCTACTTGCTGTGGATCTTCGGCTTCATGGGCGCGCACCGTTTCTATTACGGGCGTCCGGTGAGCGGGACGATTTGGTTTTTCACCTTGGGGCTGCTGGGTGTCGGATGGCTGATCGACCTTTTCTTGATGCCCTCGCTCGATCGCTCGGCGGAGCTTCGATATGACTCGGGTCCCGTCGACCACAATGTGACCTGGATCCTGCTCACGTTCCTCGGCATCTTTGGGATCCACCGGTTCTACATGGGCAAGTACCTGACGGGCCTCCTCTACTTCCTGACCGCTGGCCTGGCCGGCATCGGGATCCTCTACGATTACTGGACGCTCAACGAGCAGGTCAGCGAAGCGAACGCTGAGGGGCAATAGCCCGGATCTAGAGGCGATCGACGAGCCGGGCGACCAGCGCGCCGGTTCCTCCCAGGTGGCGAGGGGCTGTTCGGAAGGCGAGCACGAAGCGGGCAGGGGCGCGCTTGGCGAGGGCGTCGGCGACGCTGGTCTTGAGCGTTGCTTTCCCGCCCGTGCTGTGGAGGCCTTTGCCGACGATGATCAGGACCCAGCGCTTGCCCTTCTGCTGGCATTCGCGGACGAAGCGGAGCACTTCGCGTTCGGCTTCGCGCGCGGTCTGCCCGTGCAGGTCGCACTCGGCTTGGACTTCGAGCTTTGGATCTTCGAGGGCATCAAGAATGCTCCTGTGTGTCCCGCGGCGCTTGCCGAAGACGATCCCGTTGGCCTCGCGTTCGAGCACGAGCGGCTCGACCGGTCGCATCGGAGCTCCTGAAGACGAAGCGAACGGGGGGGATCCGCTCGCCGGCCCTGGCATCACCCGCTTTTTCGAACCTGGGTTCAACGGCTTCACGTCGGAAAACGCGCGTTCGAGGGCTTCTCGATCTGCCTTGGAGCGTTCTTTGGCAGCGCCTTTTCGGCCTCCGCCTTTTCCGCCTCTGCCTCCTGACTCGACCACTGCCAAGCCATCATGACCTCCCTACCGGCCTCTCGGCAATTTGCGCAACCGCTGCGGCCCTTGGGGCCGAAGCGAAGATTCTTCGCGTTCTCCAAGAGCAGCGCCCGGATCTTCACGGCTTTTTGGGTACGGATCGTGGCACAGCGATTGCACGTAAGTTGAACCGATGGACGTCAGTCGCCGGCAACGGGATGGTGTATCGGTCGAGCCGAGGCGGCTCGGTTCTCCTCCGCGCGCGGGAGTCTGCGGCGGATCTCTCGCTGCGCACTACCAGCCGCCAAAGCTGGCTATGATGCTGGGGCCTGCCCCGGGCCGTGCGACTGACCTCCTTCGTCGATCATTGAGCCATGCCTGAGATTCGCTGGCTGAGAATTTCGTACTGGGTCGGCGCTATCGCGGATGCGATCGTTGGGGTTCTGATGTTTTTTCCGGAGCTTGGGCGCGCCGCATATGGCGATGCAGAGTTCGCGGCGACGGCTGACTACCGCTATGCCATGCGCTTTGGAGCGTCGCTCATGCTCGGCTGGACGGTGCTCCTCTTGTGGGCGGATCGGAAGCCAGTCGAGCGTCGGGGAGTTCTGCCGATCACGGTCTTCGTCATTGCAGGCCTTGCCTGGGCTGGGGGCTACGCGGTTTCTGCCGGCTTGGTTCCGCTCTCGAACATGATTCCAAGCTGGGGCTTTCAGGCCGTCTTGGTGGCGCTGTTCCTCTACAGCTATTTCCGGTCGGGCCGGGTAGCGGTTGAGGTGTTGAGCCTGACTGCGGTGCTCCCCAAGGCTGTCGAGGTACCGAAAAGCTAGCCCTTCTTGTTGGCTTCGCGCTTCGGTCTGAGGTTGCACTGGAGGATCGCCTTGCGGATGCGGACGGCATCCGGGGTGACTTCCACCAGCTCGTCCTGGTCGATCCAGTCGAGGGCGGTTTCGATCGTGAGCTCTTTGGGCGGGGTCAGGACGACGTTCTCGTCTTTTCCTGCGGCCCGAATGTTGGTGAGCTTCTTTTCGCGGGTGCAGTTCACGTCGAGGTCGCTCGGGCGGTTGTGCTCGCCCACGATCATGCCTTCGTACACCTTCGTTGCCGTCCCGACGAAGAGCTTGCCCCGCGGTTGCAGGTTGAAGAGCGCATACGGCGTGGTGACGCCCTTCCGATCGGAGACGATTGCGCCGTTCTTCCGGCGAAGCA
>JBARTN010000041.1:0-6525 GCA_049645265.1 Polyangiales bacterium
GCGGTTTCGAGACTCTCTTCTTCGCTTCCCTGCGCCTTCGTGAGGAGACGCAGCCCCGAGGCGCTGTCCGAGCGAGATGGGAACCAGCTTGGCAAAATCACAGTAAACCCCTTAGACCCAAATCCGCATAGGGTCGAAAGCAGCTCCTAAGCAGTAGGCGTGCCAAAGCCTGGCCCGCGAACATGCATCTTTCCGAAACAACTCATCAACATTCGACCCGGTGCGGCGCAACATCTGCGGGGCCGTGCCCCAAGCGCGCAATGGCTGCGCCTGCGGTTTACCCCCGGGTCTCGCGCCATGCGCGCTCCAGGGCCTCCTGATCGTCGGGGTGCGCGATGGAGATGAGCAGCTGAGCTCGTTCGTTCAGGGTCTTGCCGTACAGGTCGACCGCGCCGTTCTCTGTGATGATGAACTGAACATGCGCCCGCGTGGTCACCACACCGGCTCCCGGCCGAAGGGTAGGCACGATTCGCGGAGCTCCTTTGCGGGTCCGGCTCGTCAGGGCGATGATGGGCTTGCCCCGCTCCGAGGTCATCGCGCCGCGGATGAAGTCCATCTGGCCACCGACCCCGGAAATGACGCGATGGCCGATGGAGTCGGCACAGACCTGCCCGGTGAGGTCGATTTCGACCGCGGAGTTGATCGCGGTGACCTTGGGGTTCCGGTTGATGACCGAGACCCGGTTGACGTAGCCGATGTCATGCTGGGTGACGGTCGGATTGTCGTCGATGTAGTCGTACACCCGGCGCGTTCCGACGACGAAACCGGAGACTGTTCGGCCCGGATGAACGACTTTTTGGCTGTTGTCAACCGCGCCGCATTCGAGCAACGGCAGCAAGCCATCGGACCACATCTCCGTGTGGACCCCTAGATGGCGATGACCTTTGAGTGAGGCCAAGACCGCGTCGGGGACGGCTCCAATCCCCATCTGGAGGGTGGCCCCGTCTTCGACCAGCTCCGCCGCATGATGGCCGATCGCCCGTTCTTCGTCGCTCGGCACCGTGGCCGGGACCTCGGGGAGGGGCTCGTCGTGCTCGACAAGCCAATCGAGCTGGTCGATGTGCACGAAGCCGTCACCGTGCACCCGTGGCATGTGCCGGTTGACCTGAGCGATGACGATCTTCGCAGAATCGACGGCCGCCCTGGCCACGTCCACCGAGACGCCGAGACTGCAATAGCCTCGCTTGTCGGGCGGCGAGACCTGAACGAGGGCCGCGTCGAGCGCCCGGCGTCCAGACCGAAACAACTGCGGGATCTCCGAAAGAAAGCACGGCAGGTAGTCGACCCGCTCGCCATCCAGCTGGTGGCGCATGTTCTGGCCGACGAACAGGTTCGCCACGCGAAACGACCGCGCGTACTCCGGCTTGGCGTAGGCCGCGTCGCCGGAGGTGTGAAGGTGGATCAGCTCGACGTTGTGGAGGCGGCGCGACTCTCGAACGAGGGCGTCCACCAGGGCCGTCGGGGTGGCCACGCCTCCGTGGAGGAAGACGCGCTGATTGGAGTTGATGTGGTTGACCGCTTCGTCAGCGGTGCAGAGCTTGGACATCTCACCTTGTCTATTCCGGGTCGTTGCCGGGTTTGGGTTTCGGCTCGGGTTCTGGCTCCGGCTCAGGTTCTGGCTCCGGCTCGGGGCCGGGCGCGGGGCGTCTCCGTTCGAGGTCGACTTCGAGGACCGGGGGGGGGTTCGGTAGAGTGATCGGTCCCGATGTGCGGTCGACGTTGCCTTGGGGCGGGTCCACCTTAGTGCTGGGCTCGTACGCCTCCTCTTGTTGCATTTCGGTCCCCTGGGCGCCGCGCACTCGGCCGGTCGCGCAGGCGGAGGCCAGCGCAATGAGGAAGCCGGCGATGATCGAGGTTCGGGCGAGTGTGCTCATGGCGCCTCCCGGCGGCGCTCGTCGGGGGTCATGTCCGGTGTCACATCGACCAAACTATGGCACTGGCTACAGGCCGACAAGAGTCGCCCAAAGATCTCGGCTTGCCCCCGCGTAGTGGGCTCGCTCTCCAGCGCTTCGCCGGGCTTTGGCACGTACTCGTCTTCGCGAGCTTTGCCCTCGACCGCGGCGGCGAACGCCAAGTCGTGTACCTCGTAGGCAAGGCGGGTCGTGCCAGGAGGGCTCTCGCGGTCGGGCGATGTTGACCCGTGAAGCGGCGACTCGGCTAAAATTGCTGCGGCAGCTTGGAACGCCGACGTCGAATCGCTCAGCAGAGCCTCCCACATTCGTTCCACTGCCCAATAGTGGCGCCGCATGTGCATCTTCACGTCTTCTCCTTCGGGCGCCGGCTCGAGCTTGATCGGCGGACCCCGGTCGAGGGCATGGTGGCATTGACCGCAGGCGTTCGAGAGTCGCGCGAAGGCCATGCATGCTTCCTCGAGGTCAGCAGCCTCGCGCACCTGGGTCGCCAGCTCCCGAGTGATGCGCGCGTACTCCCTGCCCTCTTCGGGAAAGGGCACGTGTTTCATGAAAAACGCGAGCTTGCGCATCGACTGCTGGGCGACGGGGAGGTCCCCTCGGATCAGAGCGTTTCGCGCGACGACCGAGAGCGCAGCGTGCTCCTGCATGACTTCTTCGAAGCCCTCTGGCGTTGCCGGGTCCTCAGCGGCGCGCTTCAGCTCGCAGTCGCAACCGCTTGCGAGCGCAATCGCCAACCCTAGTGCAATGATCCGCCCCAGCATCAAGCTCCTATCATGCGAGGTCCGAGCGCTCATTCAAGCTGCTGCGCCTTCAACCGTCGTCGTGGGTGAGAAGAAGGGGCACCTTGCTGTCATGAAGGAGTCGCCTTGCCACGCTGCCGATGAGGAGCCGCTCGATGCCGCTCTTGCCCGTCGTGCCTGCGCAGATCAGCGTGGCGTCCACGTCTTCGGCGACTCTGAGAAGGCCCTCCGCCGGGTCTCCGGTGATTAGGTGGGTCTCAATGCCTGTTGAGTCGCTCGAAAAAAGCTCCGCCGATTCGGTTTTGAGCATCTCTTCGAGCCCGAGATGGAGGGCTTGGCGGCGCTTCTCAGCGGCCTCTCCAACGACGGCGCCCCGGTCCGTATACTCGCCCCACACGTCCAAGTAGCTGTGAACCATGTGCAGCGGCCCTGGAAAGAAACCGTGGATCGCGCGAGCCACCTCGGCGGCACGCTTCGCCGGAGCCGAGAAGTCGTAGGCCATGACGATCGAGCTCGGCATCTTGCCGCCTTCTGGCGGGATGACGAGGATCGGTGTGTGCACCGTCTTGATCACTCGCTCGGTTATGCTGCCGTACATCAGCTTCGAAATGCCGCTGCGGCCGTGGGTGCCGACGACGACCAGGTCGACGTCGTGTTCTCTGGCGTAATCGCGGATCACCTCGTGAACCGTTCCCTCGCGAATCACCGTGAAGTACTCCAAGCCGGCGGCCGCAAGACCTTTGGCCTGCTCGTCGAGAGCGTCTTGGGACTCGTTGAGGATGCGTGTGACCGCTTCCGGACCCGGGCTGTACGAGAGGTCCATCAGCAGGTACGTCGGGATCACCGGCGTGTGTAGAAGGTGGAGCTTTGCCGAGCACCGCTTGGCGAGCTCGGTGGCATAGCTCAGCGCGTGCTGCGCATTCTCCGAAAAATCCGTCGGGACTAGGATCTGTTTGATCTGCATTTGGTGTTATCCGTCCTCTCAATCGGGGCTGGTTAGCCGCCGAATGGGTCGCTGGGGATCAGGCTATCGCTGAGAAGCTTCTCGTTTACGTACTCACGCTCTTCTTCTTCGATGTCGATGCGCAGCATCTCGGCGAGCTTGGTCACGCTCGAGACGAGGCCGCCTGGCGAGCTGGCCTCCCGGATCGCATCTACGAGCCGGTCCAGCTCCTGACGTTGTTCGGCGTGCTCGGCGTGTAGGTGGCGGACCCGCTCCGGGCCGAAGCCATCGGCGTCGTTGATGGCGGGCACCATATAGGCCTCTTCGAAGCTCATGTGGAGCTCCAGGATGCCGCGAAGCGCATATGCGGCGCGCTTGACCTGCCCGGCGTCCACGCTTCCCTCTCCGAGCTTGGCAACCCCCGCCTCGAGCTCCGAGAGCATCTGCTCGATCTCCCGGTGCTGGCTCAGCACCTTCCGACGAACTTCGGAAGGCATCAAGGCTTCTTCACTCATCTTATCCTCCCGTAGGGCATAGGTGCTTAGGGGTTTTGCAAGTACCGCGCCAACCGTTTAGCAGCATTTCGCTTCGGCGGACACGCAAGTTCTGCGTCACTGCCGAAACATTCGCAGAACCTGCGTCGCTTTCGCTATGCTCGCACAGCAAAAAGCCGTGTCTATCGTCTGGCACGAAGCTTGATAGGCCTTGATAGGGAAGGGTACAAGCATGGACCAGCCACAGACCATTCTCGTCGGTACTGATTTCTCCGACATCTCGGACGAGGCGCTTCGGGCCGCTGCCCTCTACGCCAAGACCTTCAACTCGCGAGTGCTGGTCACTCATGTGTTCGACCCGACGCCCAACGTGCCTCCCGTCGTCTGGTCGCGTCCCGACCTTCTCGAGCGGAGCATTCGGGTCGAAATCGAGGAGGCGATTCGCGAAACTCTCACCGGTAAGACCGCGGAGCTGCTCCAAGGGGTCGCCGAGGTGGAGTTGAGCGTGGTTCAGCACCCCTCGCCGGGTCGGGCCCTCGTCGAGATGGCCGAGGATGAGGGCGTGGACCTCGTGATTCTGGGCTCTCATGGCCGAAGCGGCCTGTCCCGCGCGTTCCTCGGTAGCGTTGCGGAACGAGTCGTACGTCACGCACCCTGTCCCGTCTTGGTGGTGCGTGGCCGATGTGACCACAAGCCGAAGGATGGAGAATAGCCCGTGTCGTTGATTCCACGTTTGGTTGTTGCCTATGACTTTTCCGATCCGGCGCGTCGCGCGTTCGAGCTCGGCGTCTTCATGGGCCGTCAACTCGAGGCAGACGTCCACATCGTGACGGTGCTCGACTCGAGTGAATCCAATGCGTCCACTCTGAGTAAGGAGCTCGAGGACCTCCGTCAGCTCCTCGAGATGCGAACCTGCGGGACCATCAAGACGAACGAGCTACAGATTCAGTGCCACGCGGTGGCCGGCCATCCGGCGGATGCAATCGTGGGCCTGGCGCGCGAGCTCGACGCGCCGCTCATTCTCTGCGGTACGACTGGCAAAGGCGCGGTCGCACGCACCCTGCTTGGCAGCGTCTCTCACGAGCTCGTGCACAAGAGCGGTGCGATCGTGATGTCGGTTCCCTGACGCCGAGGCTTCAGTGGCTTGGTCCGACGAAGGGCGCCCCGACGACACGGCTGCCCTTGCGGTCGTCCCGTCCTTCCATCGAGATGGTGAGCTTCAACTCGAGGCCGGGGCGCATCTGGTCTTTTGGCAGGATTGCGAGAATCGGCAGGTAGGTGCTGCCAAGCGATTCTAGCTCGATGCGCTTCTGGGGGACGATGTATTCGATGCCGCTTTCGGACTCAGGCTCGATGACGAAGGTCTGCTTGTCGCCGGTCTTGTTGACCAGGTGCACCCGAAGAGAGTTCCGCACCTTGGCGTCGACGACCATGAACGGTGCTCCCTCGAGGCGAAGCACGTTCGCTTCGAACGCGGAGCTTTGCGAGAATGCGAGCGTGGTTCCGAGCAGCCAGAGCGCGACGATCCCCCCGTAGAAGAACAGGCGAGGCCGCCCGAGATGCTTGGGCTTGCCCTCGAGACCATTGAGCGAGTCGTAGCGGACCAGACCTTCCGGTCGGCCGACCTTGGTCATGATTTCATCGCAGGCGTCGACGCAAGCGGCACAACCGACGCATTCCATCTGCAGTCCGTTGCGGATGTCGATGCCGGTCGGGCAGACGACCACGCAGCGTTTACAGTCGACACAGTCGCCGTTGCTCGGATCGCTGGCCTTGCCCCTAGGCTCGCCTCGGTTGAAGTCGTAGCCGATGACCATCGTGTCCCGATCGGTCATGGCCGACTGAAGACGGCCGTAGGGACAAATGATCAGACACAACTGCTCGCGGAACCAACTGAAGTTGAAGTAGAGGATGCCCGACATCACGACCACCCAAGTGAACGCGGTCGGGTGCTCAGCAGGGCTTCTCTGCACCATTTCGACGACCGACGGAAGCGAAACGAAGTAGCTGATGAACACGTGCGAGAGCAGGAGCGCGAGCACGAGGTAAATGCCGTGCTTGAGCAGCTTACGCCAGACCTTGTCGAAGCTGAGCCCGGCGGCGTTGCGCCGCAGCCGTTGGGCTCTCGGCCCTTCGATCAGACGCTCGATACGCCGAAACACACCTTCGAGAAAGACCGTGTGCGGGCAGGCGTAGCCACACCACAGGCGCCCCTTGATCGCCGTGACGATCAGCAGGGTTAGCCCGACCCCGCTCAGTAGGAAGAACACGAGCCAGAAGTCCTGCGCGTTGAACACGCCGCCAAACAAGTAGAAACGCCGGTTCACGATGTCTAGGAAGACCGCCGGATGCCCTCCGATTTTGACGAAGGGCAACAAAACGTAGATCGCGATCAGCACGCTGAAGATCGTGTAACGGAGCCGCGTGAAACGGCC
>JBARTN010000042.1:0-42764 GCA_049645265.1 Polyangiales bacterium
CTGGTCGGACCTGAAGGCCTCGTCGTCGCCGTCGATCTTCAGCCACGCATGCTCGCGATGACAAAGGAACGCCTGGAGCGCGCCGGGCTCTTAGAGCGCGCCGAGCTCATTCAGGCGGGCGCGCACGACCTAGGGCTCGGCGCACAAAGGCGATTCGGATTTGCCACCGCCTTTTGGATGGTTCACGAAGTCCCTGACCACGAACGGCTGTTCAGTCAACTGCTTGCGGTGCTCGAAGACCGCGCCTCCTTACTCGTTTGCGAGCCAAAGCTCCACGTCAGCAAACGCGCCTTCGAAGCCAGCGTGCGGACCGCGCACGGCTCAGGATTCGAAGAACACGATCGACCGAAGGTCGCACTAAGTCACTCGGTGCGCTTGGTTCGGTCGTGAGACTCAGGCATGGCATGCCGTGGCGATTCAGGTACGTTCGGTCTATGCGACTCTCAGCGGCTATCCTCGCGTTGACGCTATTCGCCTCCACCGCTCACGCGGAGGGTTGGCATGGCTCCGCGGCAGGCGGTGCCGACTTCGCTTTTGTCCCCGAGGTGACTGGCTTTGGCTTCGTCCTCTTCGAGGCGACCGGCGAGGATAAAGTCGGTAAGGGTGACGTCCGGCTCTACTACAACACCGATACGATTCACTTGGAGATCGAGCGCATTCCGCTGGGTAAGAACTTCGAGCTCTCGGTTGCACTGCGCGGGGAATTCATCTTCGCCGGCTTGCTCCATCAGTACTACCAACAAGGCCTTCGCCAGTCGAACCTCGGTTTCAACGCTAGCTACGTGGTCCTCTTGCCGAAGGTTCAATGGCACGTTGCGGATCACCACACCCTCGAGGTGCTCACCAACGTGCGATACTGGATCTTCGGGGACAAGAATACCGACCCCAGTTATCTCCTTCCTCCCAACACCGTGGTTTTCGAGCCGCGGCTCGGTTACATCTATTGGAACATCGATTCGCCCGGTGAGGAGTACCGCGCGTCCAAGCTCTTCCCGCGGATTGAGGGCGTCGCTGTCGGCGCCTCGGTCGGCGTTGATGTGCGCTCCGAGGTGCGCCCGTGGGGATTCGTCACTGCTCAGCCTGACCGGAACGATCCGAACAAGGCGATTTGGACGCTGAACCAATGGCTGCGCGCCGGTTGGAAGACCGGAGAGCGGTTCCGGCTCGAGCTTCAGGAAACCTTCAACTGGGGCTGGTTTCAAGATGACCTCACCCGCCTACGGGTGGGCGGCATGAACCCTTACGTCGTCGTCGTCCCCGGCTTGCCCTGGTCGGCCAACATCTCGGAGCGCCTCGCGCTCGCGCAACTCAGCGGGCACATCCGACCCAAGAAAGGCAAGCCGCAAGAGCTCGGCCTGCTCGTCGCTGGCGGCACCATCAACGACCCGCGCCGTCAGGGGCTTCTCAGTGACTTCGGCGGCATCGGGGGTCTCGCCCTCTTCACCGACCTTCGCTGGGGCCGCTGGCAGGTCTACGCACGACTCGGATGGGCGTTCCCGACGAACTGGCTGCTCGACAACCCACATTTTTCGGGTTTCGTAGGCCTCGGCGTCGACGCGTTCTAGAACGCGCAACGCCTTTGTGGGGGCAACTTTGCTAACCTGGGCCACTGTTGCTGCCCGAACGACCGCCTTGTCCGCCCCCGCTCGGCTTGCAAACCGCGTCCTCGATCTCACATTCCTCGCCGGGCGGACAATCCAGATCTGACTCGCACTCACCGGCATCGATCGACGCGTCTTCCGGTGCTCCGGAGTCCAGATCGAGCGCGTCGACGAAAGGTTGAACGGTGGCTACGCCGCATCCAAGGCAGACGAAGCTCAGCATCAGCAAACTGATTCCACGAAATGTCATCGGAAGTGCACCTCCAAACCCATCCCCGCCTGCGCGGCGAACTCGCCGAGCGAACCGAACTCTACGCCGCTGCCGGACACCGCCGCGCGCGGCAGAATCGCGCCGACGTCACCCTGAAGTCGCAACCCAAGCCGTCGTGCGAGGCCGATCCGAAGCGAAACGCGCCCGGCAGGAAACCCTAGCCAAACGGCATCGCGCTGACCCTCGACACCGGCGTTCTGAGCATCTCGTGTTCCGGAAACACCCAAGCGTACGGCCGCTGCGCGCACGCCAACGGCGAGATCGACCCGCGGACGAACCAAGGGGTGAAAGGACAGCGCGGCACCAAACTGGTCGAGGCGCAGCCGGGTTTCGAGCCCGTCCGCACTCGAGCGTCGCATGTACGGCTGAATCGACGCGAATCCTTCAACCGACCAATGGCGATGGAAGCGATAGCCGAAATCCAAGGTGATCAACGCAATCGGTGCGATCCCTCCGGGAGAGAAGAACGCATCTGCGCCGATTCCCAGCCACCACGCGGCAGGTGCGAATGGAATCGGAACGGCAACGTCGGCAATGAAGCGTTCAGAACGAACACGCTCACTCGCGTACACGGGGGCGTCAGCTCTATCATTTTGCGCAGAGACCCCGAATGCGAACGAGCCTAGCCTCGACCCGTCTGGATAGAACACGTCGATTCGATCCGGACCGGATTGGCAGATGACCAATGCATTGACTGTGGCGCTCGAAAGCGCCCTCCGTCGGGCGCGTCTTTCGTTTGCATCCATCGCGGGAACCCGCGCATCGATCCCAATCGACAAGAGCTCTGCACGCACAGCTTCGCAGATGTCGTCCGAATCATCGTCAGACGCCAGCACGATCTCTGCGCGCGCGGTCGGACGAGCCCAACAAAGCGCGGCAACGCAGATCATCCAAGCACGGTTCATTGCAACACCGAACGCGCGAGCGCCGCGTGGGGGCCCGCTGGGTGACGAGCGAGGTAGCGTTGGGCAGCGGCCTCTGCCCGGGCGGTATCCTCAGCGCGCACGTAGGCCTCGACGAGCCGTCCCGCGGCTTCTCGCGCGAAGCGGCCGTCTGGGCGCTCTCGCAAATACGTTTCGAGCCAGACCGCCGCGGCTTGCGGCGCTCCCGCGTGAAACTGCATCCGCCCAAGCATGAAGGCGGCGTTCGCGGCGTTATCGGTGCCGGAAAACCTCGAGCGAACCACAGTGTAGATGTACCCCGCGCGGGCGTCCTTCGTCCGGCGTGCGGCGGCAGCAAGCTGGACCAGATCGCTGGCATCTCCCTGCCATACGAGCTCTTCGAACTGTTTGGGGCTGAGGCTGGAGAGCACCTTCTCGTACTCGCTCTTTTCGGTAAGCTCCTTCCATGCCGGCTCCGAAACTGGCGCCGACTCTTCGCTTGGGGTCGGCGGCGGATCGGCTTCGGCGACGACCGGGGCTTCGGATGCAGCGGGCTCGTCCGCCACGAGTTCAGCGGTCTTGGGGGGCAGCCTCAGCTCGAGCGGAGCGGAAGGCGGTCGATAGGAAACCGCGTTCGCGTCCGACGATGTTCGGTGGGTTTGCGCGACTCCCCGACTGGAAGGCGTCTCGACTGCGGCTCGTGGAGCCCGAATCGCAGGCGTCGGCGCTGGAGACCGTTCGATGATCGGCTCTGTCTCTGGCTGGGGCTGTGGCTCTACCGGTACCGGCGGCCGACGTTGCGCGCGCACCTCACCATCGCTTCGCGAGACTCGGCGCGTCCCCCGCGGTTCACTCAGCCGCACGGCGCCCTCGAACACCTCGAGCGCAAACGCCTCGTCGCTGGGCTCCCATTGAACCCGGAAGCGCGTTCCGATGACGTGGACCACGTAGGGACCCGCTTCGACAGACCATCGGGTATCGCTCGCGTGGTGCACGTGAACATTCGCCTCTCCGCGCTCCAGCTCCACCGAGGCGCCTACAGCGCTCAACTCCCGCACGCGCGCTCGGGATCCGGGACTCAGCTGCACCGTCGAACCATCGCTAAAGACGATGGGGAGCGTCTGCCCGTTCGGCGCCGCAATCCACTCATCGAGCTGACTCGAAACCGAACGCTCTCCCGCCGAGTACCGGATGACCTCGGATTCTCTCGGCCATACCGCGAGGACGAGCGCGACCGCGACAGACGCAAAGACGAGGCCGAGGGCCGGTCGCCCAAAGTGCGAAGCCGGTGGCGCAGAGGGCACGGAGCCCCGCAGGAGCCGAGCGCGGACCGCAGCGCGATGACGGCTGTCGACCAGGGCCTCATCCTGAATGCGCGCTACTTCGGCACCAAGCCGCTGGAGGCGTTCATTCATGGGGGTTCCTCCAACGCGGCGTTTCTAGGAGGGTCTCGTAGAGCGCATGATCGTGGTGTTGGGCCCGAGCCAGGAACGCGTTGTCCGATTTCTTCAGCCGGCGCTTGAACGTAGCGAGCGAAACACCGGCCGCGCCGGCGGCCTCCGGAAGCGTGAGTCCCTCGATGTAACGAAGCGAGAACGCGATGCGGTCGTTGGGGTGGAGGCCGTGAAGCACTGCGAACACCCGGTCCAGCAGGTCGCGGCTCTCGGGGGGCGTCGAGGTGGATTTCTGGTCGGGCAACTCCTGTGCGGGCATGAACACGAGCCATCTGCCGCGTCGGCGCCGACGAAGTGCACCTCTTGCCACGAACACCGTCATTCGCGCCAGCCATGCTTTGAGCCGAGACGGGTCGCGGAGCTGTCCGATGTTCGCAAACGCCTGCACGAAGACATCGTGGAGGAGATCTTCCGCCTCGTGATCTGGCCCGAGCACCCGCAGCAGCAAGCGTTCCACATATTCCCCGTATGAATCGAAGAAGACCGCCGGTGCTTCAGGGTGGCCCGATTTGAGTGACGCCACGAGTGCTGCATCACCTGCAACAGACTCCTCTCCGTCGCGCAGCCCATCCGAACTTCGATTGAGCATGCTCACTGACTCAGACACGGCCATGGAGCCGTCCATTATGGGAGTAGTGTCCGCAGCTGGCTAGACCGGCTCACTTGTACGGAGTTGTAAGGATTCGAGCCGCTTTTCGGGGCGCCGTCCACTTGGTGCGAGCTGGTCCAGAGGCGGCTTCGCGCACTGGACTTCGAATTGCATATCACAAGGAGCACACCATGAATTCACGAATACTGTGGTCACTTTTCGCTGCCGGATGTTTGTTCGCCCAAGGCTGCGGCGATACCGGCGCTGGAGCAGCCGAGCTCGCGTCACGCCAAGCGGGGGACGGAGACACGGCGGGGTCCCCCTGTGAATCGGACGTCGACTGCCCGCAGGGTGAAGAGTGCGAATTCGAGCACGGCGAGTCCTTTTGCAAGCCGCACGGCGGGGACGGAAACGACGGCACCGGCGGAAATGACGGCACCGGCGGAAACGGCGGAAACGGCGGTGCCATGATGGATTGCGAATCCGGTCTCGACTGCCCATCGGGTGAGGAGTGCGAATTCGAGCACGGTGGCTCCTTCTGCAAACCGCACGGCGGCGATGTCGGCGACGACTGCGACGACCATGACCACGACGACGACTGCGACTGCGACGACGATGACGATGACGACGACCATGACGACGACGACGACGACGACGACGATCGCAGCGGCAGCAACAGCGGAAAGGGGTAGCCCAGGAACTGCTGCGTTCTACTCGGACCCTCTGCTATTGCGCGGCTCCACGACGTTCCGTCGCACGGAGCCGCGCAAGTTCGGGGATCGTCGCCCCCGGGAAGGTTACTGGAAGCTCACGACGAGCAGCTTGATTTCGACCTCGTCTTCTAGGCTGATCTTGGCTGCGATGCTGTCGGTGCCGATGCCATAGTCGTTGCGATCGATCGTGAGCTTGCCCTTGTAGGTCGTCGTATCCACGCCGGCGCCGTTCTTTCCCTTGGCGACTTTGAACGGAATGCTGACCAACTTCGACACGCCGTGCATCGTCAGGTTGCCGGTGACGACCAATTGACTTCCCTTCGCCTTCACGCCGGTGGATGCAAACCTGATCATGGGATACTTCGCAGCGTCGAAGAAGTCGGGGCTCTTCAGGTGGTTGTCTCGCTTGACGTTGTTCGTGTTGAGCGAGGCTACATCGATGTTCGCCTCCACTTTGACCGTCTTGGGCTTGCTCGCGTCGCCATCGATACTGACGCTGAATTCCCCGAACTCGCCATCGACATCAAACAGCACAGTAGCCGCGGTAAAGCTCACCTTGCTGTGAACAGTGTCCAGCTTGAGAGCTGAAAAGGCCGCGAAAGCCGTCGAGCTGACCAAGAGAACCCCAAGCGCTGCGCCGAGGGCACTACGAACTGACTGCTTCATGGATTGTGTCCTTCTTTTCATGGTCTTGCATACGCGCGAGCCAAGGAGATGTTTCACTCGACCACGCGACCCCGAGGCGCTGGCGATACGTAACATCTCTCTAGCGAGGCGTATATACGCAATCAAGTGTCTGACTCGAGCACAGCAACAACCCGCAAATGGGTTCGAATCTCGCACCGTCCGACGGGTATGCCTCTCGCCGAGGGCCCGGTCGGATGGAACATCATGCCGTTCGAAGGCAACTTCTACATTCGACGCAAGTTTCTGCGAACCGATGGATTCAAAGTGAACTTCATCCCGGGCCTTTGTCCCTACAAGTTTCTCTACGTCTGGATGGACCTGTGGCTCGCAACAGGAGAGCGCATTCGCAACTTGGGCTGGATGTACTGGCTGCCGAATCCGCTCTTTCCCTTTATTTGGTTCCGCGTTGGCATTCCCCAAAGGCACCCCGCGATCGAGGTCGAATACTCAGAAGCTAGCGCTTAGGTCTCGTCGGACATCGTCCACGGGATCTTGGTGAATGATGACCTCTGCATTGGGCAGGAAGGCTAGGATGCGTTCCTCGACCTCATCGGCGACCGCATGCGCCCGGATCAGCGGCAGGCCGTCATCGAGCTCGAGATGAAGCTGAACGAATCGAAGTCGGCCTGATCGGCGAGTGCGAAGATCGTGAACCCCGAGCACATCTGGATGCGCTCTCGCGATCGCTAGAATCTCTTGCTGAACTTCCGGCTCTAGCTCGCGGTCCATGAGTTGGTGGAACGCTTCGAATCCGATGCGGACGGCGCTGTAGAAGATGTAAGCAGCGATTCCGATTGCGAACACGGAGTCTGCCCAGGCCCAGCCAATCGATGCCAAGACTAGGCCGGCAATGACGGCGAGATTCGTGAGAAGATCGGTCGCATAGTGCAAGGCGTCGGCTCGAATCGCCGTGGACTCGGTCTGTCGGATCACGCTGCGTTGAAGCGTCAGAAGCCCCGCCGTCACAAGAATCGAAAAAACCATCACGCCGATACCGACCTCGATGTCGCGCAAGGGCCGCGGGAAGCGCAGGCGATCGATGGCATGAAACAGTAAGAACACCGCGGAGCCACACACGAACCCAGCCTGAGCGAGCCCAGCCAGCGGCTCTGCCTTGCCGTGACCGAAGCGGTGCTCGGCATCGGCCGGCACGAGCGAGTACCGAACCGCGACCAAATTGATCGCAGACGCAATGCTATCCATCAGGGAATCGACGAGGGATGCGAGCATGCTGATCGACCCCGTCCAGAGCCAGGCGAGCAGCTTGACCGCGATCAAGACGAGAGCCGTGATGACTGATGCATACGTGGCACGCCGCAATTGCTTGCCGTACGCCGCCTGCGGAGCTTGCCCAGAAGTGTGCATCTTTCCAGGAGGGATTCTTGAGTCCGCCAGGCCCGCATGTCCAGCGAACCGGTGATCATCGGTCAAGAGGCGCGAATGCTGGACTTGAAGAACGAGATGATCTCGTCGGCTCTTTCCTCCGCGTCGTGATGTCGCCGATGTCCTGCGACGGGTGAAAGACTAGCGCCTGGAGACGACGATAGGACACACCCCGGGTTTCCTCGATCACCGCTCTCACGCGATGCATCTCGTCGTCGCTGAGCGTCTCCTCGAGCACCCCCCAGAGCCGATTGAATCGGCGCATGAGGCCGAGGTCGTAGTTGATGGGGTCGAGCAGCAAGGCATTGAGAACCTTGCCCAGGATGAAGAGGGGGCTCGGATACGCGGCGGTTCGCCTGAGCCGCTCGCCCAGGTCGGCGTCGGCTTCGGCCTCCGCGCGATGCAATGCGGAGACGACGACCAAGCGACCCGCGCCCGAACGAATTGCAGGCGCCAGGGGCGTGTTGAACCGGATCCCGCCATCGCAGAAGTGCTCCGACCCGATCCTGCGTGCGGGAAACACGAGCGGGATCGCAGCCGAGGCGAGCACGTGCCCACACTCTATCCGGGTCAGCGTGCCCAACCTTCGGGGATCACGAGAAGGAACGAAGCTTGCCTCGGGAGCGACCTCCGCAAACATGGTCGTCTTCGTAGTGGCGATGTTGAGCGCAGCGACGACGAGCGCCTGAACGATTCCCCCATCGACATTGTCGTGGAGACGTCCAAACGGAATCCGTTCTTGAACGAGGTCCTCGAGCGCCCGCGGGTCGATCAAGGAGCGCCAAGCCGTTCCCCGCTCCGAGTCGGCCAAAGAAACCGCATTGGACTGATGCGCAAATGCTCGCGAAGCTCGAGGCTTCGCCATTGTTCCACTAGCCCCCCGACGTTCATGTCGGGACGGTCCGCGTGGGCCGCCAGCCAGGTCGCATTGATCGCGCCGACCGAGGTCCCTGTGAAAATCGAAAACGGTGCGCGTTCGGGTCCCTGGCCCGGAAGGATCTCGACGATTCCGGCAATGACACCGGCCTCGTAGGCCCCACGCGCGCCGCCACCGGAGAGCACGACGGCCGTCTGGGTCGAATTCTTAGTAACGGCAGCCACCTCCTCGTCTACAACGTGTCGAATGGAACGTTACACATCGTGATGCGCACGAAAACCCCTCGGCCGGCTACACCATGAAACAACCCCACAATCAGCTCAGGGGCCGCGCGCTCCTCAATGATGCGCGCCACAACAAATCGACTGCCTTCACGAAGGAGGAACGCGAACGCTTTGGCCTACGCGGCCTCCTCCCGGCGGCAGTTTGCGGTCAGGACACGCAGCTCACGCGAATGCTGGAGAACCTTCGGCGCAAAGAGCATGACATCGAGAAGTACATCGCGCTTCGCGCCTTGGAGGGAAGAAACGAGCGGCTCTTTTATCGGGCGCTCGTCGAGCACACCGAGGAGCTTCTGCCACTGGTCTACACGCCGACGGTCGGCGAGGCATGCAGGGAGTTTGCGCACATCTTTCGGCAGTCGCGTGGTCTATACGTCACCCCAGACGACCGCGGGGTCGTGCGGGAGCTGCTCGACAACTGGCCGGAACGCGACGTGCGGGTGATTGTCGTGACCGACGGAGAGCGCATCCTCGGGCTGGGCGACCTCGGCGCCAACGGGATGGGAATTCCCATCGGGAAGCTATCGCTGTACACGGCCTTCGCCGGAATCGACCCAAGCCAGTGCCTCCCGGTCCAGCTAGACGTGGGAACCAACAATCGTGAGTTGCGCGAAGATCCTCTGTACTTGGGCTGGAATCACGAACGCGTCGTAGGCGAGGACTATGACGCCCTGGTCGACGAGTTCGTGAAGGCTGTGCACGACGCCTTTCCAAAGGCGCTCATTCAGTTCGAGGACTTCTTGACCCCCAATGCGTATAGGCTGCTAGGCCGCTACCGGAACGAGGTGCTTTGCTTCAACGATGACATCCAGGGCACCGCCGCAGTGTCTCTTGCAGGGGTCTACGCGTCGACGCGCATCACGGGATCTCGATTTGAAGATCTCCGCGTGATGTTTCTCGGAGCGGGTTCGGCCGCGACTGGGATCGGCGATTTGATGACCCTCGCACTCGCCGACACCGGCCTTGCACCCGAGGAGGCGCGGCGGCGGCTCTGGTTCGTGGATGTGCATGGACTGGTCGTCGAAGGCCGCGACGACCTCATGCCCCACAATCTGCCGTACGCGCACGCGCACGAACCCATGGGCTTTGTCGAGGCAATCCGTACCATCCGGCCCCATGTGCTGATCGGCGCAACGGGGCATGCGGGCACGTTCACGAAAGAAGTCATAGAAGCGATGTCCGAGATCAACGCGAGGCCGGTGATCTTCGCGCTATCGAACCCGACGTCGAAGGCGGAATGTACTCCGGAGCAGGCCTATCGTTGGAGTGAGGGTCGCGCGGTCTTCGCGAGCGGCAGTCCCTTCGGTCCTGTGCAGATCGAAGACGGTCGCACGCTACATCCGGCGCAGGGCAACAACGCGTATGTATTTCCGGGAATTGGGCTAGGCGCGATCGGTTGCGAGGCACGCCGGGTCACCGATGAAATGTTCTTGGCCGCATCCCGTGCACTGGCCGACGACGTGTCGGAACAAGACCTGGCCAAGGGCTCCCTCTACCCACCACTCAGTCGTATTCGGGACCTGTCTCTGTCCGTCGCCACCAGTGTAGCCGAAGTGGCGTACGCGAGCGGCAACGCTAGCCTCCCGAGACCGGACGACCTGAAGGGGCACCTGGCAGGCTCGATGTACCAGCCGTACTACTAGCCGAGTAGCGTGCTCAGCATGAAGGCACCTACGCCCATGAAGATCCAAGAGACCAAGACCTTCATCTTGTCTGGATCTACGCGCGCTTGAACCCTCGGGCCGATCTGGCCCCCAATGAGCACGCCCGGGACGGTGAACATCGCCACTTGCATCGCAAGATCCAGCACGCCTTCCCCTTCTTTTGCGAAGCCATAAACGTGCCCGACCGATGCGACCAGTACCGTGATCACGACGACGAATATCGAGGTGCCGACCGCCACGGGAGATGGAACCTTGCATCGGGCAACCAGGTGATACTCCTGAAGCTCTGCCAGGCCCACCGAGATCATCCCAAGGAACGCGCCTCCGATGGCCGCAAACGTGCGCCCTAGCGCTTTGTTGCAGACCGTGTAGCGGTACGTGTTCCCAGCTCGATCGACCAGCTCCGATGCGAAACTGCTTTCGGCTTCGGCCTCGATCAGGGCATCCATCGCCTCTTTCTGTTCCTGCCTCCACGACAGAAAGAGCTGCAATCCGATGAACGTGAGCCCAACGGCGAAGATCGTCTTCAGAACGATTCCCGGGAACAGATCGGCGCTGAGCACCCCCACAATCGCACCGGGAATGGAAAAGACGAGCAGCTGTGCCCCCAACCGGTAGTCGATCAGCTTTGCCCGCACGTACGCGACGAGCCCGGAAGAAAAACCAAAGAACTCGGTGACGAGGGCGACGCCCACCGCGACCGTGGGGTCCAACTTGAGCCACAAGATGAAAATCGGCGAGAAGAAGACGGCGCCTCCAATGCCGCTCGCCATCGCCAGCGTGGCAACGCCAATGGAGACAGGAAGCAAATACCAGTACTCGAGTGACATTTAGTTGCTACCGGTGAGTGCCTTCAGCCGCCCCATGTGGGAACGTATGCCGCTCAGCTCGATATGATACGGGTCTAACGATCGCGGGCTTGGCGCCACACTGCAAAAGGTGATTTTCGTTGACGCGCGGCGGCTACGAGCGTGCCCAGCCAGGCGCCTGGCAAGAACAGGATGTTGATGACTAGCTCGTCCAAAAGCCGACTTTCGGGCACCGGACGGCCACGCCAGCGGTCAGGAAGAGCGTTGAGCGTGTTTGCGATGCGATTGGCGACCGTCATCACGCGTGCAACGTCTTCCACGTCACGCCGGGTTTGAGCCCCCAGTGCTTCGGTGAGATCCGTCTGCGATGCATCGTCGGCGACGGGAGCGAAGCCTGACTTCGACCGCTCGCGTGCGTAGGCGATCGCCAACCAAGTGCGTCGATCGAATGCGCTCTCGTCCAAGTTCTCGAGCGCCGCGAGCTCCGCATCGGACACCCCGGCCTCGAGTGCCATTCGAGTATGCGCGTGCTCGCACATTGTGCACGCGTTGACCTGCGCGACGGCAACGATGATCTTCTCTCGCAACGCCCGGGGCAGGCGACCGCCCGTCCAAATCGCCCAGAGCGCGGGCACACGCGTGAGGATGGACCCCAGGTCTCTGACCAGCTCGGGGAGCGTGTAGACACTGGGGACTGGACCTGAGGAGCCTCGTGCCATTTCTATGCTCCTTCCGTCCCCAGCACGTGCTTCACCAGGTCGTGCATTTCATGAAGGCGCTCGCTCATGTGGTCCCGCTGATTGGCATCCAGCAGGTCGAATACGAAGAGGAGGGTCTTCCGGCCGTCGGCTCGACGCTCTTGCGCGGAACGGGTCCCGGGGCCCCAGTCTTCGCGCTGCTGCCATGCATTCCAGAGGAGATCGCGAATCGCAGGAGCGCCGGGATGTTCGCGCATCCGGTCGGCAATATTCGCGAGGCGCTGCTCGTCTGCTCTCAGCCTGTCGGGCGCCTCATCGGGCATCGAAGCCACGAAGGCGCGGATCGCCTCTTTTTGGGAATCACTCAACCGACCTGACCAGTCCTCGATCGCCTCGACGAACTTCTCCTGCCGGCGTTGAAGCCGCTCGTCCTCGGGCGCATTGAGCTCATCGCGCGTCTCTTGGAGCCGTTCGTCGAGCTCGCGCGCCGCGTGGTCGATCTGCTCATCGCGCAAGGTTGCCAAGATCGGCGCGGCCTCATCGAGGATCCACGAGATCGCCTTATCCATGAGAATGTCGACCTGCCGTTCGATGACGAGCATCTTCTTCTCGGTCATGCCCTTGGCGAGCGCGCGATCGACTGTTGCGACCAAGAGGTCGAGCCGTGGTCCCAGGACTTCGGGGGCGCTGGCGATCGTGCGGTCGACCGCGGCACGGGTGGCCGTCCGCTGCTCGTCATCGAGATCGAACACGGCGGCGATCTTGCCGGTGACCCATCGCGCCCCGATGTTTTGAAGAACGCCGGTGCACCCCGGTGCCAGGGCGAGGCCGCAGACCAGCAACGCGACACGGGTCGAGCGATGGCGCGGCGAGACGAGTCTAGTTCGATCCATAGGCCCCTTCGCCCCACATCGCGCCGATCCCGAGCCCGATCAGCGGCCCTTTGATGCCGACGCCGTCAACGGTCACCGGGACGATGACGTGGCCGACACGCGCGTCGAGTCCGATCCAAAACTCCTTGCGGAGCCGCCAATAGAGAAGCCCCCGAAGGTATCCACTCATCACGAAGTCGTTGCGAGTGGCCACTCGTGCCCAACCCAGGTCGAACATCGCGCCGGCGCCGAACCAGTGGTCCGGGTCTCCGTTGCCCCAGAGCGCGCCGATCGCGCCGCCGGCAGTTCTCATCTTCTGCTCGTCAGCGCCGATTGTCCGGCGGCCGAACCGGGCGAAACCTTCGCCGGCAACATGGAGACATTTGTCCGTAGGCCTCCAAACCGTCCCAATGGCAAAGCCGACCAATGCGGCGTCGGCATTCGGGTAGATTCGAGTGCTGCCAAAGAGATCGACGAAGAGCCCGGGCGCTTCGCGCTGATTGCAAGAGACCTCGGCGGATGCGGACTGCGCGGACAGCAGAATCCCGAAGGCGAAAAGCCAGCAAATCGATCGAAGCGGAAGAAATTGGAATGATTCGTTCATGACTTTTGCTCGAAGTGCAGATTCACGCCGGCGGTGTTTTCGAACGATAACTTGCTTTGCCACCTCCGAATGAAGAGGAAAGCGGCCGCGAGGATCGCGACCAGGACCAAGGCCAGTCGAACGCGCATGTGACCCTCAGGCCTCCGCTTTGGCTTTGCGTCGCACTCACGACAAGACTCCTTTGCGACGACCCCGGCTCCAGCGTTCATTTGCGGGCCCTCGTTGGGGACACCTCTAGAGAGCCCTCGAACCGCAAAAAGGATTCAGGGATTGGGCTGAATTCGACCGAGATCGGGCAGCGCGGGGGGAATCGGGCGGTGACCGGGCCCGAAACCCGCAAAATTTGCGCCGAATTTCGACTTGCAGCAATTCTGAGCTGCCCCTATTGTCGAAAACGAAGATGAAAGGCGTTTTCAATAGAGCTGCCCTGATGCTCGTTCTAGCGATCGCCGGCTCCGGCTTGGCCGCGAGCGGCCACGCGCAAGTCTACTTCAGCGTCCGGGGTCTTCTCACCGAGCAGTTCCGCCGATCCGAGCTGGTCGACTTCCAGCGCATTCAGCTTTCGGAGAAGGAGCGCGAGGTGCTCGGGAAACGCCTCGGCCAGAAGCTCGAAAAAGGAGAGTACATCTTCTATGTCGCTCACTCGGGCGGCGAGGTCGACGGATACGCGCTTTTCGATCGCGAGATCGGTCAGCATGAGTACATCGACTTTGCGACCTTCTTCGATGGGGAGGGTCGGGTGACGCGGGTCGAGGTGGTTGCGTACCGCGAGCCGTACGGCGAAGGGATTCGCTCCAAACGCTTCCGCAAGCAGTTCGTCGGAAAGGAAGCGGCGAGCGGCTTTCGACCCGGACACGACATCGACGTCATCTCCGGCGCAACGCTCTCTGCTCGTGCAATGGCCAAAGCGGTGAAGCGCGCGACCTTGCTGCTGCATGACGCCGTGCTCACGTCGTCATAGCTCGAACCATGCAGGACTTCACCCGACCGTCCGGAAGGCTGCGCGCCCTACCCCTCGGCGCACGCGCCGTCTACACGGTGTTCCTGGTCTTCACCCTTGTCGGCTTGGCGCTTACGATCTTGTTGACGCACGACATGGTGGGTATCGATCTGAGCGGTGCGGATGAGTACTACGGAGGCGAAGCAGCGCCCGTGGATGAGGCCGCGTTCGACGGAGGCCCCGCGCTGGTGATTCCCCTCGACGGCGAGGACCTGGCCGCGTTCGAACCGATGCCCCGCAGGAAGCTCCTGGAGGTCACACACTTTCATCTGTTCTCGATGCCGGTGTACCTGTTGATCCTGAGCCACATGTACATGCTCTCGCGGGCCCGGAAGCAGTCGAAGGTCGGATGGGTGGCGATCGGTTCCTTTGGGACCGTGCTCCACATCGCCGCGCCCTGGCTCGTCGCGCATGGCTACGCCGGCGCGGTTGCGGCCTACGCCCTGTCGGGTGTGCTTCTTCTCGTCAGCTACCTGGTGATGAGCGTCGTGCCGATTTGGGAGATGTGGCGCCGCTAGGCACTCCCGATGAGCGTGCTAAGAACGAGCCGTGGTCGAAGAGGGCAAGTCTGGGAAGCGTGTGGTTGCGGTGTTGGTGGCGCTCGTTCTGGGTGCCGGCCTCATCGCTTGGTTCGGCGCCACACAGCTCGAGAAGAACAACCGATCCCTCCAAGAGGCCGACAGCGCCTCCGTCTTGAGCGAAGGCATTCTCTACGAAGCACAGGCGGGCGACCCCGGCGTCGTCATCGCCAAAGACGTCGGCTCGGGCAAAGAGCTGTGGCGCGCCGAGCTTGGCAACGTCACCAGCAAACCCGCCGTCACGATTACTGAAGAAGTTATTGAAGTGCAGATCGCCGGAACGCCTTGGATGACGCTCGACCGCGCGACCGGCGAGCCCTTGGAATGATGAGCGTCGGCGAGCTCCGGGCCCGTCAGCGCAATCGTCAGTGAAGCGCAATCGACTGCCAGCGCCCACGCTTCCACATGAACGCAAAGGTGAGGGACTGGAAGCTGCGGTAAACGACCTGCACGGCAAACACCACGACGAGCCCTAGACCCATCACCAAGCCAAACAGGTAGACGAGCGGCAAGAAGATCAGCCACTGAAAGCCGGTGGCGATGAACATGACACGCTTGACGTCGCCGGCTCCCATCAGGGCGTTCATCAGAACCATCCCGACGGCATCGAAGAATAGAAACCCGGCCACGAGCCGAAGCGGGTTCTTGGCGAGTGCCAGGGTCGAAGGCTCGTGGATGAAGCCGCTCAGGATCCATTCGGGCACGAGCACCGCCGGAATGCTGAGTGCCCCGACGACCAAGATCGCCATCTTGGTGACATCCCATCCCCACTGCTTGGCATCGTCCGGATCACCACGACCGAGCGCCTGACCCGCCAGCGACGCCGCGGCCAGACCGAAGCCAATGCCGGGCAAGATGCCGACGAGGATGAGGTCGATGATGACCTTGGTCGCCGCGAGCTCCGGGGTACCAATGCGGGCAACGAGCATGAGGAAGACCGTCATGCCCGCGGCAAAGAAGAACTGCTGCAGGCCGGCCGGGGCCGCCAGTCGAATGATCGTCGTCATGGTAGCGCGGTCGGGGAGCCCGTGAAGAAACCCGGCGTCGCGCGCATAGCTGCGACCGAGGACGAAGTACGAGGCGGTGCCAAACACGGTGGCGATTGCCGAAGCAACACCGGCACCCATCGCACCCAGCTCTGGCGCGCCGAGGTTGCCGAAGATCAGCACCCAGTTGAGAAAGATGTTGACCGCGTGCATCATGATGAGCGTGCGCATGTAGAGAATGGACTTGTCGACCGCGTTCCAATACCCGCGGAACGCAAAGTTCATCCCCATCGCAAACATCGCAAAGAGCCGGGCTCGTAGGTAGGGCACGCCTTGCTCGACGACCGCCACATCGCCGGTGAGCACGGGAAAGTACTCTGGCGCGAGCGTGATCAGGGTCGCCGACCAGGGGACCGCGATGACCAGCGCGAGTAGCAAGCCCCCGTTGAGCGGGATCGCCGTTTCGCTGAGGCGCCCTTCCCCAACGCGACGCGCCGCCATCGCCTGGACCCCGGCGGAAAGGCCCAAAATGAATGCAGAGAAGAGGAAATTCGCGAAGCCGCCGAGACCAACGCCTGCAAGAGCAGCGTCGCCGAGCGTGCCCACCATCCCCGTGTCGACGAGGTTGAGCACATTCTGCGATAGCATGCCGCCTATGATTGGAAGCGCGAGCCCGAGGATTCTCCGCCGGCGCGCGGGAGGCACGCCCAGGACGTGCACCTCTGGCTGCGCCGCATCACCCACGGCCCGACTCTAGGACGGTTGGGTGCAGCGGCAAGTTAGCGTGGCGCCATACGAATGGAACCGTCGAGCCGAATGACCTCGCCGTTGAGGTAGCTGTTCTCGACGATGTGGCAGGCAAGCGCGCCGAACTCCTCCGGACGGCCGAGCCGACTTGGGTGCGGGATCGTCGCAGCAAGGGCTGCGCGCATCTCGTCCGGAAGGGAGGCCAGCAAGGGCGTATCGAACGTTCCTGGCGCGATCGTCACGACGCGAATTTGCGCTTTGGAGAGGTCGCGTGCGGCCGGCAGGGTCAGGCCTACGATGCCGCCCTTCGAGGCCGAGTATGCGACCTGCCCGATCTGGCCGTCGAAGGCCGCTACCGAGGCAGTGTTGATGACGACACCTCGCTCGCCGTCTTCGGGCTCGTTCTTGGCCATGGCCGAAGCGGCAAGGCGGAGAACGTTGAACGTTCCGATGAGATTGACCGAAATGACCTTCTGGAAAACTCCGAGATCGTGAGGCGTGCCGTCCTTGCCGATCGTTCGCATTCCGAATCCGATCCCGGCGCAGCTGATCGCGGCCCGGAGCGTGCCCATCGACGTCGCCTGATCCACTGCCGCTTGAACTTCGTCGGCATTGCTGACGTCCGCCTGCGCATAAGTCGCCGCGTCACCGAGCTCGGCCGCCAGCTTTTTTCCCCGATCCGCATTGAGGTCGACAATGACCGCGCGGCCCCCTTCGCTCACGAGCTTGCGCACCGTCGCCTCGCCCAAGCCAGAAGCTCCACCCGTCACCAATGCTACCGAACCAGCAATCTTCATCCCGACCTCCGGCCGCAGATGCTTGGTCTAAGCAAGGCCCCCGTCAAGCAGCTAGCGTGCAGGGCTGCCTCCGGCTAGAACCGGGCGCACTCACGCTGGGTAAGGGGACCAGTGCTCTTCAATAGCCTCGATTACATTCTGTTCTTGGGCATTGCCGTCGCCGGGTTCTGGCTCTTGGCTCGCCATGCCCAGCTGCGGATCATCTTCATCTTTTTGGCGTCCTGCCTGTTCTACATGGCATGGCACCCCGCCTACATCGTCCTGATCCTCGGCTCGACGGTCATCGACTACGTCGTCGGTCTTCGCATCCACGCGGCCGAGAATCAGACGACCCGAAAGCGCTGGCTCATCGTGAGCCTGGTCTCGAACCTCGGGCTCCTCGGACTCTTCAAGTATTTCAACTTCGCGTCGCAGGCCACCGCGGACGTGCTGGAGCTCTTTTTCGGGATCGAGATCCCAACCCCCCCGTTCCTGGACGTTCTGTTGCCGGTCGGCATCTCCTTTTATACGTTCCAGACGCTCAGCTACACGATCGACATCTACCGACGCAAGCTCGAGCCGACCCGCAACTTTTTCCAGTTCGCCGTCTTCGTCACGTACTTCCCTCAGCTGGTCGCCGGCCCCATCGTCCGTGCTTCGCAGCTTCTCCCGCAGCTTCAGCGCAAGATCACGCTTCGCGACGAGCAGGTCACCCAGGGCCTCTTCCTCATCGCAACCGGCATGGTGAAAAAGGTCGCCATCGCCGACTACCTTTCGGTAAATCTGGTCGACCGCATCTTCGATCAGCCGGAGCTGTACAGCGGAGCCGAGGTCGTGATCGCGCTCTACGGCTTCACGATGCAGATCTACTGTGACTTCTCCGGCTACACCGACGTCGCGCGTGGCTCGGCGAAGCTGATGGGCCTCGAGCTTCCAAGGAATTTCGACCGGCCCTATCAATCCGCGAGCCCTGCGGAGTTTTGGCGCCGTTGGCACATGACACTCTCGACCTGGCTCCGTGACTATCTTTATTTCCCGTTGGGCGGCTCCCATACCGGCCCGGTTCGCGCATATTGGAACCTCTGGCTCACCATGTTCCTCATCGGCATATGGCACGGCGCCTCTTGGACCTTCGTTTTCTACGCAATTCTCCAATCGATGGCGATGGTGATTCACCGCTTCTTCTACAGGCGATCGGGCCGCAATCGTGACACCATCGACAGCTGGCAAGTCCACGCCTTCAAAGTGTTTTGGGCGCTTCAATTCGTCGTCTTTTCACGCATCCTCTTTCGAGCGACGAGCCTTCAAAACGCCGCGGACGTCACCGTTCGGCTCGGCTCGGGCACATTTTCAGTCGCCCAGATTTCGCTCGGTGTCTGGGCGATGCTGATCCTAACCTTCGCCGCCCACTATGCGCCCAAGCGCTGGTTCGAATCGATCGAGCTCCGCTTCAAGTCCATGCCTGCACCTGCGCAGGGCATCGCACTCGCCGTCGTCGGCTTCGTCCTGAGCGTCGTCGCGACGAGCGAAGTCGTTCCATACATCTACTTTCAGTTCTAATGTTCACGCGAATCCACGAACGGCTCACGCCCCTACAGCACTTGGTCACGGTCGTCGTGTTCATGCTGGGGGCTTGCATGCTCACGTACGTGATCCCTCCGATCCAAGGCCTTCGACCTTGGATTCCGGGTGAGGAGGACGTCCCAATCGTACGGCTCTTCAAGCGCTGGGGTGAAATCCCGGCCTTCGCCGGTCATGGAGGCTCGTACCGGTCGACAGCTGGCGACGGCGCCGGAACCGAGCGCCTCGCTGAAACCGTGGGACAAACCGTGGCCGCAAACCTCGGCATGAAGCCCGTCGTGGCGCGGCCGATAGGGCCAGAGAACGGCGTTGAGATCGACCCTCCGGAGTACGCTGGCATATCGGTCCAGATCGAAGACCCGAGCGGGCGGGGCATGCGGGCGTTCTACCAAGCCCTCGAAAAGACCGCACGGGCGGAGAAAGGCGCCATTACACGCGTCGGGCACTACGGCGACTCGAGCATTGCCACCGACCTGATCACCTCGACGGTGCGCCAGAACCTGCAAGCGCGTTTCGGCGATGCAGGGCATGGCTTCGTGCTCGCCGCCAAGGGGTACATCCCCTACAAGCACCGGGGCGTGCGGCAATCGTCCGATCACGAATTCTGGGAGCTTCGCGAACTCGTGCGCCGACAGGATCGCAACGGCCGCTACGGCTACGGCGGTGTCCGGTCGAGAGCCATGCGGGGCTCGTGGGCCCGAATCGGCACGGCCAAGCGGGGCGATGTCGGAAAGCAGGCATCCCGGTTCCAGATCTACTACGAGGAGCAGCCGCGCGGCGGGAAGTTCTCGGTTCGGATCGACAAAGAAGACCGTGAAATCGTTTCGACGAAAGCCGACGCGCTCGGTGATGGCGTCCATTCGATCGAAGTTCCCGACGGGCCGCACTCGATCGAGCTCCGCTACCAGAGGGGCGGCCCGGTGACCTTCTATGGCGTCGCGGTCGAACGTGAGGGTCCCGGCGTGGTGTACGACTCCCTCGGCTTGGTCGGGGCGAGGGCCAATCGATTGCTCAACTTCGACGAGGCCCACATCCGGCACCAGCTCGAACAGCGCCGCACCAACCTAATCGTCCTGGGCTTCGGAGGAAACGAAGCGAGCGACGACCGCACCGAGCAGATGTTTTACGAGGACTACATGAAGGTCCTGCGCCACATGCGGCAGGGACGCGAAGACCTTGCTTGCCTGGTCTTTGCTCCTCTCGACCAGGCGCGACGCTCGCGTGGACGCATTCGAACCCTGCCGACGATCCCACTGATCGTCGCTGCGCAACGACGGGCGGCAATCGACTCCGGCTGCGCGTTCTACGACACATGGCAGGCGATGGGCGGCGAGGATGCCATGCGACGCTGGTACAAGGCGCGTCCCAGGCTCGCGATGGGCGACTTCCGACATGCTACGCCCGCGGGCTACGAGATCATCGGCAACATGTTCTACAAAGCCATCCTGGCGGGCTTTGCGGACTACCTCTCTGGCGAAACCTCTGCAGCGCCTGCGTCTCCGGACTCCTCGACGCCAGGCGCAGCGGATGTCGGCCCGTCGGACTCGCCCGACGGGGGCATCCCTTCGAGCAAGGCCGAGAGCAACACCTCCCCCAAGCGCTGATAGCCGACACGCGTGTAGTGAATGTGGTCTTGCGCCGCGTATGCCGGATCGTTCGCCGCCCAGTGCACCATCGAGAGAGCGCCGCCTTGGAACGCCACGAGATCGAAGAAGCCGCAGCCCTGCTCGAGGGCGAGGCGATGCTGCACCTCGATCAGCCGAGCGGTTCGCGCGCGGTCTTCGAAAACGCGCTCCTCGACTTGCATCGGCCGGTCGGACGGACCGATCAGGAGACATGAGGCTTCGGGGACCGAGTCCCGCATTCGTTGGAGCACCGCACGAAGATCGCGCTCGTAGTCTTCGAGAGGTGATTCGTCGCCGCTTTCGTTCGTTCCGTAGGCGAGCACGACGAGGTCTGGCTTCCGCCTGCGGAGGTGCTCCTGGTACACCTGCTCGTCCCAAAGGAGCTGGTATCGGGCGCGTGAGCCGTTGATTCCCAGGGTATCGACGACCACGCCGGGCTGATCGCGCTCGACCACCAGGCCATACACCCAGACCGGCCGCCTGCTCACGGTTCGGATCTCAAATCGATGTGGGGCATCAGGCACACGAAACGTGGCGTACCCGGTCGAGACTTTGCTCGCACGAGTGGAAATGCGACGCGCCTTGCGGCCGTCGATGAAAACATCGATGTCGCCGCCGCGAGGGTGCGACTTGTAGTACAGCTCGAAGAAACCTGCGGATCGGCCGTATTCGCTCTCTTGTGCCGTGTACACCGCCCCAAACGACCCTGCTCGCTGGCTCATCATCGCGATCCCGGCGAGACCGACGCGCTCGACCTCCGAGTCGCCGACTCGAACACGCTGCGTCTCCCATCGCATGCCATCGCTTTCGATGTTGATGTCGCGGTGCCGATAGCTGCGCCAGGGGTGCACGAGAAGCACAAAGCCATGACCTGCATCGCCATAGCGCGTTTGAAGCTCTCGGCGGATGTGACCGGTGAATAGATCACTGGCGACGTGGGACGCTCCGTAAAACAGAAGCCGAGCCTGTCCTTCGCCCGCCGCCGCACGAACAAGGGCTCGATGCAACGCGTCCATCGACTTTCCCTCGCGATCTTCGATGGCAATGTCGAGGCCGAGAGCGTCGTTCGGAGGTGGCGCGAGGAGCTTTGGTCCCATGCGCTCCTCGGAGCGAACCGCTTCGAGAACACCGGTCTCGTCGATCGCAGCGGGCTTCCTCGGAGATGTATCGGCCGACGTCGTCGACGCGCCGTAGCCAAGCGTCCACACGCCCGACAGCGCCACCCCAAACAACACGATCGCCAACGGCGAACCCCATAGATTCCCGAGCCGCACGCCCCCACAATGGCGATCCCGCGCGATCCAGTCAAATTGACGTGTAAAGCGGAGAAAAGTCGGCCATGATGCGCGCCATGAAATCGCGCGAGCTGCTGTTCTCAGGCGCCCTGTTCGATGTTGCTCGTTTGACCTTCGAGGCTCAGGACGGCACGGAAGTCGTCCGCGACGTGATCGAGCATCGAGGCGCAGCGGTGATCCTCCCCCTTTTGGACGACGGTCGTGTCGTCCTGATTCGCAACGTTCGCCACACGGTGGGCAAGGTCCTGTGGGAGCTGCCAGCTGGCACGCTCGAGGCCGGGGAAGCGCCCGAGGCCTGCGCCGCGCGCGAAGTCGAAGAGGAAACCGGGTACCGAGCGGGAACGATCGTTCCGCTCACCGAATTCTTCGCGTCTCCTGGCATCCTCAACGAGCGCATGTATGGTTTTTTGGCCAGCGACCTCGAGCAAACTACCCAGTCGCTCGACCATGACGAAGAGATCGAAGTTTTCCCGATTCCTCAGTGGCAAGTGCGCGACATGATCAAGGACGGGCACATCGAGGACGCCAAGACGATCGCGCTGCTGCTCTATTGGATGCATCTCCACTCTCCGTGAATCCCTCAACCGAGCATCAATCCCGATGGAGCTGCTGACCCGCATTCAAGACAACTGGATCGTCCTACTGATCCCGATGATCAGCGCGTTGGTGGGCTGGTTCACCAATGTGGTCGCCATCAAGATGATGTTCCGGCCGGTCGACTTCGTTGGCATTCGACCGTATCTGGGCTGGCAAGGGGTGATTCCAGCCAACGCGCTCCGGCTCGCGAGGGTTTCGAACACGCTGATCACGCAAAAGCTCCTGTCACTGCGGCAGCTTTTCGACGAGACCTTCAACGCCGAGTCCTTTACTGGAAAGCTCGGCGCGGTCATCGACGATGTGACGGAGCAGGTGATCGACGAAGTCGCGAACAAGCACGCCAAGGCGATGTGGGACAACGCGGGCGAGTTCATGCAGAACAAGGTGCGCCAACAGGTGCGTGCAGAAGTGATCGAAGTCTCGCGCGCAATCGCCATGGACATGGCGGACGACATCGACAACATCATGGACATCGAGAAGACGGTTCTCGAGGCCATGGAGCGCCACAAAGCGCTCATGGGCGAGATGTTCTTCGAAGTGGGCCGCAAGGAGTTCAAGTTCATCGAGCGATCGGGCCTCTACTTCGGGTTCCTGTTTGGCCTCTTCCAGATGGTCATCTGGGTCCTCTACCCCGCCCCCTGGATCCTTCCTGCAGCTGGCTTCTTCGTCGGCTACCTGACCAACTGGATCGCGATCAAGCTCGTGTTCGCGCCGCGTGAGCCCGTGAAGATCGGCCCCATGACCGTGCAGGGGCTGTTTCACAAGAGGCAAACCGAGGTCGCCGAGGCATTTGGGCACACCGTGGCGACGCGCGTGCTGAACGCCGACAACATCGTGACCACGGTCATGGAGAGCGAAGGGGCGGCGCACATGAACCGAATCGTCGAACGTCGCATCGGCGAGCTGATCTCGAAATATGAAGCCCACCCGATGGCTGCTCTGGTCTTGCCGGAAGAGAAACGACCCGCCCTCCGGGCCGAGCTCCTCGAACGAATCCAAACCGAATGGCCAAAGCCGGGCGGCTTCTTCCACACATTCGCTGGCCAATCGGTGGATCTCCAAGGAGAGCTCGAACGCCGGATGAACGCGCTCGACCGCGAAAGCTACGAAGGCGTGCTCAGGCCCGCCTTTCAGCAGGACGAATGGAAGTTGATCGCCGCGGGGGCCGTGCTGGGCACCATCGCCGGCGTCCTGCAGCTGGTTTTCATCTTCGGCGACGCCATGGAGCGGCTGAGCCGCTAGGCGCCCGGGCGCTGGCCGAACGCTCGCTCAACAGCTACACCGTCGCCCGTGGAACAAACCGCAACTCTGCTGGTCTGCTGCCCCGACCGCAAAGGCCTCGTCGCGGCCCTCGCGCAGGTCCTCTACGGCCACGGTGCCAACATCCTCGACGCCGACCAGCATACCGATCCGATGGCCGGCCAGTTCTTCCAACGCATCAAGTTCGACATGTCCGAGCTGCACACCGATCGCCGAAGCTTGGAGACTGCAATTTCCGAAGTCGCCACCCGGTTCTCGATGAGCTGGCGCATCGCCGACGGTAGGAATCGCTTTAGGACCGCGATCTTCGTATCGAAGTACGACCATTGCCTGTATGACCTCTTGTTGCGCCAACGCGCCGGCGAGCTCTCGACCGAGTTCGCCATGGTCATCAGCAACCACGACGACCTCCGACCCGTGGCCGAGCAGTTTGGGGTCCCGTTCCACCACCTGCCGATCACGAAAGAAACGAAGCACGCGCAAGAACGCGAGGCTCTCGCGCTGCTGAAGGCCGAAAGTGTCGATCTCGTCGTACTCGCGCGATACATGCAGATTCTCAGCGATGACTTCTTGAACGCCTATGATGGCCAGGTCATCAACATCCACCATTCGTTCTTGCCTGCGTTCATGGGAAGCAAGCCCTACCACCGGGCTTTCGAACGAGGCGTCAAGCTGATCGGCGCGACCGCGCACTACGCCACGGGAGTCTTGGACGAAGGCCCGATCATCGAGCAAGACGTCGTCCGCTGTTCACACCGCGACTCCGTGCAGGATCTGGTCCGCAAGGGCCGCGACCTCGAAAAAGTCGTGCTCGGGCGTGCGGTGCGTTGGCACCTTGACGACCGAATCCTCGTCTACGACAACAAGACGGTCGTTTTCAACTAGGGAGTCCCGATGTCCGAACGAGTGCAACTCAGCATCGACAACCACGTCGCGACGGTTCGCATGTCGCGTCCCGAAAAACGCAACGCGCTGGACGCAGACATGTTCGACGCGCTCATCCACACTGGCAAGCGCATCATCGCGGACAAGAGCGTTCGGGCGGTGGTGCTCCACGGTGAAGGCAAGGCCTTTTGCGCCGGGCTCGATTTCGGGTCGTTCATGGGATCGCCCGATCTGATGCAGAAGTTCCTTTTTTCGCGAGGTGAAGAGAGCCCTGCCAACATGGCGCAACGAGCGGGGTGGATTTGGCAAGAGGTCCAGGTCCCCGTCATCGCCGCGATCCACGGCTTCGCCTTCGGGGGCGGGCTTCAAATCGCCCTCGGCGCGGACCTTCGCTACGTCACGGCCGATTCGCAACTCTCCGTCATGGAGATCAAATGGGGATTGATCCCCGACATGAGCATCACACAGACCATGTTGGAGATCGTCCCGCTCGACGTCGCGAAGGAGCTCACGTTCACCGGACGAATCATCTCGGGCACCGAAGCGGTCGCGCTCGGACTCGCGACCAGAGTCTCCGAGGACCCGCTCGCGGACGCGCTTGAAACCGCCAAATTGATTGCGACGAAGTCCCCTCACGCCATCCGGGCGGGCAAGGCTCTCCTCCGCGACGCACCCAAGATGTCCCGTGCCGATGCGCTCAAGCTAGAAACCGCGCTTCAGGTCACCCTGCTCGGCGGCCCCAATCAAATGGAGGCGGTGCAGGCAAACATGACGAAGCGCGATCCCAAGTTCAAAGACCCAGAATGACGGAGACCCGCTAGGCTGGCTCGGGCGGCCGCGAGACGTGCGGCTGGTACTGGCAGCAATCCGGCGGACAGACGTCGTGCGATGGGCCGCGCTTGCCCATGGCTTGACGGACGCTGACCTTGCCCAGTCGCTCCTCGATGAGCTCGCGAATCATCGCCACGAAGGCTGGGTGCGTCCCGACGGTGGGCGCGCGCGAGAGAGTGATACCGAGCTCGCTGGCGTAGTCCCGTGCCTCGTGGTCGAGGTCCCAGACGACCTCCATGTGGTCCGACACGAAGCCGATCGGCGCAACCACCACGTCGTGGGTGTTGATCTGCGCAAGGGCATCGAGGTGCTCGAGGATGTCCGGACCGAGCCATGGAACGTGAGGTGGCCCGCTTCGACTTTGGTAGACGAGCTGCCAGCGGTCGTGGCGTGCTCCTTCGGCAACCAGACGCGCCGTTTCTTCGATCTGCTCGGCGTAGTCGCAGTTTTCGTCCATGGAGAGAGGGATGCTATGGGCGCTGAAGGCCACGCGAGCGCATTCGCGCCGCTCTTTGGGCAGCGTCTCGAGCGCAGCAAGAAGGCATTCGACGTTGGCTTCGATGAAGCCGGGGTGGTTGTAGAAGACCCGGAGCTTGTCCACGACCGGCGCACCGTCACCAAGCTCCTCGCGAGCTTTCTCGATGTTCTCTCGGTACTGCCGGCACCCGCTGTAGCTGCTGTACGCCGATGTGATGAACGCCAGGGCTCGCTTCTTTCCGTCGTCGCGCATTTCCCGAAGCGCTTCGAGGATAAAGGGGTTCCAGTTACGATTGCCCCAGTAGACCGGTAGGTCGATTTCGCTCTTGCGAAGCTCTTCTTCGAGCGCTGCGATCAACGCCCGATTCTGGTCGTTGATGGGGCTCTTGCCGTCGAAGTGGTTGTAGTGCGCCGCGACTTCCTTGAGCCGCTCGGGTGGAACGTTTTTGCCCCGCACCACGTTCTCGAGGAACGGCATGACGTCTGCACGATTCTCCGGCCCTCCAAAAGACACCAAGAGAATACTGTCGTACTCCAAGTCCGTATCGCCCACGCCGGAACTCTCCCGCCTAAAACCCTCGCTGGCAAGTCAAGAGTGTTGCCAAGCGATCGTAGCTGTGCTCTAGCTTGGCCGTGCGGGTTACCATTCTAGGTAGCGGAAGCGAGGGGAACGCGCTTCTCTTGGAGTCCAGGACAACGTCTGTCCTGGTCGACGCAGGTCTCTCGCACCGCAAGCTCGTTCAGCGGTTCGAAGCAATCGGGCGAGAGCCTCCGAGGAACGTAGCTGCCGTCATCGTGACCCACAGCCACAGCGACCACGCGACGCATGCGTCGGCCTACGCGACGCGTCTGTGCTGCCCGATTCGCGCCAGCGAGGCGACGATGCCGTCGATACGCCTTCGTCCTGCGGCGCGAAGCCAAACCTTCACCGCCGGCAAGCGTTTCGTCTTGGGTGACATCACCATTTACTCGCAGTCGATTCCTCACGACGTGCCCCAGGTGGCGCTCCGATTCGAAACGAAAGCGACCAGCATCGGCCTGGTGACCGACCTCGGACACGTTCCCGAAGGACTCGTGGCTTTCGTCGGCGAGTGCGAAACCCTTCTGCTCGAGAGCAACCACGACCCGGACATGCTCGCCGAAGGCCCGTACCCTGCGATGCTCAAGCGGCGCGTGAGCGGGTCGCACGGGCATCTCTCCAACAGCCAGGCGTCGGACTTCCTGGCGGGGCTTCGACATGTGCCTAAGCGCGTGGTTCTCATGCATTTATCTGAAACCAACAACTCCCTTCTGCTCGCGCGCAGCTCCGCCGAGGCGGCACTCGGACATCAGGGGACCAAGCTTTTCCTTGCGCACCAACGAAAGCCGCTGGAGCTCGGGCCCAGGCTCGAGCCACAAATGCAGCTGGGCCTTTAGCGCGGAACCCATGGGCCTTTGGTACTTCGAATGACGTGTTTTCGCTGAGACGCGATTTCCCTTAATCCAAGCGCTGCCCTCCGGCGTAGGCCCTGATGAAAAAGGGAAAGGGAGACCCACCATGTTTTCGACAACCGGCCAGGCCATCATGAACCACGAGCTCATCAATGAAGTAGCCGGCTCCGCTGCCGTATCCGACCCTACTCTTCTCATCTACGCTGTCTTAGGAACGCTTGCGGTCGCGACCCTCGTGACCGGCTATCTTATCTTCGGGCGATCTGCTGAGCGAGCACTACCAGGTCAGAACTAACTTCCCGAACGTCACATTGGCATCCATGCGCTCGTGCGCTGCCTGCACCTCGGACATCGGCAAAGCCTCGTCGATGATTGGCTTGAGCTCACCGCTCACGAACTTCCCTAGCATTTCTTTGGTGAACGACTTCGTTAGCTCAGCTTTTTCCGCCGAGGAGCGGCTGCGGAGCACGGAACCATGAATCGATGCGCGTTTGGCCAAGAGCGCCCCGAGCGCGAGCTCGGCCTTCACCCCACCCATCAAACCGATCACGATGAGACGACCCCGCTTTGCGATCACCTTGATGTTTTGGGAGAGATACGCAGCGCCAACCGTGTCGAGAATCACGTCGACGCCATGCGGAACCGCCGCGAGGACGCTGTCCGCGAACTGGCCATCCTCGACGAGCACGGCGTGGGTCAATCCGAGCTCGGTGCAGCGCGGAAGCTTGTGTGCGCTGCGCGACGTGCCAACCGACGAGGCGCCAATCGCGCTGGCGATCTGGATCCCAGCCGTGCCGACGCCGCTGGCGACCGCATGCAGGAGCACTGTCTGCCCCGCGCGGAGGCCTCCTTGCAAGACGACGGCATCGTAAGCGGTCAGGAAGACTTCGGGCACCGCAGCGGCTTCTTCCAACGAGAGCTCCGCGGGAACGGGCATGAGCTCGGCTCCTTCGGTCAGGAGCCGCGTCGCCATCGAGCCGCCGCCTACGATGCCCATCACCCTGTCGCCGGGCTTCCATTCGCTCACGTTGTCGCCGACCGATTCGACGACGCCTGCAAACTCGAGGCCGGGCACATCGGCCGGCACCCCAGGAGGCGCCGGGTAAAATCCACGTCGCTGAAGGCAATCTGCACGGTTGAGGCCCGAGGCGGCAACCTCGACCAAGACTTGCGACGGCCCAGGCTCGGAGAGCTCGATCTCGCCGACCTCGAGCACCTCCGGCCCGCCGGGCTCACGAATTCGAATCGCTTTGGCTTTGAGCATGGGCCGCAGCCTAATGCGCCGCCGGCTACCGTCCAGGCCCGCCTCCCATGCTAGCTTCTCCCCAATGACCGCGAACGTCGGGACCTTCCTGCAGCGCTGGGCGCGGCGTGACCCAGGCCGCACGGGCATCATCGATTCGGGCCGCAATGACCTCTCGCTCAGTTACGCGGAGCTTGACCGGCAGGCGTCCCGCGTTGCCGCGCAGCTGAAGGATGGGGGCCTCGGCCCCGGCGATCGCGTCGCGATCTGCACGGCGAATGGGCTGGATTTCGTCGCCGCTTGGTTTGGCACCGTGTACGCCGGCTGCACGACGCTCCCCATCCCGGTCTCGTCGACCGCTCACGAGATCGCGTTCCGGCTCCAGCACGCGAGCTGCAAGGCGCTGCTCACCGACGCGAATCGTCTCCCGGTCGCACGAGCCAGCAAAGCGCGCGCAGGGACGCCTACCGAGATCCTGCTGGTCGAAGACCTGATCAAGCGATTCGAGGGCGAGGCTGCTCCTTGCGCGGTGACGCGAGATTCGTTGGCCATGCTGCTCTACACCTCGGGAACGACCGGCGCCTCGAAAGCGGTGTGCATCACCCACAGCTCGCTTGCTGCGCATAGCAAGGCGCTCGTCGAGGAAACGTTGCGGCTCGGAGAAGACGACCGAGTCCTCGGCACCCTGCCCCTCACGCACTCCTACGGCATTCGCACCACACTGCTCGTGCCGTTCTACGCTGGCGCAAGCACGGTCTTCGTCCCGAAGTTTTCCCCAACGCGTACGCTCGAGCTCTGCATGGCCCATCGCATCACTTGGATCCCCGGCGTGCCCACCATGTTCGTCGCCTGGGCGAACGAACACAGCCTTCCGACGCCGCCTGCACTTCGATGGTGCATGAGCGCAGGCGCGCCGCTCGCGGAAGATGTGCGGCTGCGCGCCGAAGAACGCCTGGGAGCCCCGGTTCGTCAAGCGTACGGGCTTACCGAAGCCAACCTGACCGCGATCAACGCGCCGCCCGACGTGGCCGTCGCGGGCTCATCCGGGAGACCAGTCGCCGGCGTCGAGCTTCGAATCGCAAATGAGCACGGCGCAGAGGCGCCGAGAGGCGAGCACGGCGAAGTGCTGGTTCGGGGTCAGAACGTCATGTCCGGCTACCTCGATGACAAGCTGGCCACCGCCCACGTCATGCGTGACGGCTGGCTTCACACCGGTGATATCGGTTTCGTCGACGGCGAGGGCCGGCTCACCATCGCCGATCGAAGCAAGGACCTGATCCTGCGAGGCGGAGCGAGCATCTACCCTTCCGAGGTCGAGGCCGTTCTCGCTCATCATGGCGCAGTTCAGGATGCCGCCGTGGTCGGACAGGCAGACGATTACTACGGAGAAGAAATCGTTGCCGTCGTCGTCGCGAGCACCGAGGTAACCGCCGCAGAGCTCGACGCCTGGGCGCGAGAGCGGTTGGCGCCATACAAGCTCCCGCGTCGGTACGCGTTCATGAAGGAGCTTCCGCGAGGAACTGGCGGCAAGACCTTGAAGAGGTTCCTCCGCGACGCGCTCGCCTCGGGCCAAATCGTTGCCGAGCCGTTACCGCCGGACGGGCTGGCTGAGTGATTCGAACGCCGCGACCATCACGAGAGCCCCGACGAGTAGGCCCACCCAGGGGCCGTACCAGCCCGCGGCGACCGGCAGCTCCGCGCAAAGCACGCTCACCGCACCCACGAGAAGCGCGTAGGGAAGCTGCGTTCGAACGTGATCCATGTGATCGCAGCTGCTCGCCATCGAGCTGAGAACCGTCGTGTCCGAAATCGGCGAACAGTGATCGCCCCAGACCGAGCCGGCCAGAATCGAAGACACCGTACCGAGGAGGATCGTCTCGTTGCCTGGTGCGATCTCATGCGCGAGCGGGACGACGAGGGGAAACAGGATCGCCATCGTGCCCCAAGAGGTGCCGGTCGCGAAGCTCACCAAAGCCGCCATCATGAACACCGTCGCCGGAATCCAGGCTGGCGCGATCCAATTGCCAACCGCACCGATCAAGAATGACGCGGTGTCGAGGTCGCGGCAGACTCCGCCGAGGGCCCAGGCCAAGACCAAAATGACGGCGGCAAAGAGCATCGAGCGCATTCCTGACATCCAGGCTTCGATCGACTTGGCGAACGACAACGCGCCACTTCCAACCGAGAGGGCAAAAGCCGCCACGCAGCCTGCCCCGGTCCCCCAGAGGATCGCCGCGCTCGAGCTGGCCTCGCCGACGATCGCACGGAGCGAAACGTCCATCCCCGCGGACACGACTTTCGCCCGTCCATCGACGTAGATTCCAATCGCGGCCACCAGCACCACCACGGCCACCGGAATCAACGCGTTCATCGGACGGCCAGGCACGTGCTCCGGGACCGCCTCCTCGTGAAAATCCGAAGCCAGCTGTGCGCCGGGCCGCGAGGCCAAACCTTCATGAAACGCGCGCCGCTCCGCTCGAAGCATCGGTCCGAAGTCACGGCCCCGCAGCGCGACCCAGGCGACGAAGACCAACATGAGAACGGGATAGAACCGAAAGGGAATCGTTTCGATGAACGTCAGGTAGGCATCACGGTCAATCCCGAGATGGGTAAACTGGTCGGCGATGTAGCCGACCTCGACTCCAATCCATGACGAGATCAGCGCCAGGCTCGCGACGGGCGCCGCAGTGGCGTCGACGAGGAACGCTAGCTTCTCGCGGCTGATGCGAAGCCGGTCGGTGACCGGACGCATCGAGGAGCCAACCAACAGGGAGTTGGCGTAGTCATCGAAGAACACGAGCAAGCCGAGAAACCACGTCGTGAGCTGTCCGCGGCGGCGGCTCGTTGCGTCCGTGCCCACCCAAGAGGCGAGGCCCTTGGCGCCACCGCTCTGTGTCATCAAGCCGAGCATCCCCCCGAGGAGCAAACTAAAGACCAGAATCGAAGCGTGTCCGCGGTCGGCGATGGAATTGACGATATGGGTGTCGAGCAAGCGGGCGAACGAACCGACGAACGACAAGTCCGAAATCAGAAACGCACCGAGCCAAACCCCCAAGACCAACGCCACGAGCACGTGACGAAACAGCAAGGCGAGGAGGATGGCGAGAAGCGGCGGCAAAATCGACGTCCACGGGGGAAGCCCGCTCGCCTCGGCGCCCGCGGCTACCTCGACCGCCGCCCCCGGTGTAATATTCGACGAAATATCTTGAATGAGGTTGGAAGCGGGATCGTCATTGGAACGAGCGCCGGCTTGTGTGGCCGCGAAAACGAGGATGACTACGAAACCGAAGAGGACTGCCCGCATGAACAAATCCAGACATAGACAGGAACGCAGCCGCTGGTCAATTTTGACCACCACTCTCGCCATGCTCTCTGTCGTCGTCGTCTCTTTCGCCGCACCGTCCCGATCCTTCTCCAGCAACGGTCAACTCACCACCCAAGATAAGGAGCTACTTGCGGCGGGTGAGCTCGTCATGAAACATAAGAACGAGCAGCGAGGCGCGTACAAGCTCATTGGCGGACAGAGTTGGCAAATCATCGACGTGCCGGTCGAGGTGGCCTGGAAGGTCCTGGCGAATCTAACCGGCTACAGGCATTTCATCCCGCTCGTGACCGAGAGCGATATCAAGCATCAAGCCGGAGAAGAAGCCGACTTGGCGATTCGGCAGGAGTGGGGCCCCATCGACGTTCGATACGTGCTTCAGACGACGCTCGAGTCCGATCGCCGGTCGATGGTCTTCCGAGTCGACCACTCGCAGGCGCATGACATCCGGGCGGGCTGGGGCTTCATCCGAGTTCGTTCCTACAAAGGCAATCGAACCCTGGTGTCCTTCGGCGCGCTCGTCGACATCGGCGATGGTGTCTTCGTATCGATCATCCGCCCGGCAGTTCGGAAGGAGCTCCTTCGGATTCCGTTCTTCTTCAAACGGCACATCGAGGGCGAGGTCGCCGCGCTCCGTACCGACGGGCTCTAGAACAGCTTCTTGAACCAGCGCATCTTCCGGGCGGTGTACGGCGGGAAGAGAAGCGGAGGGTCCGCGAGCGTGGGCTTTTTGAGGACCGAACGGCGGTGTGAGAAGGTCTCGAACGACTGGCGACCATGGTAGGCGCCCATGCCGCTCTCGCCCACGCCGCCAAACGGTAACTGAGGCACACCAACGTGAAGCCAAACGTGATTGATGGCCGTTCCACCGGCGCTAGTGCCAGCGAGGACACGGTCTTGCACTCTCCGATCGCGTGAAAACACGTAGAGGGCCAGTGGCTTGGCTTGCCGATTGACGAAGCCGATCGCCGAGTCGATGCTCGAAAAGGAGATCACCGGGAGGATGGGGCCGAAGATCTCCTCCTGCATCAGCGCGTCGCCTTCATTCACGTTCTTCAAGATCGTGGGCGCCATGTAGCGTTCCGATGGATCCGTCTCGCCGCCGGTGACGATGTCTGCGCCGTCGAGAAATCGGGTCAGGCGGGCGTGGTGCCGCTCGTTGATGATGCGGCCGAAGTCGGGGCTCTGCTTCGGATCGTCCCCGTAAAATTCGCGAATCGTGGAGACCATTCGATTGACGAGCGCGTCATGAACGCGATCGTGAACCAAGACGTAGTCCGGCGCGACGCACGTCTGACCGGCGTTGAAGAACTTGCCGTACACGATCCGTTTGGCCGCCGTGTCCAACCCTGCGCTCTCGTCGACGATGCAGGGGCTCTTGCCACCGAGCTCGAGGGTGACGGGAGTCAGATGCTTTGCAGCCGCTTCCATGACGATGCGACCCACCCTCCCGTTGCCCGTGTAGAAAATGTGATCCCAGTTCTGGCGCAGTAGCGCTGTCGTTTCCTGTGCGCCGCCTTCGATGACTCGAATGGCTTTCCGATCGAAATACTTTGGGATCCACTTGGCGAGAAGCGCAGAAACGTGCGGGGCGAGATCCGACGGCTTGAGCGCCGCGCAGTTGCCTGCTGCGATGGCGCCAATGAGAGGCAAGACGATCAGCTGAAACGGATAGTTCCAGGGTGCGATGATGAGCGTTACACCGAGAGGCTCTCTGTAAATGTAGCTTCGGCCCGGCATGGCAAGCAGCGAGGTTCGAACCCGCTCCGGCTTCATCCACGCGGCGAGCTTCTTGCGCGCCAGGCGAAGCTCCGAAATTGGAAACCCGATCTCCGACCCAAACGCTTCCATCGCCGGCTTGCCGAGGTCGGCATCCAGCGCATCGAGGATGTCTTGCTCCCGTTCCATCAGGAAATGCTCGAGCGCGTCGAGTTGGGAGAGACGCCAAGACCGCGACTTCGTCGATCCGGTTTCGAAATGAGCGCTCAGTGCGCGGGCGACGGCGGATGCCGGGTCGTCCTGCGGGTCGGAAGGGGGAGATACTACTCGGAGTTGGGGCATGGGCGGAGCTCCTGAGGGGTGCTGGTTCGCGGAAATCTCTTTTGATCTTCAGTGCTTGTGGAATTTAAGAAACAATTTCGCAACAGAAGCTTACATCTGTATAATCGCTGAACGGTAGTCGGTAGCCCGACGGAGACCCCAGATGCATGCCACCGAACATACGTGGGAACCCCGCAAAAAACCTGCCCCATGGTGGGCGCACATCCTACGTTGGTGGCTGTAGCCCAAGCCGCAAAGCTCCGCCAGCGCGCCTTGGCCTAGGCGGCTAAGGGGAGTTTCTTCGGGCGCTCGCCGCGGGTTTCCCCTCCGTCCACCTCGCCTGCGTCGCGGCGTCTTCCCTCTTCGCGGACACGCGCGGGGACATCGCGAATGTCCCAAACCAGGCCCACCCAGCTCAGCATCTTGAGCACGTAATAGGTCACATCGAACTCCCACCAGTAGAAGCCGTTACGGCAGGAAGACTGGTAGTGGTGGTGGTTGTTGTGCCAACCCTCTCCGAGGGTCAGCAAGGCGGTCACCATGTTGTTGCGGCTCTCGTCGTTCGTGTCGAAGCGCTTCTTGCCCCAGACGTGTGTGACCGAGTTGATTAGGAACGTATTGTGCCAGAGGAGCACTGTGCTCAAGAAGAAGCCGATGAACAGGCCGGGCCAACCGGCGATCAGGAAACAGGCGAGAGCAAGGACAGCCGGAGGGACGGCCCAATACTTGTTGAGCCAACGGAGCTCCGGGTACTTCGCGAAGTCGCGAATCTTGTCCCAAGGGGTCTCTTCAGTGTCGTCGAAGATCCATCCGACATGCGCGTAGAAGAAGCTGTTCTGCACCGGTGAGTGAACGTCGCCCTCCTGGTCGGAGAGCTTGTGGTGCACCCGATGGTGGGCAGCCCACCAGAGCACGCCTTTTTGCGAGCTGCTCTGCGCGAGGACCGCGAGGAAAAACTGAAACGCGCGACCGGTCTTGTAGGTCCGGTGAGCGAAGTACCGGTGATAGCCCGCGGTGATGCCCCAGAGACGAATGAACAAGAGCACGAAGCAGAGAACGACCGCCTGCCAGGTCACCCCGGACCAGAACGCGCCGAGCACCGCAAGATGCGAAAGCACGAATATCGTAGCCCTCCGCCACTGCTCGGAGCGGCTCAACGCTCGCTTGGGAAGCCTGGCCTTCGCAACGTTCATCTCCATGCTTTCGAGGCTATCCCAGGCCCTCGAATGGCACCGTCACGGTTCACCCCCGATTTGTCACAGTTCTGTAAAAAAGGGGACTGTCCCCTTTTTCTAGGGGTTAACGACTTCGAAAAGGGGACTGTCCGCTTGTCCTAGGCGATGAATTTGTAGCCGGCGCCTCGGACGGAGAGGAAGTGGCTCGGGGAGCTAGGGTCCTCTTCAAAGCGGCGGCGGAGGCGCGAGATGAAGTTGTCAACCGTTCGGGTGTTGCCGTAGTTGCGAAGCTTCCAAACCCGTTCGAGAAGCTCGGTACGACTCAGGACGCGGCCCGCGTTCTCCGCAAAGTAGCGAAGTAGGTCCAGCTCCAACTGGGTCAGTTGAACGTCTTCGCCCGCGACTCGTACTTCGTGAGTGTCGAAGTTGATTTGTGCGTCACCGAACGACAGAGTGCTGGCTTTGACGTTGCTGCCCGACACTTGCTCCCAGCGCTGGCGCCGGAGCACGGAACGTACCCTGGCAAGCAGCTCGCCTAACTCGAAGGGTTTGACCATGTAGTCATCAGCGCCGGCCTCTAGACCAAGGACCCGATCTTCGGGTGACGAACGCGCGGTCAACATGATCACGGGCACGAAATTTCCCGCGTCCCGGAACCTCTTGCAGAGGTCGAAGCCGTTGACGTCAGGTAACATGACGTCCAGCACGATCGCATCGTAGCCGCTCGGATCGAGCAAGCGCTGGCCCGCCTCCTTGGCGTTGGCGGCCACGTCGACTCGATAGCCCTCCAACTCGAGGTTCAGCTTGAGACCGGCGGCCAGGTGCTCCTCGTCCTCCACGATGAGGAGCTTCTGCGTTTCGGTGCCGGTCATCATCCGCTCACCGCATGAGCCATCGGCAGCTCGACGCGCATGGTGGTGCCCTGCCCTCGGCCCTTGGAAAACGCTCGCACATCACCGCCGAGCTGCTTCACCAGGGCCCAGACGACGAAGAGCCCGAGGCCCGTGCCACGACGTTGGCGCACCTCGTGATCCTCCACGCGATAAAATCGGTGAAAAACCCGCTTGAGATTCTTCTGCTCGATGCCGATTCCAGTGTCGCTCACCTCGATCAGCACCTTCTTGCCCGAATCGCGGCGCGCAGTAATTTCAACCCGCGCTGGCCGCTCGGAATACTTCGCCGCGTTGTCGATGAGATTATTGACGACGATCTCGAGCGCCGCGCGATCGGTGGTCACCACGAGCTCGGGGTCGACGCAAACGCGAATCTCGTCTAGCTCGAGCTCATGCCTACTGCGAACCGCTCCGGCACACTCTTCAGCGAGCTCTGACAGGGGCACGTCGCTGAGATTGAGCATGCCCGGTCGCGCATAGGACAGACGGTTCGCCTCGAGCACGTCGTCGATGAATGCGCGGAGGCGGTCGACGTCTTGGAGCATCATGTGCCGCAGCTTTTCCCGCGCATCGTCTTCGAGCCCTTGGCGCCCTAGCGTCTCGAGGCAGAGCTGCAGCGACGCGAGCGGGCTCTTGAGCTCGTGGGTGACAGAGTCGATGAACGTATCTTGCTTGCGTACTTCGATGATTCCGCGAGCCAAGGAGATGACGAACAACACCAGGACGACGATGATGAGCACGAAAGACAAAGCGCCGAGCACCAGGAGCCAGACGTCGCCCGCGATTTCCGCAGAGCGAGCGATCTTCTGGCCGAGGAGGAATGACCAGGCCACTAGCAGCGCCAGGCTCAGTAGAACGGTGATCGCGCCCAAGATGATGGGGATCGAGATCGAAGATCGGATTTTTCGACGACGTGCCATGAATCAGGATGATGTTACTGGCCTCGCAACAGACGCCAGAGGTTTTCTTTTTCCCACTGCTGCGCGGCGGCGTGGTACTCGAAGCTGCGCTCTCGCGTTCGGAATGCTCGGGTGTGGTAGTGGCGGCGACCATTTTGCACGACCGCGGGCATGTCGTGGTGCAGCATCTCGTGAAAGACCACCGCTTCGACGAAGAAATCGGGGACCCAGGACTGGTCGAGCACCGGATGAATCCGGATCAGGCGTTCTTCGGGGAGGTAGGTTCCGAGCTGGAGCGAGCGCTGCCGGCGTTTGGGCTGAACGCGCTTTCCCCAGCTGATCCGGACATCGGCCCCTGCGCCAAAATGCCGGCTCGCGAGGTCGTCCGCTATCGCTCGAAGATCGTGGTAGGCCCCGTCGGAACGCAAGGCCTCCTGCGGGGGGCCAGAGGCAACGAAACGGCGACGATGCTCTTCGACGAATTGGTCGATGGTGGCGGCCGCCTTCGACGCGTTGCCGCTCAGGTAGTCGCCAACGGCGTCCAGGATGTTCTCGTCGGCCGTCAGGAACATGTGGTGCAGGCGCAGCTCGAGTCGTCCGCCTTTGGGCCGAGCCACCAACATGGTGCTTCGATTGTCGGTCACGATGAGACGAATGGGCTGACCCAGGCGCGTCGCGAGCGCGCGGCTCCATTCGGATGCGCGGGCATAAGCCCGGTCCAGATCGTCCTGGCGACGGTCGGTGAGGCCGCGCTCCGCGATCGTCGGCGACTCACCGGCAAACTCGAAGGAAAGTTGGAGCACCCCTCTCCGAGCTAGAGGTTTGCCGCATCCTTGTCAACCGCGCTTTCCGAGAGCCGATCGGCAGGCTAGAATCAGTGGGGATGCGTGCTGCGACTCGGGAGCGCCTCGAAGGCCTAACCGCCTTGCACCGACTGAACAGCGCTGAACAGCGCGAAGCAGCATGGCGTCAGGGTATGGCGACGCTCGCGCGCGCGGTCATCGACGAGCGCCGACCCTTGCCGCTCGAGGGTCTCGATCCCGATGTTTTGCTCGAAAGCTTGAGGGTCGCGGTCGAAGAAGGGCTGGTCAACAAGCTCGACTGGCTGTCAGGTCCAGCCGCAGCCGCGGCGCTCTACGAAGTTGCCGCGGCCCTTCCCCCGAGCTCCATCAAACGCCAGCTGGGGCGAATGGTCCTCAAACGGCTTCGCAGTGGTGACGCAGCGACCTTTGTGTCCGTGGCCACGCAGCTGGCACTCGCGTCGCAGCGTGCCCTCGGCGGCCAATCCATCCGCGCGCGTGTGGCCCTCGCGCTGAGCTTGCCCATCGGCACCGTGCACAACGTCGACGCTCTCGCACTCGCGCTGGTCTCCCGGCAGGATTCGAGCCGCGACTGGCTACTCACGCCTTCGACGGGGTCGCTCCCGTCTCGCCGCTTGGCGGCTCGGCTCCTTGAACGCGCGGCCCGCGAAGCAGCGCGGCGCGCGACCGAAGGCGACGACGCAGGGGTGCGCGTCTTCTGCACGCCGGAGGTTCGCGAGGCCTGGGACCGTTTGCTGGCGGACCGTGAGACCCTGGTGTGGCGGCACGTGGCATCCGCACGTGGTCTGCTCGCCGCGTCCATGCCGACCTTCCAACAGGAGATCCAACGCCACCTCGACCCGGAATTCACGATCACCGAATGGCGCCGCGCAGCGGCGTCACTCGCGGCAAGCATCGCCGTAGAGCCCGAAGAGGGCCTTCGAGCGTGCCGGGACCTCCTAGAATCGCTGATCTTCCAGCAGGATCACGGCATCGCCGCGGCGATGATCGCCGGGCTTCCACGCGCAGCGGAAAGCCATCCACGGGTCGTGGAGTCCTTGCTCGAGCAATTGATGCGCGTCGGCGGCCTGGAGACGGCGGAGGCTCTCGTCGAGCTGCGGGCCGAACGAATCCGGCCCGGCTTCGCGGAAAAGGCGGCAAGAACGGCCGAGGCCCATCTCCGTAAAGCCATCGCCGAAGGCGGCAGCGAGGATCTTGGACGCAACGCGCTCATGAAGGCTCTCGCGGAGGAGCTGAGCGGCGCATCGAGCCAAGGCGAGCCCACCCTTCGTGACAGGCTGTCCGACGCGCTCGAGACTTTCGCGACCCAAGGGGCGTACGAAGCCGCGCGCGAAGCTCAGCCGATCCTCGAAGCGGCAGTTCGCAAAGCTGAGCTGCTTCAACGTCTTACGCTGGGTGAACCCGAGACCGAGGTTGCGGCGTTTCTCGCACTTCGAGAGCTCAACTCGGCGCTCTTCGAAACCTCGAGCCTCAATGACCTCTTGCTCGTCGGCGAGGACGACGACCAACGCGGTCCCCAGGACGAGCGCCTTGGAGATCTCTTCCAGCAAGTCACCAACTGGCTCGTGATTCGAGAGGGCGACCCGCTCCAAGAGACAAGCCAAGTCAAGCAATTCACGACGCGTCTGCGTCAGCTCCAGACGATGCTCCATCTCGTCGACGCGGATGGACCCGACGTCGACCCGCGTAAAGACCTCGTCCGCCAACGGCGGCTCTTGACGCAACGAGTGCTGCTCAATCGCATCCAACGTGATGCACCGGGTTCGCTCCGACGCACGCTCTGCGCCGCAGCTGCTCGCACGTGCGATGCGCTAGTTCGAGAGGATAGTGCAGACGTATCCGAAGTTCTGATCGCCGCGGCGGAGCACGTCTCTCAGGTCGACGACCTCAAGACGATGGCCGAGGCATCGATGGTCCCCGAGATCGAAAGCGCGCTCCGGGCCTATGCAAAACTACAGCAAGCAGCTCGCGTCGCGCAAAGGGACGGCCGTGGCTTGGTCGCAGCGGCCGATGCGGTGAAGGGCATCGGCATCGAGCTGCCGGTTGCTCGCTCGGCCCGAATTGAAGCGTTTCGCCAAGCCTTATCATTGCTCGCACGCGGGCTTCGCTCCGTGGCTGCGTCCAGCTCGCTCTCGGAAGTCGCGGAACGCTCGTCGGGCACACCGCTTGCCACTCTCGAACGCGGTGTTGCGGCGCTCGCTCAGCTCGTCAGTGGATCTCGGCGCCGACTCGGGGCTCCGGTCGCCGAGGAGTCTCCGGCAGCGGCCGCGGCAATCTGGGCCATGGGGCTCGAAGTCGAGCGTGCACTTCGCACGTCGATCTCCGAGATGGACCATGCGTTCACCATGGCGGTCAATGCGCTCGACCGCGATCTGCCGGGCGCATTCGCTGAGCTCACGGAAGCGGTTCTCAATCACCTCCGCTCGGTGCCACTCGAGGGTCCGAGACGAGCGCCGAGCCTCATCCCACTCGAGCTCGACGCGGATGCCCCGTTGCCGGCATGGGCGCCTCCAAGCCGTATCGTCGGCGGGTTCTATCTGGTGCGAACCGTAGGTACCGGCACTGTCGGCTCTGTCTTCATCGCCCGCCGCGCCGAAGAGCGGCAGGACGAGACGGCACCGATCTTTGCATTGAAGGTCCCCGACTATTCGGCGGCGGCTGCACGCACGCTCTCTGAGGACGAGTTCCTGAAGATGTTCCGGGATGAGGCCGGCGCACTCCTTGCGCTCCCGGAGCATCCCAACATCGCCCGTTTCGTGACCTTCGATGCCGGCGCTAACCCCAAGCCGATCCTGGTCATGGAGCTGGTCGAGGGTCCGAGCCTGGAACGCATGCTCGAAATGGGTGACCTCTCCGTCGGACGCGCCCGAGATCTGCTCCTGGGGGTGAGCGCGGGCCTCGATGCGATGCATCAAGTCGGGGTCGGCCACTTAGACCTCAAACCCTCGAACATCATCGTGTGCAACGCCGAAGCCGACACCGGCGTGGGTCAGCCACCCAAGCCCGTCCTGGTGGACTTCGGCCTCGCCGGTCGTCACCTTCGGCCGGGCTGCGGAACCGCAAACTACGGAGCACCCGAGATCTGGGGCTCCGGAGACAGGTCTCGCGCGATTCCGGCCGACGTATACGCGTTTGGATGTCTGATCTTCGAGGCGTACACCGGCAAGCCCTTGTTCGATGGGGTCGGCGAGGCCGAATTGCTCGGCCAGCACATGACCCACGACGGAGAGCCGGAAGCCGTGCGTGCGCTGCTCGACCAGCCCGAAACCCGAGACCTCGGCGCGTTGATTGCCCGCTGCCTCCGGCGCGACCCGAAGGACCGAATCACGATTCGCCAAACGCGCCAGTTCCTCGCCGACTTGAGCCTCGGCGTCGAGAACGCGGAGTGGCCCGTGAGAATCGCGAGCTGAGCCAAGCGGTTAACCGCGAAGCGGGCCCCAGACCGAAGCCTGGAACCCGCCGCGCAGTGGGGGCGCCAAATGGGGGCGCCAGCTGTGACTACTCGGTCGCGTCCGCGGCGTCCTCGGCGCTGTCCTCGACGCCGGTTTCGACGAGGTGGAACTCGACGCGTCGGTTTTGCGCGAGCTCTTCCTTCGTCCTGGCGTCAGGGACGATTGGTCGGGTGGGACCGAAGCCCTCCGCAATCAGCCGCTCCGTGGCGACCTTGCCCCTGCCGACCAGGTAGCGAACGACGGTAGTCGCCCGCATCTTCGACAGCTTCATGTTGTACTTGAGCTTACCGGTGGAGTCCGTGTGTCCCTCGACTCGGATGAGCTCGATCTCCGGGTGTGCGTTCAGGACCTCCGCGATGTTGTCCAGAAGCGCAAAGGAGCGCTTCTGAAGCTTGTGACTTCCGGACTTGAAGTAAACCTTCTCGAGAATTTCGAGCTGCCCTAGGCCGATGATCACCAACTGGGCGTCCTGACAGCCGTGGTTCTCGACGGTGCCTGGCTCATCCGGGCAGTTGTCGACGCGGTCGGGGACGCCGTCGCCATCGCGATCGGGGTCCGGGCAGCCATTGTTCTCCAGGGTTCCCGGCTCGTTCGGACACTGGTCGTCGACATCCAGAATGCCATCGCCATCGTTGTCGGGATCCGGGCAACCGTCCTCATCTTCGAAGCCGTCGATGTCTTCGGCGTCATTCGGACAGCCGTCATTGACGTCGAGCACGCCGTCGCCGTCGTTGTCCAGGTCGGGACAACCATCCTCATCCTGGAAGCCATCGAAATCTTCAGGCTCGGTCGGACACTGGTCGACATCATCCAAAATGGTGTCCCCATCGATGTCCAGGATGGGTTCGACCCCGGGCATCGTGTAGCCAATCATGCCGATGCCCCGCCAATCGGGTGCGCCGTAGCCGGCCGTCACGCCCGCGCTACCCGAAACACCCACCACGAAGCCCTTCGGATGAAGGTACTTGAAGCCGCCCAGGACCTCGACGGGGGTCTGTTCTCGGGTCCAGAAATCGGCTTGGGAATTGGCCGCGGTGCGGCCAAAAGCTTCGGCCGAGAGCATGAACTGGTCCTCCGCGAGCATGATGAGCACCGCACCGCCAAAGGTGAACTCGTTTCCGACAAAGAGATTCGGGGCCACTTCCCGACCTTTCGTGTTGCCGAGCTTGTAGCCGACCTGGATCGGAATACGAACGATTTCGCCGGCATTGAAGGTCATCAAGAGCTCGAACCAACCGCCGACGTACGGCTTTTTGTCGAATTGGCCGGCGTACTTCTGCTGATTGTCGGCAAGGGATGAGGTGTTGATCGTCATCGTCGCCTGCAAGGCAAGCTCGAACACGTCGTCCCGGGTGCCCAGGATGTTTCCGCGTGCGCCGAAGTACACATCACCGAAATGCCCTCCGTTGGGGAGCAGGTAGTTGAACATGCCGTTGGCACCGCCCGGAAGGCCAGCCGCTGCGTTC
>JBARTN010000043.1:0-6028 GCA_049645265.1 Polyangiales bacterium
ATCGACCCGCGCGGCCAATCCGTGAGCGCAAACGACAAGCTGTACCTGGCCGCCGGGATGCCCACGCTCATCGTTTGGGGTGAGGACGATCGCGTGATTCCCGTTGAGCACGCGTATGCCGCACACGGGGTAATCCCGGGGAGTTGGCTCGAAATCATCGAAGGCGTGGGGCACTACCCGCATTGCGAAGCGCCCGATCGTTTCGTCACCGCGCTCACCGAGTTCATCGAATCGACGCGGCCGGCTCGCATCAAGGTGTCGCGCCGGCGAATTCTTCGGCCCCCCTCCGCGGCTGGTTCCGAATCGGATTAGGGCAGTTGATAGGTGATCGCTCGGGGCTAGAGATCGACCTACCCGTCGCCTCGGTGAACCGGTAGGCTCGATCCCGATGGGCGCGTCGATGCCGCTGGAGGTTGCGAGCGTTCGGCGGAGGCATGAGCAGGCCGTTTTGGTCGTGCTCGTTCTCGCCAAGCTTGGGACGCACCTGGCGCTGGCGACGCGGTATGGGCGGCATCGGGATGAGTACTACTTCATCGACTGCGGGAAGCACTTGGCGTTTGGGTATGTCGACCATGCGCCGATGGTGCCCTGGCTTGCGGGCCTGTCGACGAGGCTGTTTGGCGACAGCCTGGTGATGCTTCGGTTGCCGTCGATCCTTGCCGGAGCGGCCACCATGTGGCTCACCCTCCTGCTCGCGCGTCGCTTTGGCGCCAACTCGTTTGGTCAGGCCCTTGCTGGAATCGCCCTGCTCTTTGCACCCGCGTACCTCCGCATGCATGGGATGCTCGACATCGTCGCGTTCGAGCCGTTGTTCTGGACCGCCGCCGCGCTCCTGGTTGCGGACCTGATCGACGGCGCCGACAAGAAGCGTTGGTTGCTGGTCGGGCTGGTGGCGGGCCTCGGGCTGCTCAACAAACACACGATGCTGCTCTGGGGGCTCGGCCTCGGCGTGGGGATGCTGGCGACTCCGCTCCGCGCTCACCTCAAGAACCCGTGGCCGTGGCTCGGCGCGGTCGTGGCTTTGCTGATCGTTTCGCCGAACTTGCTGTGGCAAGCCGAGCACGACTGGGCAACGGTCGAGTTCGTTCAAATCATGGGAGAGACCGTCCTTGCCGACATTCCTCGCCCCCTCTTTTTGGCAGGCCAGATCCTCTACTTCGGTATCTTCGCGCTCCCCATCTGGCTTGCCGGCCTGGTCTACTTCTTCACCGACGCGGGCAAGCGCTACCGGTTGTTCGGGTATTTGTTTGTCACGGTCCTCGTGGTACTGACCGTGACCGGCGCCAAACCGTATTACTCGGCTCCGGCCTATCCGTTGGTGTTTGCCGCGGGCGGCGCATCACTCGGGCATTGGTTCGAGTCGCACCGCGGACTTCGTTCGGCGTTCACCGTCGCGCTGGTCGGAAGCGGGCTCTTGCTCGCTTCGTTCACTTTGCCCCTGCTGCCTCTTTCGACCGTGGACGCTGCGTTAGGAAAAGCGCTGGGTTGGATCGTCCGACCCACCGATCTCACGCACGACATGCACGACGAGCTCGGCTGGGCCGAGCAGACCGGGGTCGTGGCCCAGGTGTTCGAGGAACTGACGCCAGAGGAACAGGAGAGCGCCACGATCTTCACCGCGAACTACGGCCAGGCGTCGGCGCTGAACTTTCACGGCGCAGCGTACGGACTTCCGCGAGCGACCTCTGGGTACATGACACATTACTTGTGGGGACCGGACGACTCGAGGACGGGGCCGGTCGTCGTGGTGGGTGGGTCTGCGAAACAACTCGCGACCTTGTGTGATACGCCCGAGGAGGTGGGGCGAATTCGGCACGAGGTGGCGATGGAGGCGGATGTTGCGGTTCATGTTTGTCGGGGGGGTGCCCGACTCGGAGACGTGTGGCCGGAACTCAAGCGGTATCGGCATTGGCGGCAGGAGTAGCCGGTCAAAACAGGACGACCGGGGCGTATCGGGGGAGTGTGAGGAACTCGATGTGGGGGTTGGCGGCTTGCTTGGCTTGGAGGAACGGCAGGAGCTTGTCGGAGCCTTTGGAGAGCACGGCGGCTGCCCGGACCATGCCGGTGAACGGGCCTTCGGCGGGGCCGGTGAGGCTGTCCCAATGGATGGGGATGACGCGGCTGGGGTTTGTGCGTTCGACCGACTCCTTCCAATAGGTCTCGCGGTAGGCGTCGGTTTGGGAGCCGAGGGCGCCGACGCCCAAGAAGACGACGTCGGCGTCGTAAGGTTCGAGCGCGCCCTCGACGAAGCCGGCGCTGCCTAGGATCAGCCATGTGCCCTTCGGGTGCGCGACGTGGAGCGCGTACGCCTTGCCGACTCTGTAATCAAATGTGGCGACGGGCGGTGTGAGCGGCGCGTCGATCTCCGGGTCGCCAAGGGCGCGGGCCGCCATCCTGGGATCGGGGAACTGAAAATGGCGCAACTCGATCGGAGTCACGGTGAACTTCCCGAGCGCGATCGGCTCGCGGTCGGCCACCACGCGGATTTGCTCCTCCGGAAGACCCCAGCCGCGCGCAATGTTGGCCGTCGACTCCGAACCGAGGAGCAGCGCGCCTGTCCGTTTCGCCACCTCGGGCGCATCCATCGCATGGTCGTAGTGCGAATGGAGGGGGAAGACGGCCGACAGGTCGTCGACTTCGTTGCGTTCGAGACCCTGGGTGATCGCGTCGAGGTCGGGCCCGATGTTGCCGAAGAGGACCTGCAGGGGTCCGGGGCGCGAGAACCAGCCATCGGTCATCCAGGTCGTCTCACCGTCGGAGAAGACGAGGGTTGCGGTGCCGGTGTAGCGGACGGTGATGGCGTCAGTGGGGAGGGTTTGCGCGGGAGCGAGTGCCCAGTTGGGATCGACGGGGGCCGGTTGGTAGGTGTTGAGGAGGAAGGCCGCGGCGCCGAGGGCGATGGCGAGCAAGGTTCCGATGCTGAGGAGGATGAGCCGTGCGGCGCGGTGCTTCATTCGAGGGATGGTACCCCAGACTGGCGTGACAAGATCCCCCTACTGCACGGCGCTCTCGCACATGACTTCGTCATATGCCTCGCAGTCCAGGGCGCAGACTTGGAACTTACCTTCGCAAGTGCCCTCGTAGTAACTCCGGAGCGGGACCGAGTCATCGAGGAGTTGCTCGATGAAATCTTTGTAGGTGACGGTTCCGGCGTCCGTCCCGATTTCCGTGCCGGACCAGGTGGCGGCCGACGGGTCCTCTTGAAACAGAGCGAGGAACTCGAGCTCGGAGTTACCCACGTCTTCAAGGCCGGTGACGGTGAGGCAGTGGCTCGTGTTCGTGTTTCGGTAGTACGGCATGTAATAGGCGAGGTTATCGAGATCGTCGAGGCGCGAGCGGAGCGCTTCGAGATCCTCGGACGCAAGACGATAGATCTCGGTTCGGCCGGCGCCCGTGTCGACCGAGCTGCCCTCTTCTGAAAAGATAGGGAAGGCACTTTCGTAGGTGGCGACGGTGACGTTGTAGTCGCGCTCGAAGATGGAGACCGAGAGGCGATCGTCTGGGAAGGATTCGGAAACCACGGCGTTCACCTCACCGAAGTCGGCCACGATTCGGTCTCCGCCCGTGGGCAAGGATTGGATCATGGTACCGACGCCCCAGATCGTGCTCACCGCCGAGAAAAGGCCCCCCTGGTTGCTCGGCTGTCCGTTGAGCAAGGTGGACGGGACAATCGGACCACTGTCGGCGAGGAGGTAGCTCTGCACTGCGCCTTCGATCCCATTGCGGATGAAGGGGTAGTTGTTGAGCGAGCCCACGCCGCCTGCGCTGCAACCACCGACCAACATCCTGGGAACGGTGGCGAACATCCGATTGAGCTCTTCGATGACCAGCAACATGTTTTGATGGCCCATGTGATGGAACTCGACGTCGGGGCCGACGCCGTCCGGATCGACGTACGTCTGCACCCTGCTGCCGAGGTAGGTATCGCCGGTGCAGTAAGGAACGAAGACCCTATTCCAGTCGCCCACCGGATTGATATCGGTGTTGGACGAGAGCAACGGGTAGGCGAGCTCGACCGGCACATCGCCGTTGATCACACCGAGCGGCTCCGTCGCCGCACTGAGCGGCTCGAGCTCGTCCAAGTGCAGGTAGACGGCGGGATAGTTATCGCGGATGCACTCGGTGCCGGCGGGCTCCTTGATGCAATCGGTATTGAACGGACGCCCGTTCGAGCAGTCGTCGTAGTTGCTGCACGCGCCTCCGCCTTCGAGAAAGATCACGACGTTGCTCGAGGTTTCGGAGAAGTTGACGAAGTACTTGTACTGCGAGCCGTTGGCGCAGACCGCACCTTCGGGCTCGAATTTGAGCCATTCGCCGTACGCCGCGGGGACGAAGGGGTCGTCTGGAATCGTGCCGCTCGTCGAGCCTGCGTCGTCGCCGCACCCCACCCCAGCGAGGATGAGGACGAGAATCAGGGCCACGCTGGAGATTACACTTCGATCCATGAACGCCATGCTGCGCCTTTCGGTTACGAGCTTGCCGGCGACGATAACGCGCATTCGTGACTTTGAACGCGCCCTTTCTTACGCGCTAGGCCTTTTCGAACTTGCGGTAGCTCAGCCAGGACAGGGTGTGGAAGAAGATGGCGTAGGGGACGAGGAAGAGGGGGATCATGCCCGTGGGGAAGAGGATGACTTGGTTGGGGACTTCGGGGAAGAAGATCTGAACCGGGGTCTCGGAGGAACCGAAGCCGAAGATGAAGGCACTGATGAAGTCGGCGACGCCTAGGATGATGACCAGGGCAACCGCGGCGCCCGGGATGCGTTTGGCGTTCCAGTATTTGAGCAGAACCAAGGCCGCGACGACGGCGACTGTGAGATCGCCGACGCCGGCTGGATAGGCGAAGACTCCCGGGATGTTGCCGCGCACCATCTCGATCAAAAAGACACCGCCGATCACGCGGAAGAGCTGAAGGCCGATGAGCCATTTTTGGCACAGCCACTTCTCGAGGAACCAATCTCGCCCGAGGAAAAGAATCAGGCTCGGGAGGATCCACACGGTGGGGACGATCAGGTTTCCAGGAAGACCGAGGCCCCGTGGGATATCGGCGATGCACACCCAGAACATGAGTGTGCCAAAGACCAGGAAGCCGGCGCCGACGCGGAGGCCCTTCCTCTTGGATGCGCCGCTGAAGACGTAGGTCGCCATCGCGTAGATCGGCGTGAGCAGGAACGCGCCGATGATCAGGATCAGGGTGAGCGGGTGGGCGTTGGTGATTTCGTACATCCTGGTTCCTGTGTCTCGAGGGTTTACGCTCGGCGGCTTCGCTTCGGAGGCAGGGACGGAACCCCGTCGGTGACGTCGACCATGAGCTCACGGAGCCATCGGTGGGCGGGGTCTTCGGTGAAGCGGGGATGCCAGATCATCGTAATGGCGTGCTCGGGAACGTCGAGGGGTACGGGGCGGGACGCCAAGGTCGACGCGGTGGAACACTCGCTGAGGCTCGAGGGTGCGGTGAGGAGGAGGTCGCTCTGGGCAATGACTTCGAGGGCGGTGGCGAAGTGGGGGACGCGGAGGGCAATGCGGCGTTGCAGGCCGCGCGCGTGGAGGAGGCGGTCGACGACTCCGGGGCCCTCGCCGCCCGGTGAGACGAGGATGTGATTGAGGCGGGTGTAGGCGTTGAGCGTGAGCTTGCGCCTGCCGGTGAGCGCAGGGTGGTCGTGTCGGACGAAGCATCGAAAGGAGTCCCGGAAGAGTGTCCGGCTTTGCAGCTCGGGATCGACCTGTGCGCCGAGGTCGAACGGGTGGGGGTCGAGGAGCACGGGGTAGATCGCGAGGTCGACGTCGCCGGTTTCGAGGCTGTCGGACAGACGCTTCGGCATGGGGACGACCGCGAGATCGATCGACGGCGCTTGTCGGCCGAGGCGTCGTAGGAGCGGCGGCAAGACCAGCGCGTCGAACAAGTCGGGCGACACGATGCGGAATGTGCGGCTTGCGTGCTCGGGCTCGAACGCTGGAGGTTCGGCGAGTGTCCGCGCGAGGCTGACCAAACCGCTGCGCAGGGGAACGGTAAGGGCTTCGGCCCGGG
>JBARTN010000044.1:0-3629 GCA_049645265.1 Polyangiales bacterium
GGGGTCGCTCGAGTTGTTCGCGTTCACCAAGCGCCTCGCGCATCGAATGGGCCTCGCGAGCTGGGGTGGCATGAGCGGGGCTACCGACGAGCAACTCGACGCGTTGGCTGGGCACTTCGAACAGCTCGACGCGTCCGAATCATTCGTGCACCCGCACAAAGCCCTGCTGGCAATCGCAACTAGAAAACGGCGGGAGCGACGCGCGATGCACGCGATCGAGGCGATCTTTGCCGACATGCTTCGGGAGCGCCACCGCAACGCCGATGTAAACGACAGCGATCTCTTCACACGGATCTGCGCGTCCTGGAACGATGTGCCGAGCCCTGCGCGAGAAATCGGAATCGCCCGCGATGTGATCGTCGTTCAAATGGGATCGCAGTCCAACCTGTTCGCGGCGATGGCCTGGACACTCATTTTCGCACTTCAACACCCCAGCATCATCGACCAGGTTCGCTCCGAAGGCGATGGCGTTCTCGATTCGTTTAGCCATGAGTCCATTCGAATGGCCCAGCGGTCGATCGTCTTGCGGCGGGTGGTGAGTCCGGTCCAAGTCGCTGACGAGACAACCATTTACCGCGTAGAGCCCGGAACCCTCATCGCGACGATGTTGTCGGTCACCAACCAGTCTGCCGCGAAAGGGCTCGACCAGTTCGACGAGAAGAACTACCGAGGCGCGGCGTTTCTTCGTGCACCCGATCTGCCCACGCGCGAGTTGGTCACCACGTACGGCCATGGCAAGCACACGTGCCCCGCCCATCGCTTCTCGACCTCCGCCATTCGGCACTCGGTGGGAGAAATTTTCCGACGCTTCGAGCTCAGCGCAGAGTTTGACGGGCCGCTCCCGTTGCCCCGCCAGATCGGCGGTGTGGCGCGCGCCGATCGACCATGCAACGTTCGCTACCGGGCTCGCAGCTAGGAACCCACCCACCATGCACGACCTTTCATTCCGTCCAACTCTCCTCGTGATCTCGCTGCTGGCTCTGGCCGGCTGCAGCGATTCCAACGGCAGCACCGGCTCCGCAGGGCCAACTGGCCCGCTTCCAGCGCTACAAGCGATTCCGGATGCGGTCGAGGGCGGTCGCATCGTCGATGCGTCGGGGCGTGAGGTGTTGCTTCGCGGCGTGAACGTGAACGCGCACGTCGAGTATTGGCAATACAGCGATGAGCTCTTCACGACCTATGCATTCACCGAGGAAGACGCAGACGCGATCGCTGCCATGGGCTGGACTGTGGTTCGTCTTCTGGTCAGCTGGTCGCGCATCGAGCCCACCCCTGGCGAATACGACGAGGCCTATCTCGACGAAGTGGCTGCGTCGATCGCGATGCTTCGCGAACGGAGCGTCTATACGATACTCGACCTGCACCAAGACGCCTGGGATGCATCGTTGGCGGCGCCACTGGAGGAAGTCTGTGAAGGCGAATCCGTACCGGCCGGCGGCTGGGATGGAGCGCCCGAGTGGGCAACCTTTGACGGCGGCGCGGCTCGCTGTGAGAGCGGCGGTCAGCGCGAGTTCGTTCCGGCTGTGCGGGCCGCGTGGCGCGCCTTCTTAGATGACGTCGAAGGTCCCGGCGGAGTCAAGCTCCAGACCCGCTACGTCCAGATGTTCGCGCATCTCGTCTCGAGGTTTGCAAACGATGACGCGGTGGCCGGCTACGACGTCATGAACGAGCCCAACGTGTTCGACACCCCCGACCAGCCGCTCCTCAGCCTCTTCTACGAAAACGCGCTGGCGGCGATGCGGCAAGCCGAGCAGGCCATCGGCGCGCCGCGCCGGCTGTTTCTCTTCGAGCCAACCGCGGGCTGGCTGCTGGGCTTTCCGGCGCCACCCCCCTTCGAGCACGACGACCAGGTCGTCTACTCGCCCCACATCTATCAGGGAGGCATCAGCGGCGGCACGCTCGAGAGCGGGTTTGCGCGCGCCGCAGACGAAGCATCGCGCCTCTATGACGGCGCACCGGTGCTGACCGGCGAATGGGGGAGCGACCCCGACCGCGCGGCTGATCCGGACGACGATTACTTCGAGCGCCACCTCGCCGAGCAGGACAACTACCGCTTCGGCGCGACGATGTGGACGTGGAGAGAAGCCTGCGGCGACCCACACAAGTATGCGCCTGCCCGCGACGGAATGGTTCCCGAAGTCTGGGGCTTCTTCGAGGTCGACTGCGTCACCAACTCGATCACCGGCCCGCGCACTGCGCTGACCGACACGCTCCGAAAAATGGCCGTCCGTTACACGCCTGGCGGTCTGAGCTCGGTCGAATGGTCTCCGGACGACAGCGCCCTCAACGCCGCTGGCGACGATGCACGCGCGGGCAATCAGCTCGAGGTCTTCGTGCCGACGGACGACCCTTCGTCGGTGCAGATCGAGCTATCGGGCTTGGACGCGCTCGACTCGATGCCATGGTTCGGACGAACGCTCTTCTACGCGCGCGCCGCGGGCGGCCCCTGGTCAATCAGCATCACGCGCTGAACGCAGCACCCCAATCGGCAGCACGCTTCGCGTCGCTATGGCGCGGTGGGGCCTGCAGGTGGGGGTGCGGGGCATGCGGTGTAGTCGACGGAGGCCGAGCCTAGTTCCTGGCAGGAGATGACGTCAGGGGGTGTCGACCCCGCCACGGGTCCCACTGCCCACGCAGTCGAATTGGTCGGCGACGAACGAACGCTTGTTGAAGCTGCTGCTGGTAAACGTCCAGCATCCCTGCTCGGGATCTTGAACGCCGGGCGTCACGTCGATCCACCGAAACTCGTTTCCGCAGAGCTCTCCTTCAAATTCGTCTCCTTCGCCTGGGCCGGTGCGAACGGTTCCAATGATGTCTTTGCCGTCCTTAACGAGCTCGAAGGTGATCGGCTGGTTGTTGTCGCTCGCGCCTCCTGCGAAACAATTGCCGCCGCCGTCGACGCAGCTGTACTTCTCTTCCCAGACGACGGGGTTATCTGGTGTGCCCCCGAGGTCGGCGAACGCCGGTACGCAATCCTTGGTCCCGGGCACGCATTCGCCATCGGTCTCGCAACCGAGATTTCAGAAAGTCTGGCCGACGCCACGGAAACCGCGGTACTTCGATCTCCCGGGACCAAAACATGCAATCCAACGCGACCACGCCCGCGGAGTACATCGCTGCGCTTCCCCCAGCGCGGCGGGCAGCGGTGAAGAAGCTGCGCCAGATGCTGAGGAAGCACCTTCCCAAGGGTTTCAAGGAAACGATGGGCTACGGGATGCTGGCCTACGTCGTGCCGCACAGCATCTACCCGGCTGGCTATCACTGCTCGCCGGACAAGCCGCTACCCTTCATCAACCTCGCATCTCAAAAACAATACATCTCGCTTTATCACATGGGGCTCTACGACGGTCCCCTGCTCTCGTGGCTCGAGAAGAAGTGGCCCAAGCACACCGACGCCAAGCTCGGCCTCGGCAAATGCTGCGTGCGTCTGAAGCAACTCGACGCGATCCCCTACGAGCTGGTGGGCGAGCTCGCAGGCAAAATGACTCCGCGCCAGTGGATCAAACAATACGAGGCCGGACCCGAGCCCGGTGCCTCGGTTTTCTTCGCTATGCCTCGGGACATCGGCTCGTAAGGCTCTAGGGTCGTGCCATGAGCAGACCAGTGTGTGCAGTGATTGGAATCGGCCC
>JBARTN010000045.1:0-3220 GCA_049645265.1 Polyangiales bacterium
ACCTTGGGATTCTCGTACGCAACGTACTCGCAGTCCGGGCAAACCAGTCGCTGGCGGTTGTCCCCGGCGGGAACCTTTCGAATGCGGGGACCTTTGTCTCGCTCCGTCATGAACCAAACGCGCCTGCGGACTCGTACCACGGAGCCCGCGGGCGGGCTATGGCGTGAAGCGACGGGCGCTCTAGACTCGGCCGATGGATCCACGAACCCGGCTCGATCGGCCGCAGCTTTTCGGCGTGTTTCGCCAGTTGAAGCAGGGGTTCGGTCTGGTGTGGACGACCAGTCACCGGTTGAGCTTCGCGCTCGGGCTGCTGAGCTTGGTCGCCGGTGTGATCCCCGCAGCGGCCGCTTGGGTGGGGAAGCTGATCGTCGACGCCGTGGTGCGCGCCGCCCAAACGGGTGCGACCGAAGACCAGCAGGCCGCGTTGACCTGGGTGTTGCTGGAGCTCGGGCTGGTGGCCGTCATGGCAGGCGCACAAAAGGGGCTGAGCACCTGCAACCAGCTCCTGCGTGCGCTCCTGGGGCAACGGGTCAACGAAATGATTCTCGAAAAGGCGCTGACTCTCGACCTGGCCGCCTTTGAAGACTCGGAGCTCTACGATCGAATGACCCGCGCCCGACGCGAGGCATCCCAGCGACCGCTCAGCTTGGTGATGCGGAGCTTCCAACTCGCGCAGCATTCGTTCTCGTTGATCGCCTACGGCGGGCTTCTGCTGCAACTCTCCGTCTGGGCACTGGCGGTCCTGGTGGTTGCAGCCATTCCTTCGTTTTTCGTCGAGACGCGGTTTTCGGCAGACGCCTTTCGGCTCTTCACCTGGCGCGCACCGGAAACACGGAAACAGAACTATCTCGAGGTGCTGCTGGCCCGTGAAGACTTCGCCAAGGAGGTCAAGCTTTTCGACCTCGGACCCGTCTTTCTCGATCGGTACCGCGAGATCTTTCGCGAGCTGTATGTCGAGGATCGCGCGCTCACACTGCGTCGGGGAGCTTGGAGCTTCGTGCTCGGTCTCTTGAGCACGGTGGCCTTTTACGGCGCGTACGCCTGGATCGCCATCGAGACGATCGCCAAACGCATCACTCTCGGCGACATGACCATGTACCTCCTCGTGTTCAAGCAGGGGCAATCCGCGTTGGCGTCGATCCTCACGTCAATTGGCGGGATGTACGAAGACAGTCTCTACCTCTCGAACCTCTACGAGTACCTCGAGTACGAAGCACCGGACGAAGGCGGCTCCGCAACGGAAGGCCCCAAGCCCGGAGATGGCATTCGGTTCGAGAACGTGAGCTTCACCTACCCCGGCATCGAAACGCCGGCCCTGCGCGGGGTGAACCTGCACCTGCACCCAGGACGCAAGCTCGCCTTGGTCGGCGAGAATGGGGCGGGGAAAACCACCCTGATCAAGTTGCTCACCCGGCTTTACCAGCCGACCGAAGGCCGGATCACCCTCGATGGCCTCGAGCTCAACGCCTGGAGTCTCGATGTCCTTCGAAAGCGGGTCGGCGTGATCTTTCAAGACTTCGTGCGCTACCAGCTGATCGCAGGCGAGAACGTCGGCGTCGGGGATGCAAAAGGCTTCAGCGCCCCGGAGCGATGGCAGACCGCTGCCGAAAAGGGCATGGCCCACGAGTTCATCGAGCGGCTGCCATCGGGCTATCAGACGCAGCTCGGCCGTTGGTTCGAAGACGGGCACGAGCTCTCGCTCGGTCAATGGCAAAAGATTGCTCTCTCACGCGCATTCATGCGTGACGAGGCGGACATCCTGGTCCTCGATGAACCGACGGCCTCGATGGACGCAGAAGCGGAGGCGACGGTCTTCGAACGCTTCGGCCGCCTCGCCAAGGACAAGATGGTGATCTTGATCTCGCATCGATTCTCGACGGTCCGAATCGCCGACGAAATCGTCGTGCTCGAACGCGGCCAAGTGACCGAGCGAGGTACGCACGAATCCTTGATGACCCGAGACGGCAAGTACGCCCACCTGTTCAGGCTCCAGGCCGCGGGCTATCGCTAGAGACCGACGCAGGCGCTATGAATAGAAGGACCGGCCCTCGGCGGCCATCTCACGGAGAAGCTTCGGTGGCTCGAAGCGAGCACCGTAGCGGGCGCTGAGCGCGTCGGCCTCGCGAACGAACTCCGTGAGGCCGTAATTGTCAATGTAGGTGAACGGCCCACCGGTGAAGGCCGGGAACCCGACCGCCATGATGACTCCGACATCGCCGTCACGGACGTCGGTGATGACTCCCTGCTCGAGACAACGGGCGGCTTCCAAGCACTGGGCAAACATGTAGCGCCGCCGCACGGTCTCGGCGCTCGGCTGCTGGTCACTGCGCTCGATCCAGGGGCTCATCGCCGTGCTGAGCTCGGGCCACAGATTCTTCCCCGACTCGTGGTAGTCGTAGAACCCGCCTGGGGCGCGCGGCGTTCCGTCTTCTTTCGGTGGCGGGTGGGCGCCCCATCGATCGTGCTCTTCGATCAACGACGCGATGATCGCCTGCGCCGGAGAAGGCTCCCACTTGTTCCCGGCGGCAGCGGCGTCCTTCTCGGCCTGCTTGGCGACCTTATGCATCGTGCCGAGCCCAACTTGGTCCGAAATGCCGAGCGGCGGCATGGGCATGCCCGCTAACTTCGCCGCGTTCTCGATCAAGGCGGGTTTCACACCTTCGACCAGAAGGTGATTGCCTTCCGAAATGAACGTGCCGAAGACACGGCTCGTGTAGAAACCAGGGCTGTCGTTGACGACGATGCCGGCCTTTTTGATCTTGAGAATGTAGTCCCAGGCCTTTGCTAGCGTTTCCTGTGAGGTCTCTTTGCCCACGACGATCTCGACCATCTGCATCCGCTCGACTGGCGAGAAGAAGTGCAGGCCGATGAAGCTCTCTGGGCGGCTCGACGCCTTTGCGAGATCGCTGATCGGCAGGCCCGAGGTGTTGGACGCAAGAATCGCCTCGCCGCCGAGCTGCTCATCGGAGGCTTTCGTCACCCGGACCTTGATGTCTCGGTCCTCGAAGACGGCCTCGACGACGACATCACAACCCTTCAAATCCTGGTAGTCCGCGCTCGGATGGATCCGGCCGAGAATCCCTTCCACACGGTCCGGAGTCGAGCGGCCCTTCGCGAGGCGGCGCTCGAGGGTCTGGGCAACCTTCTCCTTGCCACGCTCGGCACTGGCAAGGTCCCGATCGAGCAAGACGACGTCGATCCCCACCTTTGCAGAAACGTG
>JBARTN010000046.1:0-16364 GCA_049645265.1 Polyangiales bacterium
GGTTGACGAACGGGCTGCGCAAGATGGGTTCGTCACCTTTTACGGCCCGGCTTCCCGTTGCGCTCTGCCTCGGGTTCATCGCAGCGGCGCTATTCGGATACCTACCTGCGAGGGCGTACGCGCTCTACGAGGTGGCCGACTTACTTCAGCGTCCCGCCGCCGCTGCCCAAGAGATCAAAACTCCCGCCGTCGTCTTCGTGAACCGTCCCTTCATCCCGCGTAATTGTACCGACACCCGGCACTTTGTTTTCGCGCATGAGGTCAATGACCCGGACTTCGAGAATCCGATCCTCTGGGTCAATCACCTCACGGCCGCACACGATCGAAGGCTCATGGAGCACTATCCCGACCGCCTGGGCCTGGTGATGCTCTGGCAGTCTGGTTGCGAGCCGGTTTTCGTTTCCTTGCAAGATGCCGAAGCGACGAGGATCCGAGACGGAAAGACGGGAGGCTCCACGCCGATCCCCTCACCGGAGGAGATGAACTGATGTTCTCGTTCGAAGACGAGCACTAGGAAGAAGCCATTGGACCCGTCGCAATTTTTCAACAGCAATGCAGGGGAGTACTACGGAACCGACGCCGGAATGGGCACGGTCAACGAGCTCGCCGCTCGTCATATCGAGGAGGGTGTTTCCGGACGCGTCCTTTCGATAGGTGGCCTGTGGCCTCGGTATTCGCCCGATGCGATTGCGAAGCTCGACTTGGTCGTGGCGGATGTGTCCGACGAAATGCTCCGGCCGCACCGGGAAGCGGGGATCTCGACGGTATTGGACGACGCGCGCGCTCTTTCCTTTGGAGACGGAAGCTTTGACCACGTCGTGCTTCCGCTGGTGCTGCACCACATCACCGAGCAGTCTTGGAGAGCCGCCCGACACGAAGTGCACGAAGTGCTGGCCGAGGTTGGGCGGGTACTGAAGCGAGGGGGACGCATCTGGATCAGCGAGTTTTCCGTACGTCGGACGGTCTACTGGGCCGAAGCGGTGGCGGCACCGATCGTTAAGCTCATCTTGGGCTTGGCGGGCATTCCTTTGGTGGTCATGCACAGCGCCGAATTTTATCACAGCGCCTTGCTTCGCGAGGATTTCGGTGAAGTTGAGTCGTACTACCCCGACCCAGCGGACGCGAGTTGGCGCGATCCGATTCGTCCGATCATCGGCCTTCCGTGGCTCAAACTGCCTCGTGGGCTTTATCCAGTGCGGCCGGTGGTTCTATCGGCAAAGGTCGTCGGGTAGAGCGGGCAGCTTCATGGCTTCCAAGGGTGGCAGGGACCATGCGGAGCAAGGTCGTCGTCACGATTTGCATCTCTCGACCGGTTTCCTTGCGTTGGCGGGGAGACAGAGGGCGAGTACGCCGGAGCGGTCCATCGTCGATACGAGCTCGATGCTCGACTCGGCCCAAGCAGGACGTGTCGTGGCCACGAGCACGGTGCGCATGCCGGCGCCCGTTGCGGCCAACCAGCCGTCGAGTGAGTCTTCGAAGGCAATGCAGTCCGCTGCTTGGACGCCCAGTTGCTCGGCAGCCAGCAGGTAGCCCTCCGGGGATGGCTTGGGAGACGAAACCTTGTTGCGGGTGATCAAGACGCTCATCTGCTCCAAGACCCCCGCCGCCTTCAGCCAGATTTCCGGTGCGCTACTGTTCGTGACGACTCCCATGGCAACTCCGCGTTCCGCCAAGGCGCGAACCGTCCGAGTAGCGCCTGGCATGCTCACATCCTGCGCCGTCTGGAGCAGTCTGGCGACGGCGTTCGGCTTGGCGTCGAAGAGCGTTTGCTTGATGGCAGTGCCCGCCCCCGGCAGGGCGATTTCGATCACTTCCGAACGGGGTCTTCCTTCGCGAACCGCGTCTCGGGCTGCAGCGGAAAGCTCGATTCCAGCGTCACGGAATATCTGCTCGTAGGCCCGCACATGTAGGGAGGCCGAGTCCACCAGCACACCGTCCATGTCGAAGAGCACGGCAGATGTCGTCATTTTTCATTCATCCGGGGATTAGGATATCGTATCGACGACGAGAGACGGAAATGACGAACCAGAAATTACTCGTGACTGGGGGTGCCGGGTACATCGGCGCGGTCCTCGTCCCGGAGCTCCTGGACGAAGGACATCATGTCACCGTCTTCGACGCCTTTCTCTATGGAACGGACCCGAGCTCGGACCCCATCGTGCACGAGCGCTGCGCAAAAATTCATGGCGACATCCGAGATTTCGCCGCGGTCGACGCTGCGCTCGCGGAGGGCGGCTTCGATGCCGTGATTCACCTCGCCGCCATCTCGAACGACCCAAGCTCGGAGCTCGACCACGGCGTGACCGAGTCGGTGAACCTTCGTGCGGTCGATCATCTGATGCGTGCATCGAAGAGATACGGCGTGAGACGCTTCCTCTACGCCTCTTCTGCTAGCGTATACGGAATCAAAGACGACGAGAATGTGACCGAGGAGCTTTCCCTCGACCCGATCACCATCTACGCAAAGTGCAAGGCGGAGGGAGAGAAGATCCTCAAGAGCCTGGTCGACGAGTCGTTTGTCGGTGTCTCGGTTCGATCCGCTACGGTCTGTGGTTACTCGCCTCGCCTGCGGCTAGACCTCACCATCAACTTGTTGACGGATCAGGCCCTGACCGACCGACGGATTCGGGTCTTTGGCGGCTCCCAAATGCGTCCCAACGTGCACATCCTCGATCTGACGGCCTTTTACCGCATGCTGCTCACGGCGCCTGCCGAGAAGATCACGGCTCGGGCGTTCAACGTGAGCCGGGAGAACGCGTCGGTCATGGGCTTGGCAGAAATGATCCGAGACGAGCTCGACTCGTCGCTGCCGATCGACACCGTACCGACCGATGACCCGCGTTCTTATCACCTCTCCGCCGATCGGGCGCGCAGGGAGCTCGGATTCGAGCCGCAGCACGAGTTGGTCACCGCCGTCCGAGAGCTACGCGAGGCCTATCGCTCGGGCCGGGTCTCAGACAGCCGCTCCAACGTCTATCGAAACGTCGCATGGATGAAGGCCCGTCCGGAGTTTTGGCGGTCGGCTGCGAAGCTCGTTTCATGACTTCGGTTCCATACGTCGACCTGGTCAAACAGAACCAGGCCCTACGGCCTCGCATTCTGGAAGCGATCGATCGAGTGCTGGGGCATGGGCAGTTCATCAACGGCCCTGAAGTGAGCGAGCTCGAGGAGAAGCTGGCTCAACGCCTCGCCGTAAAGGAAGTGGTCGGCGTTGGCTCTGGCACGTCCGCGCTCACCTTGGTCATGCGGGCTCTCGACATCGGCCCCGGGGACGAAGTCATCACCGTCTCTCATTCGTACGTCGCCACTGCGACTTCGGTCGCCTTGGTTGGGGCGACGCCGGTCTTCATCGACATCGATCCGGCGACGGGGCTGATGAACCCGGAGCTGCTCTCCGCAGCGATTTCGCCACGAACCAAGGCTGTGATTCCCGTTCACCTGGGTGGTGTTCCCTGCCTCATGGCTCCGATTCAAGAGCTCTGCAGGGCACACGGTCTACATCTGATCGAGGACTGCGCACAGGCGGTCGGCGCTACCCTGCACGGACGCAGCGTAGGGTCGTTCGGCACGGGCTGCTTCTCGCTGCACCCGCTGAAGGCCCTGTCTGCATGCGGAGATGCGGGATTCATCACGACCGACGATCAAGAACGGGCTGCGCTCCTCCGGCGCCTCAGGTCGCTCGGCCACCGCGACCGCGATCACGTCGATGTGCCGAGTGAAAACGCGCGCCTCGACACGCTTCAAGCCGCGATTCTTCTGATGAAGCTCCCGCATCTCGACGACTGGATCGCGAGCCGCCGCGATCATGCCACGGCGTATGAGACCGCCTTACGCCCCTTTTTCGAGCTGACACGCATCACCCAGGGCTCTAGGCCTGCGTACAGCGCATTCGTCATCCGTCACGACGAACGCGACGCCTTGATCGCGCATCTCGCGTCGAAAGGCTTCGACGTCAAAGTTCACTATCCAATCGCGATCCACCAGCAGCGTGCGTTCGAGGGAACGAGCGCTCCCAAGCTGCCACAGACCGAGGCGCTGGTGCGGCGCATCATCAGCCTCCCGGTGACGCCCGAGTTGGAGCCTTCCGACCGGGACGCGCTCATCGATACCTTGATCCACTGGAGCCGCAGCCATGCGTAGCGCGGAAGCCGACAAGAAGATTCACTCGATTGAGAGCCTGCAAGCCGAGAGGGCGCGGCTTCGCAAAGCGGGGAAGACGGTGGTTCAGTGTCACGGCTGCTTCGACATCGTTCATCCGGGGCACATCCGCTACCTGCGCATGGCCCGTAGCCTCGGCGATGTCTTGGTCGTGACCGTCAGCGCGGACGATGTCGTGATGAAGGGATACGAGCGACCGTACATCCCGGAGGATCTCCGTCTCGACAATCTGGCTGAGCTCTCCTGCGTGGATTACGTGGCGCTCAGCCAGGACGAGTGGGCGGGCCCGGTTCTCGAAGCGATTCAACCCGATATCTACGTCAAGGGGCGAGAGTACGAGTCCAAGAAAGATCCTCGATTCGCCAAGGAGAAGAAGATCGTCGAGAGCTACGGCGGACGCGTCGTGCTCGGCTCCGGAGACGTCATCTTTTCTTCGACTGAGATCGGTCGGCGCAAGCGCGGCACGCTCGACATGGAGCAGCAGAAGATTCAGCGATTCTGCCGGGTCAACAAAATCAGCTCAGCCCGGCTCAAGAACACGATTTCAGCCTTCTCCGATTTGAAGGTGTTGGTGCTCGGCGATGCGATCCTCGATCAGTATGCGCACTGCGAGGGGGCCCGGGTCGCCTCCGAAAGCCCGATCGTGTCTGTGAAGCCGGTGAGCGAGGAGTGGTTCATCGGTGGCGCTGGGCTCATTGCGCGCCAGTCGGCGGTACTCGGAGCCAAGCCGACCTTCGTCACCTGCTGCGAAGAGGACGAGGCATTTGGCCGAATCAAGGACACCTTAGAGCGCTCTGGCGTCGAGGTGCACAACCTGCCCGCCCCGGGGCGCCGAGCGTACACGAAGACTCGCTACCTGGTCGGCGGCAAGAAGGTGTTCAAGGTCGATCGCGGAAATCCGGCGCCGATTCCCATCGAGAACTGCAACGAGCTCATCGAGAGGTTGCGCGAGCAACTCAAAGTGCATGACGGATTGATCGTCACCGATTTTGGGTACGGTCTTTTTGGGCCGACGCTCGCCAACGCTATTCCAAAAATCGCCAAGCACTGCGGTAAGCCATACTTTGCGGACGTGAGCACGAACGGGCAGGCCAACATCCTCAAGTTCACCGAGCCGCAGCTCGCCACCCCGACGGAAGATGAGCTCCGATTTGCGCTGGGCGATGCCGAGAGCGGTATCTCGAACCTCGCGAGTCGATATTACGCGGCCAGCAAGGCGCACGGCCTGATCGTGACGATGGGTCGGCGAGGATCGCTGTGCTTTCAGCCGCCCCGAGCCAAGGCCGACCGCCTGCGGACCCACTACCTTCCCGCCCTCGAAGTCAACGAAGTCGATGCAGTGGGAGCCGGAGACGTCTTCTTGACGGGCGCCAGCCTTACCGAGCTGTCTGGGGAGTCCACTCCCATCGGGATGTACGTCGGGAGCGCTATGGCGGCTCTCTCCGCTGGGACCTTGGGCAACGAAGGCGCGTCTCTCCCCGACCTGTACGATTTCTTCGAACAGCGCGCGGAGCTAGCCGGGGAGTAGTCGTGCCACGCCGACTGACGAAAGAACGGTTCGTCATGGGGGTGGGGTTGACCTTGTCCGCTGTGCTCGCGTTCTACTTCCTTCGTCGCGTCGACCTTGGTCAGTTGGGCGCGACACTCGCGTCGGTCAATCTCTGGATTCTCTCGTTCTGCCTCGCAACGAGGGGAGCCGTGTTCGCGCTAAGTGCTCTGCGCAGTAAGCTGTTCTTGAAGCCGCTTCGCCGCTATCGCTTCTACGAGTGCTTCACAGCATGGCTTGCCGGAGATGTCACCAACAACATCTTCCCGTTTCGATTCGGCGAGCTCGTACGCATCGATCTGCTGGCCCGAAGCGGTCGCATCTCCCGGAGCTCGACCCTCGCGGTCGTCGCCTTGGAGCGCCTGCTCGACCTCGCGTCGCTCTTGATTCTGTTCGCCATCGCCGTGCCATTGTTGGCGATCGATCTCTCCGGCGACCGTCGCCTCGCCTGGGTCCTGGGGGCCACAGTGGGCGCGCTTCTCATCATCGCCTGGCTGATCACGGACCCTTCCAGGTTTCCTCGGATCGTCGTGTTCTTCTCCCGCCTTTTCAGTCCGACCGTGCAAGCCTGGCTCTATCAGAACGCACAGCGATTCGTCGATGGGTTCAGCGCCTTGCGGTCCAGCAGGGCCGTCGCGGAAGGTGTCTTGATTACGTTTTTGATGCGCCTGGTCGCGATGCTGTCGATCCAGTGCTGGCTCTGGGCCTTTGGCATCGACTTGCCATTGTACGCGCCGCTCATCGTGGTCGTCTTTCTCTCGGTCGGAACGATGGTGCCTTCTTCACCAGGCTTCATCGGGACGTATCACGTCGCCTGCGCGTATGCCTTGGAACTCATGGGCGTTGAGCCAGCCGTTGCAGCCTCCGTTGCGATCGCAGGGCATTTCATGGCCACCGTTCCATGGACGATTATCGGTCTGTTCGTGACTCTTCCGACCATTCGAACGGTTTGGAAACGAGCGCCCCGGCACAGCCGGCCAACAGAACGCATACTGGGGGCATAGCGGCCACGGAGAAAGTGTCGGTGACGACGACGGATTTTTTTGGTAACACCGACGCTCTTGACCCGTCCAAGGTGGTACCTATGAATGGCCAGATGTTGCGCGAACGGCTTTTGAACGATTTTGAAAGGGTGCGCGCGCAAACCGAAGCGCTCGTCGCGCCGCTCTCCGCCGAGGATCAATGCGTCCAGAGCATGCCGGATGCGAGCCCGAGCAAGTGGCACCGCGCGCACACGACCTGGTTCTTCGAGACCTTCGTGCTGGGCCCTGCGGGTGTGGAAGGCCTATCGCCCAAGCCTTACGCCATCTTGTTCAACAGCTACTACAACTCCGTCGGCGAACAGTATCACCGCCCTTCACGTGGGCTACTGACCAGGCCGAGCCATGACGAGGTGAAGGCCTACCGCGAACGAGTAGACGCTTCCGTCCTCGATCTTCTTCGAACAGGCATCGACGATGAGCTCGCCAGGCGCGTCGAGGTCGGTTTGCATCACGAGCAACAACACCAGGAGCTCCTCGTCACCGACATCAAGCATCTCCTCTCGTGCAATCAACTCGACCCGGTGTACGCCCGCGACGAAACTCCGCCGGACGACGCCGCTTCGGCCCCGGCGATGCGTTGGTCGGGGCATGCGGGCGGCATCGCGCGCATCGGTTGTGAGTCGACCTGCTACCACTTCGACAACGAAGGTCCGCTCCACGAGGCCTTGGTTCACCCGTTCGAGATTAGCCAACGCCTCGTGACCAATGGCGAGTATCTCGCGTTCATCGAAGACGGGGGCTACGAGCGCCCTGAGCTTTGGCTGAGCGCGGGTTGGGACACGGCGAAAAATACAGGATGGGGAGCCCCGCAGTACTGGCGCAAGGAGACCGATAGTTGGAGCCAATTCACGCTCTATGGGCGCCGGCCCGTTCGCGATGCAGAGCCGGTCGTACACGTGAGCTTCTATGAAGCGGACGCGTATGCGCGATGGTCCGGCGTTCGCCTGCCTACGGAGCAGGAGTGGGAGGTCGCGACCAGCGAGCCGGAGCCCGCGCCCCTAGGTGGTCGCGCAACCAAGGTACATCCAACCAGCCCCAGCCCATACGGAGCCGCGTGGCAGTGGACGAGCTCGAGCTATGCGGCCTATCCGGGGTATCGCCCCACCGCAGGGGCGCTCGGTGAATACAATGGTAAGTTCATGTGCAACCAGCAGGTGTTGCGAGGTAGCAGTTGCGCAACGCCCGCGGGTCATGCACGACGAAGCTACCGAAATTTCTTCCCACCGGAGGCCCGTTGGCAGTTCAGCGGCATTCGGTTGGCCAGGGATGGTGGTTGAATCGATGATTGCATTTGATCCTTTGAGCACTGATGAGCGCGTTCGCGTCGTCGACCTTCACCCGAAGCTCGGCGACTTGCGTCAAGAGTCGATCGACGGACTGCGCCGTTCGCAAAAGGCACTCCCCTGCAAGTACTTCTACGACGCATTGGGCGCGCGGCTGTTCGAAGCGATCACCGAGCTTCCAGAGTACTATCCAACCCGAACCGAGCTCGGCATCATGAGCCACGCCGTTCATGAGATGGCTGACTCGATCGGTTCGCACGCCACCCTGGTCGAATTCGGCTCCGGCGTCGGCCTCAAGACTCAAAAGCTCCTCGACGCCTTGATCGACCCGAGCGGTTGTGTGCTGATCGACATCAGCCGGGCCGCCCTCGAGGCATCGGCTCATCAGCTTGCGGGCCGCTACGAGGACATGGAGGTGATCGGGGTCTGCGCCGACTACACCCAAGCCTTACGACTGCCACGCCCCCACCGTCCGAGCGCTCGGACGGTCGCGTTCTTTCCCGGTAGCACGATCGGCAATTTCACTCACGATGACGCCGTGCGCTTCCTCGGGCGCGTCACTGAGCTCGTGGGCCAGGGCGGAGGCCTCCTGGTCGGCATCGACAGGAAAAAGGACCCCAAGGTCATTGAGGACGCTTACAACGACTCGCTGGGAGTCACCGCCGCATTCAATCTGAACATGCTGCGTAGGCTCAACCAAATCGGCGCCAATTTCGACCTGACCCAGTTCCGTCACCATGCTCCGTACCTCGAACGCGAAGGCAGAATCGAAATGCGGCTGGTCAGCAAGCTCGATCAGAGAGCTCGTATCGGGGATGACCAGATTAGCCTATCGGCGGGCGAGCACATCGTCACCGAGCACTCCCACAAGTACGACCTCGATCAATTCGAGGACATGGCGCAGGCGGCGGGCTTCCGGCTCACGAAGCAATGGAGCGACGAACGCGACTGGTTCAGCGTCTGTCTGCTCGAAGTCGACTAGCCCTAGCGACGGGACAGCTTCTCGGCTAGGTCGAACTGCGTCGAGTAGACAATCGCGCTGTGTCGAAAGCTCTCGTTGCTGTCGGTGTAGGTCAGCTCGAAACGGAAGGTTCCGGGTGTCGCGGCTTCGCCCGAGGGCTCCCTGAACTTGTCAAGGTTGTCGATGACGAAGGGCCGATTTTTGCCCGGCGCGATTTCGACCGACCCCAAGCGGCATTTGACCTCGTGGAACGGCTCGTAGTCCTTCTCCCAGGAGTCTTCCTTCTTGCGCAGTCGATAGAACGGGGTTCCGCAAACAGTCTTCAGCCAGATCGTGCGCTTCGAGTTGTTGTGGACTCGAGCCTTCACGTCGTCGGAGTGATTCACCACCGAAGGCCGGGTTTCGACCAGGATGTCGCGCGCCTCGGTTTGCACGACGGCCCGGCAGCCCTTCTTCGTCCAGCGATGACTCGACGGACATTCGCAGGGCATGCAGGACTTGCAGCGCTCGTTTGGCGCGCACTGCGGGCAGCCGACGTAGGTTCCGCGCGAGCCTTCACAAAGCGCTTGAACGCTTCGGCCGCCGCGGAACAGCTCCGACGGCTCGCTCGTCAGGACGCAGGCTCCTTTGAAGCATTTACCGAACGGCGTCTCGCATACGAAATCGCAGGTTGCGAGCTCTTCTTGGCCGCGGCACTCGGCGAGCTGTTTCTGGTAGTCGAGCACATGCTTTTCGTTGACCGCGACGCCGCATCGGCAGCCCTGTGATGTACAGCTGGTTTCGACGACCCCGCAAGCATCGCCCTCTTCGCACGCACGATGGGCGGCTGTGACCTCGATACGCTCGAGGCGCGGCTTCGTTTCCTCGCAGCCTGCGAGCAAGACACAGACCATCGCGACCCAGTACAGTGAACCTCGCTCCCCCATGAGATGGGTCCTACCCAAGGTCGCGCCTCCTGGCAAGAACGGTGCCTATGGCCTCGCCGGTTAGCGAGCCTGGAGCCGGGCGATTCGCTCTTCCAGGGGAGGATGGGTCGCCATGAGCTTGAGCATCCCTTCACCACGGATGCCAAATGCGGTCAGGCTGTCCGGAAGCTGTGATGGTGCATCTCGCATGGCCTTGAGCCGATTGAGCGCGGAAGCCATTGCGGCGGAGCTTTCGAGATCGGCCCCTCCGGCATCTGCCCGGAACTCACGACGGCGCGAAAACCAGGCGACGATGATGCTCGCCAGGATGCCGAACGCCATTTGCAGCCCCATGTAGATGAAGAACCGGCCGCGCTCGAACTGGCTGGCGATGATTCGCGCAATGAAGAGGACGAAGGTATTGAGCACCCCTTGGATCAGCGTCAGCGTAACCATGTCACCGTTGGCCACGTGGGAGATCTCGTGGCCGAGGACCGCTTCGACCTCCTGCTCGTTCATCAAGCGCAAAAGGCCGGTGCTGACCGCCACTAGGGCATTGTTGCGAAACATTCCGGTTGCAAAGGCGTTTGGATCCGCCGAATCGAAGATCGCGACCTCGGGCATGCCGATTCCGGCCTGCTCCGCTTGGCGCTGAACCGTGCTGTACAGCCACTGCTCGATGTCGTTCGAGGGCTTCTCGATGACATGGGCGCGGGTGGACTTCTTCGCGACCCACTTGGAGATCGCCAAGGAAAAAATCGAGCCGCCAAAACCAAAGAGCGCGCACCAAACCAGCATGGCGACGTAGGGCGCATCCGGTGGGATGACCCCAAGCGCGGTGAGCACCGCCATCGCGATGGCCGCCATGAACATGACGGCGATGTTTGTCCCCAGAAACAGTAGAATTCTCAGCATGCACGTACTCCTAAGACCGAAACTTAAGGCTCTTCGACCCGTCCCACAACCACCGTTCGGATGGTTTTCTCATTCCGTTCGATTTGGCTAATCCGCGTTCAGATCTTCGCGGAGCGCCTCCCGTTGGGGCCCGGAGAGCTCGGTTTCCGCTTCGATTCCAGGCATTCCAATGCCGATGGCGCAGGGCGCTTCCTCGCCGATGCCAAACGAGAGGTACTGCACCGAAGAGAGGCGATCTTCGCCCACCTGGCGCGCGTCCCAGGTCGGCCTCCGGAGGGCCCCCTCGGAGATCTTGGCGTAGATGTGCTCATTGAGGCCCAGCCAGGCCTGGAGCTTCACGTTCCGCTCCGCCTCGTCGTCGATGCCGACCATGAGCGTACAACCGACCGTTCCCTTCGGATGAATCAGCTCGTTGTACGTGTCGAGCTCGTGCTGAATCTCGTCTTCTTTGACGATATGCTCGATGCGCATCATTTCTTGAACCTGGTAACGCACCGTTTCGCGGTTCTCGAAGAGGAATGTGAAATGCTCGCCCACGAGGATTCGACGCACCGATTTCGCGCGAAGCGCCGAAGCGCGAATCTCTTCGCGATGCTCGCCATAGGTCACGTAGTCGAGTAGCTCTGATCGATCGACCGGCTTCACTTCGATTCTCCTTCAGGCTGGTTCCCGGAGGGTAACGCCTTGGGGCCATCGAAGCCATCGTCGCGATAGGCGCGCGCCAGAATCGACATGGGATGCATGGGTTTCACCCCTGCATGCTGTTGGAACTGAATCGCCGCCAGAGGACAATCGGTTGCCCAGATCTCCGAATTGGCCGCTTTCATTCCGTCGAAAGCCTTTTGCCCGACGCGAATCGAGTACTCGAAGCCTTCGACTGTCATCGCGTGGGTGCCGTCGTGACCGCAGCACTCCATCACGGTAGCCGGAGTGACCCCTGGAATCTTGCGAAGTAGGTCGCGCCCCTTGAAGCCGACGCCCTGCGTCCGCAGATGGCAGGGCGCGTGATAGGCGACCTCGTGGCCTGGTGAGCTCTTGAAATCGGTGTTGAACCGTTCTTCGTCGCGCAAGGACCAGAGGTACTCGCTCGGGTCCGCCACTGCATCGGCCAGCTTCCTGGCGCGTTCTCGGTCCTCTCCCTCGAGCAGCTCGGGGTACTCACGCCGAAGCATCATCGAGCAGGTCGGGTTGAGCGCGATCACTTTTGCGCCGACTTCCACGTAGGGCATCAGCAGGTTCAGATTGCGGTGGGCCTTCTTTCGCAGAAGCTCGAGATTGCCGCCTTCCCAAGCAGGCATACCGCAGCATTCGAGCCCCTTCTCACAGCGAACGTCGACGCTGTTCTTTTCGAGCACCTCGATGGTGTCCATTCCGATCTGCGGCTCGTTGCCCTGGACATAACAGGTTTGAAAAAGTACCGCTTCGCCCCCGACGCCCTTGTCCATCAAGCCTGCGCCTTTCGCCCATGACTCGAACGTGGTCTGTGCGAAGTCGGGGAGGAGCTTGCGCCGATCGATGCCGACCAGCTTCTCCATGAACCAGCGATGGATACCGACTCGGTTCATGACATTGGCCACGCCGAAGCTCGCGCGCGCCATTGCCCCCGCCCGATCCGGGTCTTCCAGCAACTTCAGCCGCAGCTTGTGTGGTTGCTCGTGTTTCCGGTGCCGGATTGCGTCGTAGCGATGCACCAGCTTCGGAAAGTCTACTTGGAACTCGTGCCCATCGCGGGGCGTGTACGGGCACTGCACTTCACAGAGCTTGCATTGAAAGCACGCGTCCATGACGCGCTCCGTATCGAGCGGCGTGAGTTTTCGAACATCGCCGTCGTGCTGCTCGTCGATCGCCGAGAACAACGTCGGAAAGGAGTCACAGTACTTGAAGCACATGCGGCAGCCATGGCAGACCTCGAAGACGCGTTCGATTTCCTTGTCGAGCGCGTCTTCGTCCCAGTATTTGGCTTCGCTGGGGTCGTAGCTCAGCCCATCGGTGGGCTGGTATGAGATCTGCCTATTGGCTTCGTCGCTCACTCGCGTCTGTAGCCTTGATTAAGAGATGCCGTTGAGAAGCGACTGGAACCGCCCCGCGTGGGACTTCTCGGCCTTGGCCAAGGTTTCGAACCAGTCGGCAATCTCACCGAAGCCCTCTTCACGTGCGGTCTTGGCGAACCCCGGGTACATGTCGGTGTACTCGTGCGTCTCGCCAGCGACTGCGGCTGCGAGGTTGAGCGCGGTGTCGCCGATCGGCAGACCGGTAGCCGGATCGCCGACCTTCTTTAGATAGTCGAGATGGCCGTGCGCGTGGCCGGTCTCGCCCTCGGCGGTCTCGCGGAAGTTGCCCGCAACCTCGGGGTATCCTTCGACGTCGGCGACCTTCGCGAAATAGAGGTAGCGTCGGTTGGCCTGGGACTCACCGGCAAATGCGGCTGCGAGGTTTTCGTGGGTCTTACTGCCCTTGAGCTCTGACATGGCTTCTTTTTCCTCCGATGTGATGCTTGCTTCCGACTACATAGGGCACGCTTGGTGCCAGTCGAGAGGGAAGTTATCCCGGTCTTTTCCGCGCTCGTCAACGGGATGTCGCCGACGAAATGCCGTCGATGAACGGCATATCGTTGCCAGCTCCAATTTCGGGCCTTTGGATGCTAGGTTCCGCCCGTGGACCGGACGGGGCCGACCGTGCTCGATGTCCTTTCGGGGGACGCTGCAACCCTGCTGAAGCGGGGCCTCTCGGAGGCCTGGGAGGCGTATGGGAGCGAGCGTGCGGCCGGTGCTTCCCCGTTTACGGCGGCCGTTCTCGTGGCGTCGCGGGTCGATCGGCTCGGCTTCGCATTCGCAGTGGGCTACCCAGCTGCCCTCGAGCAGATGATCGAAGGGGTCCGGCTTCCCTCTGCGCTTTGCGTTACCGAAGCCAAGGGGAACGGCCCGCGCGCCATCGAGTGCACGCTAACGCCGAAGGGCGCCGGCTATGAGCTCGATGGCACGAAGACTTTCGTGACGTTTGGGAGCCACGCCGAGACTCTCCTCATCGTCGCCCGGCTAGGTCAAAGGCCCGACGGCCGGCCCGACCTCGCCGTCGTTGCGATCCCCGCGAACCGCAAAGGCGTCGTGCTTCAGGAGCTGCCAGAAACACCCTTTGTTCCCGAAGTCCCCCACACGAGCGTCCGGTTCGAAGGGGTCGAGGTCCTCCAAGGCGAACGGCTGCCGGGTGACGGCTACCTCGCGTACGTGAAGCCGTTTCGGACCATCGAAGACATCCATGTAGTGGGAGCCACCGTCGGCTATCTGCTGGGATTGGCTTGCCGGACGCGAGCGTCGGCGACATTGATTGCCGAGCTCAGCGCAAATCTGATGGCGCTGGACGGCCTTCGGCAAGGCCCACCGCTCGACCCACGCGTGCACATTGCTCTCCACGGTGTCTATCAGCGCGTGACGGAGCTCGTCAGCTGCGAGGATTTCGCGAAGCTCTTGAACGCGGCGCCCGATGACGAACGAAAACGCTGGGAGCGCGACAAGGCGCTTCTCAAAGTCGCCTCCAACGCGCGCGAGATGCGGTTCGAGCGGGCGACGATGGACCTTCACCGCCTCCGCACCATCGCTTAGGCCGCGTCGGCGCCTTCTTGGACGGGCGCATATCCACCCGCGCTTCGGTACGCGTAGGAACCCGCACCGTAGCGATAACCCTTGATCCTCAGGTCGGCGTCGTTCAGGACTGCGCCGAGCAGTCGTGCAGAAACACTGTTCAGCTGCTTCCGAGCCCCCAAGACCGCGTGCAGGGTGCTGGTGCCGGCTCGAACGACGAGCAGCACGCCATCGACCTGCGGCGCTAGAATTGCCGCGTCGGTCACGGCGCCCATGGGCGGGCTGTCAAACAGTACGTAGTCAAAGTGCTTCAGCAAGTCTTCCTTTACGCGGCCAAAGGCAGCGGAGTGGAGGAGCTCCGATGGGTTGGGCGGGATGGGCCCGGAGGTCAACACGCTCAGCCCGTCGATCTTCGTCTTATGTAGAGCCGCGCTCAGCGTACTACGGCCCCCGACCACCGAGGTGAGACCAACGTTGTTGTCGGCTTCGAGGATGCGATGAAGCCTAGGTCGCCGCAAGTCCGAGTCGACCAACAGCACCGAGCGCCCAAATTGCGCCAAGCTGATCGCCAGGTTGGTCGCTATCGTGGTCTTTCCCTCGACCGGCAGTGCGCTCGTGACCACGAAGCTTCGCAGCGGATCATCCGGCGACATGAACGACAGATTCGTGCGAATCATCCGAAACGTCTCCGCCGCCGGAGACATGGGTTCATCGACGACGATGAGCTCTTCTCGCGTGACCGGAGGGCTGACCTGTTTGGGGCCTGAGCTAGCATCGACCTTTCCTCGCGCACCTGAGCTGGCCAAATGGGGGATCACGCCGAGCACCTCGATACCGAGACTCTCTACCGATTCCACGGAACGAACCGTTCGATCGAGCCGGCCTGCAAAGAAGGCGGCTGCGAGACCGAGCAAGAGACCCGCCATCAAAGAGGCGCCAACATTCTTGAGGAGGTTCGGGCTGACCGGCGTGACCGGGAGAAGCGCGCGATCGAGCACCCGAACGTGGGTCGTCTTGAGCATCCGGGTGAGGTCGGTTTCGGTGAGTCGCTGCAAGACGATCTCGAAGAGCTTCGTCTTGTTGTCTCGGTCGTGGTTGAGGCGCCGATATTCGATCTCGCGTAGGTTCAGGTCCAGGCCTGCCGAGTAAGCTTCTCCTGCTGCGGCGCGAAGGCCCTCTTCGACCGCGATGGCCTGGCGTACGTCGAACTCGGCGGACGCGATGATTTCGCGCTTCTCCGCGGCAAGCTGAGCTTCCAGCACTTCGATCTCTTCAGCGAGCGTCTTCATGATGGGGTGCTGCTCCCCGTACTTCACCGCCAACGCATCGTGCTCTTGCCTCTTGCTTCGAAGGCTAGTCGCTAGCGCATCCAGGGCTTCATGGTCGGCCATGATCGCCGGATCGATCTTGTCAGGCCCTCTGCCAAGCGATGCCTTGAGGCGGTTGAGTCGGGCGTCGAGTTCGATGCGCCGATTGCGGGTCTCAGTGAGCTTGTCGTGCGTCGTCTGAACGTCGCTCGCGACGAGGTTCTGCCGGTCCTCCATCGAGACCGACAAGACGTTGTGGCCCTTTTTGAAGTTATGTAGCGCGAGCTCGGCTTCCTCGAGCTCTTCACGGAGCGTCGCGAGCTGGTTCTCCAGCCAATCTTTCGCGCGATCGGTCGACTCGAGTCGGTCTTCGATCGTCTTTCGGACATAGGCATCGGCCACGGCGTCGGAGATGAGCCTGGCGCGCCCGGGCTTGACGTCGCGAGCGAAAATTTGAACGAGTCGAGTGTCGGGGACCGGCTCGACGGTGAGGCGGGACTGTAGCGCGAGCGCGGTTGCTTCGAGGTTCCCGGTCTCGCCCGGCGTGTCGTCGTCCTGAGTCAGATAGCTGGGATCCTCGTGCAGTCCGAGCTTCTGGACCGCGCGTTCCGCAACGTCGCGACTGGCGATCACCCGGTTCTGCGTCCCGAAAAATTCCCTCGTCGCCC
>JBARTN010000047.1:0-7724 GCA_049645265.1 Polyangiales bacterium
GCGTACCGGCGCCCGCCCGCGTATCGGAGCGCGCGTTATCGCTACTCGACCACGCATCGGCGCGCGCACTATCGTCACCAGAGCCGGCCTCCGAGTCATGGTGGAAGGCCGCCGAGCAGTAGGCCGTCAACGCAGCCTTCCAATCGGGGCGGCTCGAGCACGGGCAGCAATCGAGGAAGCAGCGGCAACCAAAAGGGCACTAGCGGCCGAAGCAGTGGCAGCAGTCGGAGCGGCAATCGGAGCGGTGGAGGCCGAAGCGGCGGCGGCCGGCGAGGTGGCGGAGGCCGTCGCTAGCTGAGCGAGGCTACTTCCGCCGCCGGACTATGACGCCGGCGTACGGCGCCAACCACCAGTTGGAGCTTCCGAAGAAGTTGCCCTTGCCGGTTAACGAGTACTGGAAGCCGACGTCGATGTAGACGCCACTCTCCTTGACCTCGAAGCCAAGTCCGGCTTTGCCCGTGAAACCGGGGGTGAAGCGGAACACCGAGTATTGGCTGCAGTACCAGTAGCCACAGCCAACGGTGGTCTCCGCGAAGTTCCACCAGTTCATGTCGAACGAGCCCGTGATGTATGGAAGGACGACTTTGAGATTAGGAACTTGAAAGCGTACTTCGGGGAGCGAGAGGTAGATGCGCGTCAGCGGCCGGCGGCCCGAGAGCACCTGGCTGGTACCTGGAGGAATGAAGCTATTGCCAAAATCGATGGGCATCCATTGCAGACCAAAGTCGCCTCCGATGACGAAGAAACCGAAGTCGGCGCCACCGAAGAAGAAGATGTTTGCACCGGGTCGAACGACGCTTCGGGGTACATCCAAGGCGATCGGCACGCCGATGCCGATCGACCAGGTGAAGCTGGCTGGCTGCCACGCCTTCTTTTGTTCCGGTTGCTGAACGGCCGGGTACGGGGTCGTGGCGACCATTTGGTCCGGTGGGGCTGGCGGCGGTGCGGGCGCCGTCGTGGCACCGGTGTAGCCGCCTTCCTCGGTCGATGCGTCCCACTGGGCGGATGCAAGCGTGGCGGGCAGCCAGAGCGCGATCAAAAGCGCGGTCCATTGTAACCCGTTCATCCTCATCTCAACCTCCACGATCGACGCGACTCTATAGGGTGAAGCGGCTGTTTTCAACACCTGGGGCCGCCTTGAGCGCCCGTGCCACTTCGACTAGCACTAGCGGTCTCTTGGGGTCGATTCATCGGATCGGCAATCGAGTTTCACGGGGTTTTACTATGCAAATCGCAACGCAACGCGGGCAGCTACGGCTGGCTGCGACTTTCCTAATCACGGTGACGCTCGGTTCACTCTTGCCGCAAGCAACACTGGGGCAAGACGCCCAAACGCCTGAACAGACGGGCGCTTCTGGCCAGATCGAGGGGCTGGTCGCGGATCTGAAGCAACGCGGGGCGGTTCTCGAACAGCTGCATCGAACCGTCCAAGACGACCCGGACGGGGCCGCCGCGGCGATGCTCGAGAAGGAGATTTCGGACCGTAGGGCTCGATACCGACGGGACGTCGCAAAGCTCGTGCAGCTCGTCGTCAACGCAGAGGACGCAGGAGCCAAAGCCGCGCAAGGTCGCTCGACTGCGACCGAACTACTCCAAAGAGACGCGCGCGCGATGCGCGAAAAGCTAGAAGAGACCGGGAGGGCCTCCGTCGCGCTCGTCGATGTCGCGGCCAAAGGCACCCCAGACGAAGCACAAAAGGCGCGCAGCGAGCTCAGTCGGAAACTTTCGACTTCAAGCCGCTTGATCAAGTACCTGGATACAAACATCGACCAGCAGGAAATGCTCGGTCTCGATGTGAAAGCGGACATCGAATACCTCGTCTCGCACCTCCAGATTCGTGCGGACGTCACCTCCGGCGTGCTGCAGAGCACAAAGGACGAGATCGACGAGATTGCGACAGGCGCTGGGGCCGACACGGATGCCGAGGCTCAGAAGCAGCTCGCTTCCCTCAAGAAGCAACGAGACGCGCTCGCCGAAAGCCAGCGCGTGAACGTCCAATTAATGGACGAATATGGGCTCGAGACCGCTCAGCTCAGGCAGGGAATCATCGTCGCAACGGGGAAGCTCTCGCAGGATATCTTCGACAAAGACGTCGCTTCAGGCTTGGTGGAATCTTGGCTTGCCGACTCGGCCGATTGGTTTCGCAGCAACGGCGCATCCCTGATTTTCCAGGTTCTCGCGTTCGTGTTGGTGCTGTTCGCGTTCTTCATCGCAGCGCGGATCGGGCGAGGGCTCATGCGGCGTGCCATCGACCGGTCGAAGCTCGACGTCTCGAGCTTAGCCCGGGACTTCTTCATCAAGATGACGGGGCGACTGATCCTGCTCTTCGGTTTCATCATCGCGATTGCGCAGCTCGGCGTCGAAGTCGCGCCACTACTCGCCGGCCTCGGCATCGCTGGCTTCATCATCGGCTTTGCCTTGCAGGATACGCTATCCAACTTCGCATCCGGGATGATGATTCTCGTGTACCGGCCGTTTGACGTCGGCGACGTCGTCGAGGCAGGAGGCGTGACGGGCAAGGTGGACAAGATGAATCTGGTGTCGACCATGGTGCTGACGTTCGACAACCAACTGCTGGTCGTGCCCAATAAGCAGATCTGGGGAGGCGTGATTCGCAACGTCACTCATCAAGACACACGGCGCGTCGACATGACTTTTGGCATTGGATATTCCGACGACGTTCCCAAAGCGGAGAAAGTGCTCGCCGAGATCGTCGCGGGCCATGGCAAAGTGCTGAAGGATCCGGAGCCCGTCATCCGACTGAACCAGCTCGGCGACTCTTCGGTGAACTTCATCGTCCGACCTTGGGCGAAGACCGGTGACTACTGGGAGGTCTACTGGCATGTCACCCGCGAGGTAAAACGGCGCTTCGACGAAGAAGGCATTTCGATTCCGTTCCCGCAGCGCGACGTCCACATCTATCGCGAAGACGGCGGCGACAGCGAGGCCTAACTCTCTCCGTTCGTCTTTCGGCGCTGGCGTTCACCGAACCAGAGAAACGGCTTCAGTATCTTGAGGCTCATCTCCGGGAACGGGCGCATCGCATGGGCGAGCGCCGCGCGAGACCGCGGAACACTGACGGCGAGCCTGGGCTTGTCGACCAGGTCGAGGACGACGCTTGCCACCTCTTCGACGGTCAGAAGCTTTGGCGCGGCAAAGACGAGACTGGCCTCCTTGGTGCCTCTCTGACTGCTCACCATGTCGGTGTCGATTCCGTCCGGGCAAACGGCGCTCACCTCGATGGGCAACTTGGCACGCTCGATGTCGCCCGCAAGCGAGATGGTGAAACCCAAAACCGCTTGCTTCGTCGCTCCGTAGACGGCCAAACCCGGCACCGGTGTGATCGACGATAGCGATGCGATGTTGATCAAATGGCCGCCGTCGTCGCGCATTGCCGCAATCGCGGCACGGGCTCCCCAGATCATGCCCAAGAGGTTGACCTCCGTCATCTGTCGAACGAGCTCGTCGCCGTGATCCCAGGCGTGACCGGTATGGAGCACGCCGGCGTTGTTGACCCAGAGCGCGAGCGAGCCGCGTTCCGCTGCGGCCCGCGCGACCTCGTGATGCGAGGAGGGATCCCGGACGTCGTGATGCATCGACCAAGCGCCGCCGCCGATGGCCTCTGCTGTGGCGCGGGCCGCCTCCTCGTCGATGTCCGTCACAAGCACGGTGAATCGCTTTGCGGCGAGGCCCTTGGCGATTTCACGGCCGAGGCCTTTTCCGGCTCCTGTGACGACGGCGATTTTCATGCCTGGTTCTTGGACGCATCTCGCCGAGAGTTCAAGAGACGCCCGAAGGGCTGTAGACGGGGCTTGCCTCGCCATCTAGCATCCGCGGCATGAATGGATCTCTCTCTTGTCTTGCCACCCTGGCATTTGCAGTTCTTTTCGTCGTCGGCTGCGGCACCGACGGCAACAGCGCGACCGGGCCTGGAGGGTCCGGCGGGACGGCGGGCACCGGCGGAACGGCTGGAACGCGCTCGGCGATGATCGAAATCGACTTCGGCAACCCGGACCCGCCGATCACCAACATCCCGCATTGGGATGACACCATGGACGACCCGCACGGCCGCGCGACCGAGCTCGAAGCCCTTGGGCCCATCTTGGTCGAGTTCTACGCAAACGGAACCGTCTCGAACCCTTGCGATGGCCCCTGCGACCAAAACGATTTGGTCAGCCCTTAGAGCACCCGAACGATCGCCTAAATCCAGCCGAGCGCGGCGCCGAAGACGACGAGACCGATCGCATCGAACCCGAGGATGGCGCCGACTGCGGCTGCTTGCCGTTTGATGCTCTTCATGTCGTGCACCCAGTAGGCGACGACGAAGAACGGGAAGTAACCGATTAGGAAGATGAGCCAAGGCGCGGAGCGGTTCCACCAGGAGTAGTCCCAAGTCAGCGCATCGACGGCGTTGAGCAGGTACTCGATGAAGACCGCGAGCGCACTGAAAAAGACCGCGAAGACCCAGCGGTTGGGCAGGCCGAGAATCTTGGTTTCCTTGCTCGGGAGCATGACGGTCGTCACGATGCCGAGAATCGCGAACATGAAACAGATCTCGATGTTCAAGCCGATCAGAATCAAGTACGCCGTCTCGCCCGGTGCAGCCCATACCGGCGAGTAGCCGCTGAAGTGGAAGACCAACGCATTCCAAATCTCGTTGAACCAATCCATGCCCCAAAGCGCGAGGCCGGCGAAGACGACGCTGTAGTTCTTCCGGCCGATCTGGTCGTGATAGACGTAGAGCACGAGCACCAGAAGCGGGATGGCGTACCACTGGAAGTCCGAGGGATCGCGAAGATGGGAGAGCGCCTGTTGGGCGTAATCGGATGGCATGACGGGGGCTTACCACCAGCCATGGGGGGCACCTAGCGCAGAAATTGCGCCTGAAATCCTGGAGCTGGCCGATCTTTTGAATCCCCGGAAACTGGCGCTATCCTCGGACAGCGCTGCGCAGTGGGTCGAGCGCCGCTTTCAAAGCACGGTACATGTTGCGGTATCTCTCACATCGATGGTCTTTCTTATGTCTGGCGGTTCTGATCGCTGGAGTCAGCGGCGGGGCGGTCGCCCTCGGCGAGCACGCTTCGAACGAGCAACTACACCGCGCCGAGATTGTCGACGGGCAGCGCTTGCTTCCTGCGCCTGGCCTAGATGGCTGGAACGAACGCCAACAAAACCCGAAGAACAACCCCGGTACGACGGGGCGCTTTGGCTCGGCCTTTCACTACGACGCGTTCGTCTATGACCAAGCGGTGAGCAGCCCCAAGGTCGCAGGCATCGTGCGCCGCGGCACCGTGCTCAAAGTAGGCAACCAAGTCGACGGCTCAGGCTGCAACGACGGCTCCTGGTACGAAGCGACGCCGTTTGGATACGTGTGCACGTCTCTCGGCTTCCACGTGAGCGACTCGCCGAACGGCAACCGATATGGGGTCCCGCCCGCCAAGGTGAGCAGCCATCTTCCCTACCAGTACTCGCGGGTCATCACCAAGAGGGCGCCGCGCTACTTCCGGATACCTACTGTAGAAGAAGAAGCGCAAGCCCGACGCGCGATGGAGAAGAAGGGCCGGACACCTGAGGTGGTCTCGTCGCTCATGGAGGGCGACTACTTCCTCGCGCTTGCCGAGAAGGAGACGCGAGAGGCCGACGGCAGCGTGTTCTATCGCACGATTCGGGGCCGCTTCGTGCGCGAAAGCGACGTCGAGCTTCGCAACCCCGATGTCGTTCGCGGCGAGGAGCTCGGCCGAGACGGCTGGAGCCTCCCCTTGGCGTTCGTGTACAGCGAAGATCGAGACCTGCTCGAGGTCAAGGGCGGGAAGGTCCGCGTGACGGGCAAGGCGCAGAAGCACGGGCGCTTCGTGGTCGAAGAGGAACCGAGCGTCGACGACGTAGCGTACGTGGCCGGCAAGCCTGGCGCTGTGAAACGAGACGAGGTGCGCGTGGTGCGGCAAGCCAAGCGTCCGAGTGATGTTCCAGCCAATGGAAAATGGATTCACGTCGACTTGGGAGAGCAAACGCTCGTCGCGTACGAAGGCGATAAGCCTGTCTATGCGACGCTGATCTCGAGCGGCAAAGAGGGCTACGAACCTCCGACCGGGCTCTTTGAAATCCAGCAGAAGTACATCTCGACCACGATGAACGCGACCGACCCGATCGACGGTTTCTACGAGGTCGAAGAGGTTCCGTGGACGCTCTACTACCACGGCGGCTACGCGCTTCACGGTGCGTACTGGCACACCGATTTCGGCAAAGTGCGCAGCCATGGCTGCACGAACATCGCGCCGGTCGATGCGCGATGGCTCTACTACTGGAGCGAGCCCGAGGTTCCAGCCGCCTGGCACGCGGTGCGTTTCCAGCCGGAAACGACCTGGGTCTACTTCACCAGTTGAAGACGCCCCGGGCGAACAGCAAGAGCGCCGCGCCAGCAGCCACGACTACGATGGCATTGCGGAGCCGCGGGCCGTCGACCCTAGGAATCAGTGTCTGACTGGCCCTTAGTCCGAGCCAAACCGCTGGCAACAGCGCGGCGCCAATGACGACTTCAGCCCAACTCACCTCCCCGGCCAAGGCGCGGACGCTGATGGTGATGCAGAGACCGATCGCGAACACCAAGCCTAGGTTCGCCCGCACGGTCGGGCCCTCGTCGTTTCGATAGAGAAGCGCGATGGGCGGTCCGCCGATCGCAGAGACCATCGCCATGGTTCCAGAAGCGACACCGGCCCCGAACTCACGAGCCGCCGTACGCCGGAACGTCCCGCGGCTGACGACGAGAGCCACGCCGAGGAACACCATCGACGACATCAAGACGTCGAGCGCGGCTCCCGAGAGCATCTTCAGGAGCGCGACGCCGACGAGCGCTCCAGGTATCCGGCCAGCAAAGATCCAAAGGGTGCGCTTGACCTCCACGGCGTGGCGTTCGCGAAGGACGATCGCAAGGGTCAGCGGGAAGACGACGAGGAGCTGAGGCACGGGTGCAAAGAGAGGATTGAGAAGCGAAAGAACGGGCACGCTGAGCAGTGCGAAGCCAAAGCCCACCGTGCTGTGAAGCGCCGCCGCCACGAAGCTCACCAGGAACGCGATAGCGAACTCCGGTGTCGTGATATGTGCTAGGGCTTCCATCGGCAGTGCTAGGGTAGTCAGCGTCTGATCATGCGGCCAACCAAGACGAGCAAGACGAAAGGCCCGTTGCAGAAGACGGCGAGCCGTATTCTGGGCGCGGCAACCGACGTGCTCGACGTCGCAGCTCGCAATCTGGACAACGCTAGGCGAATCGCCAAGTTCCTGCGAGGCCGAATGGAGCTCGAAGTTCGGGAGAGCGACGTTTTCATCTCGAGCTACCCACGCTCGGGCACGACGCTAACCCAGTGGATTCTCTATCTCCTAACGCACGACGCGCAGCCCGACCCGACGCATTTGACGAGGGTCTCGCCCTGGTTCGAGCGCTCATTGGCAATCGGCGAGCTCCGCGCTTCGGACTTGGAGCGATTCCCTTCACCCCGGATATTCAAGAGCCACCTGCCTCGGGAATGGCTGCCTGACGGCGCGCGCTACATCTACGTTGAGCGCGACGGCTTGGACGTGCTGCTGTCGTACTTTCATTTCTACCGTGCGTACTTGGGGTTCGAGGGGTCGCTGGACGACTTCTACCGGCGCTTCATCGAAGGCCGCTTGCAGTACGGATCCTGGTTCGACCACGTCGCCGGCTGGCGCGCCCGAGCGTCTGACCCCGA
>JBARTN010000048.1:0-14260 GCA_049645265.1 Polyangiales bacterium
GCAGCTGGCTGTACGCTCCTTGGGCCCGGAACTTCGTGCTCACGATCCGCGAGCTCGCGAAGACCCGACCAAGCCTTCGCGTCGTCGACGACCAGCGAGGCCGCCCCACCGACGGTCGAAAGCTCGCGGAGGTGAGCCTGGCACTCGTAGAGCGAGGCAGCCGTGGCGTCTTCCACGTGACCGACGGCGGGGAGTGCAGCTGGTTCGAGCTCGCAGCGCTGATCGCCGAAATCGTGAACCCCGATTGCCGAGTGGAGCCGTGTACGAGCGAAGAGTTCCCGCGCCCCGCGCCCCGCCCCGCCTACAGCGTCTTGGACATTTCGGCGACGGAAGAGGTCGTCGGGCCACCGATTCCGTGGGAAGCTCGCGTCCGTGACGTCCTGGGTCGACCCGAGCCTTAGGCTATTTGCCTGTGCCACCATTTTCTTCGCGCTCCTAGTCACGTCCAGCGCCGTTGGGAATCGCGCGGAGGCTCAATCTCTCTACTACAGGTCCATTCCGATCGGCGAGCGCGCGATTGGACTCGGAGGCGCGTTCACCGGGGTCGCAAGCGATCCGTCAGCCACCTACTACAACCCTGCTGGGATCATGAGCGGGGGTCGCTTCCAGCTTCTGGGCAGCTTTAGCTCGCTCGTGTTCGCACGGAACAAGATCGATGACGCATTCGATTCGCCGGCCGCGGACGCAGACTTCACCTCCAAACGCACGTCGACGATTCCGCGCTTCATCGGAACGGTCATCAAGTTCGGGCGCAAGAGATTCGGCGACCACCAGTTTGCGCTGGGCTACAGCACCTTGGAGGTCGACCGCAATGAATTTAACGCGAGCTCGATTCAGATCGAACCCGCTTCTAGCCTCGATCTTCGCTTGAACAACGACTATAGCTCGAGGTGGTACGGCGTTTCGTTCGCGGCACAGGCAACGAAGAAAACCGCGCTTGGGTTCACGGCCTTCGTCGCACAGCAGCGAGGGTTCTACAGCGAAGACATCGGGCTCGCGGCCGGTGGAACACTCGACGAGATCGGTCTCCGAGTAGGCGGCGACGCTGCAACATCTGGCACCTCGCTTTCCGTTAAGAACTGGGACATCGTCCTTCGACTGGGTGCACTCCATCGGTTCAACAGCCGCTGGAAGCTGGGGATTTTGTTCCAAACGCCAGGGATCCCCGTGAGCAGAAAGGGCAGCGTCTTTCGCCGCTTGACGACCACGGTCGCCGGCGAGGAACCCACCTATTTTCTGTTCGATCAGGGAGGCTTCTCCACGAGAGCGCCGATCCCCTGGGAGCTTCGGGCGGGTTTCGAATACCAGGCCAATGCGGTGACGATTCTGTCTGTAGACGCAGCGATCGCCGGACCGATTCGCGATCGCGCCGTTTTCGATCGACCCCCGGAGCTAGATGGCGTGAATCGGACGCTTGGCACCTACTTCGCGAACTCGACCGAAAGGCGTTGGACGCCGAACGTTGCCATCGGCTCCGAGCATCTCTTCGGAAAGGTCGCCGTGGCCGGGGGTCTATTCACCAACCTCTCCGCCGCACCAGACGTTCCAGCTACCGCGACCGAGTACACCCCGGACCAAGTCAACATCTGGGGCGCCTCGGTCTCGGTCGGCCTCGACACGAAAGGTTATCGTTTTACCGTCGGCGCAAACGGCTATTTCGGCAGAGGAGATGCTCTGGCTGCCTCCCTCAATCGTGACACGGAGGTCGTCTCTTATGAGCGAACTCGTTCCACGATATCTGCCGTCGTCGTTTACATCGCAGGCGCGGTTTCGGTCGCGACCAAGGGCGCGAAGGATGTTCAGCAAAAGTACAAGTCGAAGAAGTCCCGGAAGCAATCCGAGAACAACGGCGAAAACGCCGATCCAGACGAATCCGAGAACGCGAACGAGTCCGAGAACGCGAACGAGCCCGAGCCCGAGAACGCGAACCCTCCCCCGGCGGCAAACGAGCCTTCGCCCTCAGTCGAGTAAGTAGACCTTCGTCGGTGGAAGCCCGATGCCGGGCGCAATCGTGCTCGACCCCACTTCGATGAAACCGCCTTCATCCGCCGCGAACTCCAAAACCGCGTTCTCGGCCGTATCCGGCACGTACAGCATTCCGTTTTGTGGATCATAGGCAGGCAGGCCGATGACGAACGAGCTCGTGGACTCGTGGACGAGGTCTTGCGCTCCAGTCTCGAGATCGATCACGTACAGACGGTCCGAGATCGTGGTGAAGTCGCCGCTTGCGACCGCAACGACCCGCTCCGCGTCGATCGCGATCACGAAGTCGACCGCAATCGCCGACATGGGGTCGTCGGCCACCCGCCAAAGCTCCTCGATCACGGGCCCGCCCTCGCCGACGTCTAGCAAGGCAATGCCTGACGAGGCTCGAACCTGCGGCTCGTCGCCGAACGGTTGTGCGAAGCCGACACAGGCCACCACGACCTTTGTCAGAGCTTCCGGCACGGGAACGGTGTGCCCGCAGCTCTTCAGCCCGGGAAGCTCCAAGCCCTCGACCGACTCGTCTTCAAGGTCGACGACCGCCACCATTCCCGGCCCGGTCGCATCGAAGTTTGCGCTGATCCGGTCGAGCCCGACCACGATGGTCGAGCCGAGGAGCACGCCGCGGCTCGGTCGCGCGAATACATCTACGTCGACGGCTTCGTCTCCGGTCCCCGCGCTGGCAGTCGTGTCGAGCGAAGAGAGGTCGATTCGGGCGCCCGTTGCGCTCATGTCGGAAGGATTGACCTCGAACAGGTCGTTCCCTTGGTTTTCAGGGATCGCCGCGGGATTCAAGTTGGACTCATAGCGGGGCACCCAAGCACTGTCCGAGTCCACGAAAATGAAATCCTGCGGGTTCGAAGAGAAGCCCGAGTCACCGATGTCGCCCTGGGTCCGTAGCTGCCCATTGAGATTCCCGCTCGGCACGAAAAAGCGAGTCACCACATCCGTGAAGAATCGATCGATCACGGCGACCGTTCCGTCGCCCGCTTGGCGGTTGGGCAAGACCACGTCGCCGGACAAGGTCGCGACCAGACCGGGAAACGTCGTCCCGGAGCTGAGCCAGCTCTCGTCGATGGTGGCGAAGTCGGCGTCGAGCATCGCGATCGACGAGCTGCTGAAGTCCGAGCTGAGCACGGCGTAGCGTGGGGTGGCCGAGAGCGGATCGAGCGCGGGGCTGCCAGGCGCGCCGCCGCTGCCGCCTACCGCAGCAGAGCCACCGGAGCTCGCAGCACCCCCGCTTCCTGCGGAGTCGTCGGCGCCCATTGGACTGCTCTCCCCGCAGCCGACGGCCGCGAGCAAGAGTCCAATCAAGAGAGTGAATGTGAGATCCCGTTCCATTTGCTTCCTCCGCTTCGGAGTAGGAAGGACAGGAACGAGGCACGTTCAATCGTGAAACGGAACCCTGTAGCCACCCGCCCTCCCCGAGGCGTTTCGAGTGAGCTCACGATGGTAGGTCTCCGGGCTCGTAACCCTAGGCCCTGCCGCCTTCCCAGGTTCACACCCAGTGGCATCATGGCAGCGCATTCAGTTACATACCGTGGCGGGTCCGCGTCGGCCTCTCACCGACTTCCCTGTTCAACCGAACGGATTTCTTTCCGTCGATCTATCTCCAACGGCTTCGGTGAAGCCGCCTTCAACCCTCGCAAGGACGAAGACGGTAGTTTGGGGTCGACCAAAGTCAACCTACCAAGTGTAGCGGCAGCTCAATCGCCCCGTGTAGCGGCGCCCCGGAAGCGGAAACCCAACCAAATCGAATCCTCGCGAGTCGAGCAGGTCGTCGACTCGGAAGCTCAACCCCAGGTGGCTTCGAAACAGATCGACACCAGCACCCACCGCGAGAACCGTGCGCGCAGGGATCTCCACGAGATTCGCTGGGTCTCCGAAACTCTCTCCGATGTACGCGACTTGAAAGAGAGCCATGATGTCCGACACCCATTTCGAAAGCGTTCCCGTATGTGCCTCGGGCTGCGCGAATACGACCCACTCCGGCTGCCCCGGCAACGAGTTTCCGGTCGCTTCGTCGATCGCCTGCGTCCAAGTCATCTCGCTGTGCAGAATGAAGTGCTGGGTGATCCCCCCGCGGAGCTCGACTTCGACGCCACGGTTGCGCGCAGCATCGATGTTCTCCGCGATGATCGTGAACTGCGAGAGGCGGCGAAGTCGAATCGCGTCATCGAGATGGATCAAAAATGCCCCGACGGACCCGTAGCCGCTGAGGACTCCAGTGTGGCCGCGGACCGTAACCGCACCGTCGTAAGCCAACGATCGCTCCGGAACCAAGCCGACGTTGGCTACCACGGTCGATTCGTTGCCGAACAGCTGAAGCAATGAGGGCAGCTTGTGCCCACTGCTAACCGAGCCGCGTAACGCAAGCCACTCCAGGGGCGAGATCGCGCCCCCGACTCGATAGGTTGGCAGGAACGAGGAGGACTCATCGGGCGCTGAGCCTACGAGGGGGGCCTGGCGTATCGACGCGCGTGTCCAGCTCAGGCGGACGCTCGGACGGAGCTCGAGTGCCACCTTGCCGAGCTCTCCGAAGAAACGGGTCTCCACCGCGCCTGCGGCGGTCACGCGATCGGACGCCGCTTCGGAAGCGCCGACGAGCTCGTTTTCCGGATCGAAAACTTGATAGCGGGCGGTTCCAATGGCGGTAACCTCGAGCCACGGCGTGGCCATCACCGACGACGCGACTCGGCCGAAGACCACATGTGTCTGGTCATTGGTCCGTCGCGGGCCGCCGCTGCCGATCTCCGCGAACTCGTCGGTGAATCGATTCCGCCCGTAGTCGTAGTTGGCGGCAACTTGAAGTCGATACGGATGCGACCCCTCCTTTTCCTGCAGCCACGAAGCAGAGCCGATGAGACGGGTCGTCTTGGTCCGTGCCTGAAGCGCTGGGCTCGCGCCGGGCCCGGGCTCGCCGCGTTCCCGCCCGACTCCCAGGAAGACGAAGTCGAGGTGGCTGGAGTCGCTCGTCTCGACCACGACGTTCGAGAAGCCGAAGCCTTCGAGAAAATCGGCATTCTGACGGCGGCGTTCGTAGTCGTCGCTCGGTTCGAGCAGCGTTCCGTTGTCAAAGAGATAGGGGTAGTCGTTTCGGGATCCGGCAGCTCCGGCGGTGGCGAATAACTGAACCTTCTCGGTGGCAGCTGCGCCGAAAAGGTTGGTGCGCCAGGAGCCAAAGTTTCCCGCCGTCGCACGAGCCCCGACCTCGTTCTCTTTGTAGGTTCGCGGAAGGAACCGAAATACGCCGCCGACGGAGCCTTCGTTGAGCCAGGCTGGCGCACCGCCGCGGAAGACTTGGAAACCGTCCACCGCCTCGAGGGGGATCAAGCTCAGGTCGAACGCCCCGGTATCTGGGCTGCTAATCGGTATGTCACCGAGCATCACCGTGATCTGGTCGCAGGCAACACCGCGCAAGCGGACACAGAACGGGCTACCGGGCCCCCCCGCAGCAACCACCCGCGTGCCTGCCGATTCCAACAGAAGCTGCTCTGTCGTCTGGGCGACGATGCGATCCCTGACGAGAACCTCGCTGCCCGCCGCGGTCGCATCGAGCGAGTTCGTCGCGGGGATAGGCCTCGTGACTTTCGCCGTCGAACCGAACTGCGCGGATGCCGGCGCGGTGATTGCAGCGACTGCGATGAGGGCACAGTGCGCAAGACGGAAGGGAAGCGTTCTCCCAACCGCTCGCTCGATCCGCCGCTTCCCGACCTGCTCCAAATCCCGTTCCTATTTCGGGAACGGCCGATCGAACGGAACAGGAATTCCGACGCGCGACTCTCGCCATCCCCGAGGCGATAAGCACAAAACCACGTTCGCAGGTTTCCGGGCTCGCGACCCCAGGTCCTGTCACCTTCCCAGGCTCATCACCCAGTGGCATCACGACAGAACATTCAGTCACATACCGTGGCGGGTCCGCGCCGGCCTCTCACCGACTTCCCTGCTTGAGCCGACGATGACCGATCCTCTTTCGAGGGTCAATCGTCCGTGATGCGTATCGATCCGTCTCGGAGCGCGTGGTAAGGACGCGCGGTGCGGCTCTATCCCTTGCTGTTTCTGCTCTTGCTCATCGCTGCGGCCCTCGCCGTGCTGGTCGGCTCGGGCGATCTCACGGACCCAGAGCTCCGCGACACGTTCCTGAAGCTACGCGGGTATCGCCTAGTGGCTGCGTTTCTTGCCGGGGCGGCCTTGGCCGTGGGCGGTGTCGTCGTGCAGGGCCTGTTTCGCAATCCGCTAGCAAGCCCGTCGGTGCTCGGCACGACAGCCGGCGCGAGCTTTGGCGGACAAGTCGCCCTCCTCGCCTACGGGCTCGTTGGCGCCGGGAGCAGCTTCATCGTTCCCGAAATGATCGTGCCGATCGGTTGCTTCGTCGGGGCCTTGGGCGCTCTGGCGGTTTTGCTGCTCTTTTTGCGCATCACACAAGACCTGCTCGCGCTCCTCCTCACGGGCTTCGTCCTGAGCGCGCTCTTTTTGAGCTTGAGCGCCTTCATCACCAGCGTCGCACAAGAAACCTGGGAGCTCGGCCGGGCAGTCGTCTCCTTTTCACTTGGCTCGGTGAGCGGGACCGGTCCGCGTCAACTCTCGTTCGCTCTCCCGCTCATCGGCATCGCACTGGTCGCGTCCTGGTTTTGGGGACGCTCGCTCGACCTTCTGCTGAGCGGCGAGGAGGAGGCGCAATCGATGGGCGCCAACGTTGGGGCGGCCCGTTGGTGGTCGGCAATTTGGGTGAGCGTTCTGGTTGCTGGAGCCGTATCTGTAGGCGGTAACGTGGGCTTCGTGGGGCTGGTCGTGCCGCACATGCTGCGCCCTTTTGCCGGGACCAAGCATCAGCGATTGATCCCTGCGGCTGCATTGGCAGGGGGGATCTTCCTGGTCGCCTGCGACGTCGTCGCTCGACTGATCCCGTCACGCAGCGAGATCCCCCTTGGCGTCGTGACGGGCTTGATCGGCGCGCCGCTGTTCTTGCTGCTTCTGATTCGGCTTCGCCGGGAGCGCGCCTATGCGTAACGGCGAAAGACATCTCGGTCTTCGGGCCCGCGGCTTGAGCGTCACGCTCGACAGCCGCACGGTGCTACGCGATGTCGACCTGGAGGCCCATCCCGGCGAAGTGCTCGCTCTCCTCGGTCCCAACGGAGCGGGCAAGAGCACGCTGCTCAAAGCGCTGGCGGGCTTGTTGCCGTACGAAGGCAGCGTCGAAATCGCTGAGACAGACGTCGCCTCTCTTTCACCGCGAGACCGGGCGAGGCGGATTTCCTACGTGCCGCAGCGCAGCCTGCTTCGATCCGCGCTCTCGGTGGAGGAAGTGGTCGCCTTGGGCCGTTACGTTCATGGCGGAAGCTTCGGCGGCATGTCGAAAAGCGACAAAGAGGCGATCGACCATGCACTAGAGACCGCGCATGCCGATGCACTCCGTGATCGAATCTTCACCCATCTCTCCGTCGGAGAGCAGCAGCGCGTCTTGCTAGCCCGCGCTCTCGCCTCCGACGCGCCCATCTTGCTGCTCGACGAACCGACGGCCGCGCTCGACGTGGGCGAAGGAATGGCGGTCCTGCGCTTGATCCGAACGCTCGCTGCACGCGAACACACGCTCGTCGTCGTGCTCCACGACCTTGCCGACGCGCTGAGCACCACCGACCGGGCTCTGTTGTTGAAAGAGGGATGCGTGGTGGAGCAAGGCGACACGCGAGAGGTCGTAAGCGCAGAGCCGATTCGAGCGGTGTACGGCGTGAAGCTCATCGAGAACGCTCGCATTGGGTTCGAGCCCGACTCCGATACCGCAAGCCCGGAGTGACATGAAGCGGGTCCACGTCATCAACGGCGCGCTCCTACTCATCGCGGTCCTGACGAGCGCGGGCGTGACTGCTGCCATTTCGAAGAGGACGCCGCAGGAGCAGCAGCGCACGGGCGTGAGAACCACGGAAGACGCCACCGGCGAGCGCATCCTGGTGCGCGACTACGCCCGCATCGTCAGCACCAGCACCATCGCGGATCAGGTTCTCATCGAGATCATCGAGCCCAAGCGCTTGCTGGCAGTCAGCGCTCACACGCTCCGGTCGCAGGCATCCCGCCCTTACGAAGACAAGATTGGCGTCGAACACGCGCGCGACATCGAAACGATCATCGAGCTCCGGCCCGACATCGTCTTCATCAACAATTTCATCGATAGACGGCAAGTCGAACGCCTCAAAGAAGCCGGCCTGAACGTGTTCGACCTCGGCCCGATGCGCGGTCTCGAAACTCTGCTGCCCAACATTCGACAGCTAGCCTCCGTGCTCGATGTGCCCGAGCGAGGCCAGGCGCTCGCCGACCAACTCGTCCAGAGGCTCGATGCGGTCTCCGAGGACATCCCCGACGGCGAAAGGCGACGCGGCCTCTACGTCGGCATCCACGGCGACCGGCTCTACGGCGGAACCGCGGGAACGAGCTTTCACGACGTCCTGGTCGCCGCTGGTTTGATCGACGTTGCCGCAGAAGCGGGGTTCAACGGATGGCCGGCGTTCACCAATGAGCAGCTTCTCAGCCTCGACCCGCCTTGGATCATCACGAATCCCGGCACGGAGCGTTCGCTGTGCCGCCACCCTGGTTTTCAATTGCTCGCCGCTTGCAAGGCAGGCCAGGTCCGCAGCATCGAAACGCATCTGCTGACCGACCCGGGGCTCGGTATGCTGCAAGCGGCCGAAGCGGTGCACGCCGCGGTTTACGGCGACGGCGCTTAGCCGCGAGCCGAGTCTGCGCCGAGGGCTAGTCCAGCAAGGCCGGCAGGAGCTCGCTGTAGGCATCGGTCCGTTTGAACTGCGGGAACTCCTCAGCGACGTTGTCGGGGCAGCGGAACAAGATGCCCCGGTCCGCCTCCTTCAGCATGGTCGTGTCGTTGTAGCTATCGCCCGCAGCGTGAACCCGAAACCCGATGTTCTTGAGCGCCGCGACGGCCTTGCGCTTGCCGTCTGGCAGTCGGAGCTTGTAGTCGGTCACCCGATTATTCTCGTCGGTCAGCAGCTCATGGCAGAAGAGCGTGGGCTGGCCGAGTTGCCGCATGAAGGGCGCGGCAAACTGATAGAACGTGTCGCTGAGGATGATCAGCTGAGCTCGGTCGCGGAGCTCGTCGAGGAACTCCTTGGCGCCGGGCAAGGGCTCCATCGTGCCGATGACCTCGTCGATGTCGGAGAGCTTGAAGCCCTGCTCGTCGAGAATCTCGAGGCGCCCGCGCATGAGCTTGTCGTAGTCTGGCTCGTCCCGGGTGGTGCGCCGGAGAGCGTCGATTCCAGTCTTTTCGGCAAAGGCGATCCACACCTCGGGGATGAGGATTCCTTCGAGATCGAGGCAGACGACGAGTGGCGGCATGAGCGGTGCTCCGAGGCCCAAAATCGGGCAGCAATGCGAAGGCGCATCGTCTACCCGATTTTCTCGCCCAGGCAACCGGCTTCGGCTCGACAGACAGCCCACTGCGGATCAACAATGGCCAGCCCATGACGTTCCGAAACGCGATCTTTGCCGGTGGAGGCAGCCGCTGCTTTTGGCAACTCGGTTTCTGGGAGGGCGCCAAAGAATCCGGGCTCGATCTCCAACGCTCGGTGAAGTTTGTCGGCTCGACCAGCGCCGGCTGTGCGATGGCCACGGCGGCAGTTCTCGACCGGTCGCACTACGCGCTGAATCTCTTCAAAGGCTTCACGGCGCAGAACCCGAGGAACATCCACTGGGAAAACGTCAGTCCGTTCAAGCGGGGCGCGCTGCTCCCGCATGCTCGAATGTACCGTGAAGCGCTGAGAGAGCTCATCGGACCTGATGATTTGGACACCCTCAAGAAGCGTTCGGTTCACTTCCTGATGAGCGGATACCCGGAGTGGCTCGGCGGGGCGATCGGCGCAACGACGGCGCTTTGCATCTACGGCCTCGAAAAGACACTCCGCAAAGATCCCATCTACCCCAGATGGCCCGCGAAGGCCGGCTTCAAGCCGCTCGTCGGACGTGCGACCGACTGCCGCACGCTGCAGGACTACATCAGCATGGTCTTGGCGGCATCGTGCATTCCTCCCATCTTGCCGGAGGGCCACTTCGGAGGTCGAAAGGTGCTGGACGGTGGCTTGATCGAGAACATTCCGGTTCGGCTCGCAGAGAACGAGCCCGGCCAAACGCTCGTTCTTCTTAGCCGCAAGTACGAGCGCGAGCTTCCGTCGACGAAACGCGTCGCCTGGGTGCAACCTTCGGAGCCGATCAAGATCGACAAATTCGATTACGCAAACCCCGACGGCTTGCAGGAGACTTTCGAGCTAGGCATGGACGATGGTCGGAAGTTCGGCCGGAGTTGTGATCTGAGCGGCGAAGCCTATAGTTCCGCGCGGTGACGCGATCAGTCTTGACACTTGCCGTTGCGCTCGGTCTCGCGTCTGCCGCCGTTTGGGTTGCCAGCAGGCTTCAGCTCGATACGGGGCTCGAAGCGCTGCTCCCGGCTGACTCGGTTTCGGTTCTGTCGATTCAGACAACGCGCGACAAGCTCGGCCTCGAAGAGCCGCTCACGATTCTGGTCGAAACCGATGACCCCAACCGAAGCAAGGCTCTCGCGGCCCAACTCGCCGAAACCTTCGCCGAGTGGCCCGAGACGGTCTGGGTGATGACTGGCTACGGTCTGGACGCGCTCGCCGAGCGCGCGCTGTACTACGTCGACGCCGAGACGCTCGACGAATGGAGTGAGCTTGCCGAAGAGGCGCTCGATTGGGAGGTCTGCAAGGCCTCGCCCCTGTGCGTGACCATCGCGGACCCGCCCGAGCTGCCCGACAGCGACGAGATTCGTGCGGCCGTCGATCGCTCGCCGGCCGGCACGGTGCTCCAGGAGCTGACCGGCCAGTCGGCCAAGCAGGCGGGCTCGAGCGGCGAGGGCGATCGTGACGAGGGGGAGCAGGCGCTCTGCAACGACGCGGGCACCGTCTGCGCGGTGCAGGTCATGCTGAGCGGCTCGCCGGGCGACATTGGCTACGCCCGGATGATCAAGGAGCGGACTGAGGCGATCACCGTGCCTCTGGTCCGATCAGAGCCAGAGGGGACGCGGATCGAGGTCATCGGGCGCTACCGGGTCGCCCCCCTCGAGCACGGCATCATCTTGAACGACCTTCGATTGGTCTCGATCCTCGCCGGTCTCGGTTCGCTTCTCGTGGTGCTGATCTTCTTTCGGGATCTCACAGCGCTGGTGCAGCTCATGGTGCCCATGTTGAGCGGTCTCGCGGTTGCCGTTGGTTTGATCGCCCTCATTCAGCCCGAGATCAACATCATCAGCGCCGCCGCGTTGGCGATCCTCGCAGGCATGGCGATCGACTTTGGGATTCATCTCTTGATGCACTACCAGTCCGCGCGCGCTGAAGGCTTGAATGCGGCCGCCGCAGCCAAAGCAAGCGTTCAAGAGCTCTGGGTCTCGCTCCTGGTTGCCGGCGTGACCACGGCTTGCGGTTTCGGGGCTCTGTCGATGACGGATTTTCAAGGCTTTTCACAGATGGGTTGGATGGCTTCGCTCGGAATCATGGTGACGCTGCTTTGGACGCTTGCGGTGTTCCCGAGCATGGTCCGCTTGGTCCCGGGCAGCGAAACCAGTCGTCGGCGGCCGGCGGCGAACGAGCGCAGCGCCCGGGGCTTTGCCTGGCTGGTTCTGCTCCTGGGGCTTCTCGCGATTCCCTTCGCCTTGCAAATCGGCTTCGAGCCCAATCTGAGCAAGCTTCAACCCGAGGGCGTTGGCCACGGGCTGGACGACTCGATGATGCGCGCGCGCGGCAACATCAATGCGCTCTACGTCGGAGAGTCGCCTGAGGCGGTGAATGCTGCGGTCGGCGACGAGCTGATGACAGTCGGCGCTGTCGAGGCGCTCGGCGTCGAGCCGATCGTCGTTTCGGCCCAGGTGATCTTCCCTGACGACTCCGACGAGAAGACCGAAATCCTGACGGGCCTGAAGGCGACGCTGGTACGCGCTCGGGAAAAAGCGATCGAGCGCGAAGACAGCAAGCTGCTCGAAGAGCTCGACGAGCTCGAGCCCTGGGTCGATGTCGACGGCCCGCCCCAAGCCGATCAGATCCCCCAATGGCTTGCCGCGACGCTGGTCCTCAAGGACGGCTCGATCGGAAAGAGCGGCATCATTTACGTGCCTCTGAGGGGCTCGGACTCCCAAGCGATGGAGCGGCTTTCGATCTGGCTCGATCAACTGCGTGCGGCACATCCCGACGTGACCTTCGCCTCGGCCGCGGCGCTCCTAGGTGAAGTGACCCCAGCCTTGATCGCCGATTCGCCTTGGATTCTCGCGTTGGTGTTCTTGGGCTTGATCGCGGCAACGGCGATCGCGAGCCGGTCGTTCGGCGTCACCCGCGACGTATTCCTCGCGACGGCGCTGAGCACCGTTTTCTTCGCGGCGACGCTGACTCTCTTCGGGATCGATCTACATCTCTACAACCTGCTCGCGGTGCCTGTGGTGGTCGGCTTGGCCGTCGACGGCGCGGTGCACGTCCGCTGGGCATACGACTACGACGGCCCGCGGCAGCAATACGCCACCTACAAGGCCGTCGCCGCCTCGACGCTGACCTCGATGGTCGCCTTCGGCGCCCTGATGACCGCCGACAGCCCGGGTCTACGTTCGCTCGGGCAGGTCGGCGTGATCGGCCTTGGCGTTTCGCTTGCCGTGAACCTGATCTGGCTTCGCGCCTGGTGCCCACCCAAGCAACCGAAGGAGGCCTGACCGCATGTGCGGCATCGCGGGCAATCTGGCATCAAACCCCGAGGGGGCGCCGGACGTCGAGGCCGTTCGACGCATGTGCGACGCGATGGTGCATCGCGGACCCGACGATCACGGATACCTGAGCGACGGCCCCTGCGCGCTCGGTCACCGCCGCCTGTCGATCATCGATCTGCGTCCCGAAGGCGTCCAGCCAATGACCAACGAGGACGACTCGATCGCGATCGTCGTCAACGGTGAAATCTACAACTTCCAGGAGCTGCGGCGCGAGCTGCAAGCCAAGGGGCACCGCTTCAAGTCTCGCTCCGACTCCGAAGTGGTCGTGCACCTCTACGAGGAAGAGGGAGTGGACTTCGTCGATCGCCTGCGCGGCATGTTCGCGATCGCGCTTTGGGATGGGCCACGGCGGCGGCTGGTCCTCGCACGCGATCGTTTCGGCAAGAAGCCGCTCTTTTATCACGCCGGTCCCGAGGGTCTGGTATTCGCGTCGGAGCTCGGGGCGCTCGCCGAATCCAATCACTTCGAGCGGCGCCCCAACATCGGCGCGATCGATTCGTTCTTGTGCCTCCAGTACGTGCCCTCGCCTTCGACGGCGTTTGAAGGCGTGCACAAGCTGGCGCCCGGCTGCCGTCTCGTTTGCGAGAACGGACGGGTAGGCGAACCGGAGCGCTATTTCGAGCTCCGCTTCGACCAGCCGGCGAGCGGCTCGTTGCCCGAGCTGACCGAGAGGCTGCACGCTCAGATCGAAGAAGCGGTCCGGGTTCGCATGGTTTCGGACGTTCCTCTAGGGGCCTTCCTCTCGGGCGGTGTCGACTCTTCATTGATCGTCGCGATGATGGCGAAGCACTCCTCGCAGCCGGTCAAAACCTTCTCGGTCGGCTTCACCGGCAAGGACTTCAGCGAGCTTCCCTATGCGCAGATGGTGGCGGAGCGTTACAGCACCGATCACCACGAGATCGTCGTCCAACCCGATATGTCCTCGGTCATCCCCGAGCTCGTTCGACACTACGGCGAGCCCTTCGCCGACAGCTCTGCACTGCCAACCTGGTACCTCTGCCAGTACACCCGTAGCGGTGTCACGGTCGCCCTGAGCGGTGACGGTGGCGATGAAGCCTTCTCGGGCTACCGCCGTTATTCGCATTCGCGGACCGCTCGCATGCTGCGTGAGCTGCCCGGGCCTCTACCCGCGGTCCTCGCCAAGGCGATCGGAAGCATTCCGATCCCTGCCGCACAGCAGGTCCGCGATTTTGGCCGCCGGCTCATGGAGCCCGAGCACGTCCGCTTCCTCGGCCTCGCAGCGCACATTCCGCACGAAGACCGGCTCGCCCTCTACGGCCCGGCCATGCGCGCGCGTTTCTCCGACGACCCGGTGGCCCGTCGATTCGCAGGGCTCTACGCCGCCTCGACCGCGTTGGACCCGATCAATCGCCTCCTCGACCTCGATATCCAGACGTACCTGACCGACGACATCCTCACCAAAGTCGACATCGCGTCGATGGCGCATTCCCTCGAGGTGCGCTGCCCGCTGGTCGACCAGGACCTAATGGTCTTCGCCGCTTCGCTCCCCGG
>JBARTN010000049.1:0-2937 GCA_049645265.1 Polyangiales bacterium
TCGATCGCCCGATGACGGTGGACCGATGCGGCAGGCGATCCAGAGCCACAGAGGCCGTGACGGCAACGGGCTGATGCCGACTCCCACAGTTTCTCCCACACGCCGCGAAACAACCAGAAACGACACGCAACACCCGGAAACAGGATCCCCTTTGTTTGTTGGGGATGTCTCAATGATCCTGATCGGTCAGTTCACGTAGGGCACTCGGACTCCACTTTGCGTCGCATCGCCCGGGCTGAATTCGCCCTTGCTTCCGGAGCCGACGGGTGGCTTTTCCTAGCGATAGATGCGTAGCCGTTCCTTCATTTCGGTGACACGCGGGGCGTCGGTAGGCCACGACTCGCGTTTGCCGAGCACCACCAAACCTCGCGGTGCGACTCGGCCGTAGAGCTGCGTGGCAATTCTCCGCTGCACATGTTCTTCGAAGTAGGTGAACGCAAGATATCGACAAAGGATCAGGTGGAAAGGCCCTTGGGGCATCTCGCGGCGGATGTCTTGCTTGCGGAACTCCACGTGCTTGCGAAATCTCGACCGCAGACAGAGCTTCGCGTCTCGAGGCTCGAACGCATACTCGCGCCACTCAGCGGAAAGCTCTTTCAAGCTTCTAGGGGAGTAACAGGCGTCTGCAGCCCGGCGGAGCTGGTGCTCGTCGATGTCAGTACCAAGGAGCCGAACCGGAATCTGCGACCGCTCGGCGGCGATCGATAGGGTGTACGCTTCTTCGCCCCCCGCGCAGCCGGCGCTCCAGATGCGAACGGGCCCAGGAGTTGCAAGCCAACGAAGCTCGGGAAGCGCGATCTCGCACAAATACGTGAAGACGTCCCGCTCCCTGAAGAAGCGCGAAATCGTAATCGGCAATAACCCCTCTAAAGTGGCCCATTCGTCGTGATGGGCCTCCAAGTACGCGCGGTACTCCTCGATGCCGGCCAGACCCAACCCCCGAATGCGACGATCTACCCGCTTGCAGACCTGCCGTCGCACTTTGCGATAGCCGGGCCAACGGTGCCCAAGCCGGGGTAACGCCCACTGGAGGAATGCAGTGCAGTCGGGATCTTTCATCGTGAAGCTCGCCGGACGCGTGAAACACGAACACGCAACGTCTACGGTCCGACTCTTAGGATGTTGCCGTTGGTGAGCGTGACGCTCGTTGCCAGCTCTCGTCCTTCACGCGAAAGGGTGTCGCGAATCCATTCTGCGTCGCTTCGCGATGCGGGGTGCAACTGGAATCGCTTGAGTCGAAGCGGTGTCATCTGCAACTCGAAGAGCTTGCCGGTTGCGGGGTTCATCATGGGAAAGTACATCAGCGTCAAATCTCCGCGGTAGCCGTGATGACCTTGGATGCCTTCGTAGTCGTTGATGAAGTCGCCGCAGCCGTAGAAGATCGGCTTCCCCCGGTAAATTTCGATGCCCTTGATGTGGTGCGAGGAATGACCGTGGACGATATCGACACCGGCTCGATCGATCAGCGCGTGCGCAAAGGCTCGCTGGTCCGAAGGGATCTTGTAACCCCAGTTGCTCCCCCAGTGAATGGACGCCACGACGATATCGTTGTTCTGGCGGGCTGCGCGAACCTGCTGCCCGATGCGACGTGCGCCTTCGTCGGACAGGTCGCGTAGAACGTTGATGCCTGGCTTTGTCCCGGTGGCGGCCCAGTCGCGAGGAATCCCGCTCGTCACCGACCCGAAAGCGAAGACGAGCACCCGGCCATGTCGAGTCGGTAGGATAGCCGGAGAAGCGGCTTGCGTTGCATCGCGCCCGGCTCCTGCGGTCTTGATGTGCGCGCCGCGCAACGTTTCAATGGTCTCGACGCACCCGGCACGCCCCCAGTCCAGTGCGTGATTGTTCGCGAGAACACAGCAGTCGATCCCCGCCGCTCGGATGCAGGGCACGTTCTCGGGATTCATTCGGTAGTTGATGCCTTTGGGCGCAGGTTTGTCTTGCTTTGTGATGCTGGTCTCGAGATTGATGATGCGCACATCGGGCGCGCGTCGTTCGAGCTCACCAAGTGCGGCTCCCCAAATGTATGCGTACTCCACGGGCTTGGCGATCGAGCCATGCTTACGTTCGGCAAGCCGTACGTAGTCGACCGCGTTTTTAGCGTAGCTCTCGAAAATACGTGGATCACTCGGGTGGGGCAGCACCTGATCGATTCCCCGCCCAGTCATGACGTCGCCGCACAGAAAGAGTGTGACGAGCTTGTTCCCGCGCGCGCGCGTCAAGGTCGGCGCAGCAATTGCCAGCGTCGCAGCGCCCGCTGCCCTCATCCATCGTCGCCTGCCGAGCATCGTGGCGGACACCCTGCGCCTCCTTTGGCCCGCCGCCAGGGGCGGAAGCTACCGTTCGGTCAGCGTCGCCGAACGGTAGAAGCTTGGATGACACAGAGCAGGGCTGCAACGGAAGCGGCGCCGTCCCGGGCGCGGTGCTAAGGTCGCAACATGCGGCAGATCTGGGGCCGAGTGGCGCGTCCCGATCCTCGTTTTGTGATCGAGGATCACGAGCCGATGTACGTTCAGACTTGGCGGAGCGGCCTGCTCAACGGGAAGGTCGCCACGGCGCTCCGAGAGCTCGAGGAGTGCCGCGTGTGCCCGCGCAATTGTCGCATCAATCGCTTGAAGGACGAGCGCCGGGTCTGCAACACCGGACGCCAGGCAGTAGTAAGCTCGGCTTTTCCGCATTTCGGAGAAGAGGACTGCCTGAGGGGTCACAACGGCAGCGGCACGATTTTCTTTGGTCTCTGCAATCTGCGCTGTGTTTTCTGCCAGAACTGGGACATCAGTCAGCAGGAAACCGGCTGCGAGCTGCGACCTGACAAGATTGCCGACCTAGCGCTCGAGCTTCAGGACCGAGGCTGCCACAACATCAATTTCGTGACCCCCGAGCACGTCGTTCCCCAGGTTGTCGAAGCGCTCGCCGTAGCGATTCCCCGTGGCCTTCGTA
>JBARTN010000050.1:0-3716 GCA_049645265.1 Polyangiales bacterium
CGAGCATGATGATCTCGGCCAGGTCTCCGTACCTCAGGTTGCGATACAGCTTCTGGCCCGGATTGTCCCGGATCGGAATCCATTCGAAGAACGCCTGCCGCGCGGCCGCGACGCGATCGGACCAGTCGCCCTCACCCTCGGGATCACAAGGCTGCTCGCAGTCAGGATCGGGTGACGTGTGATTCTGCGCACCGCCCATCCACGAGTTGTTGGCGGTTTCGTGATCGTCCCAGACGACGATGAAGGGCGTTTGGCGATGGAGCTCCCGGAGATTGGGATCTCGGCGGCATTGGCTAAAGCGTTTACGATAGTCGTCGAGCGTAACCGTCTCGTGGGGCGGCTCGAGTTCGCGGAGCTGCTCGACGTTATCCGGATCATTCCCGTACTCATAGTAGTAGTCGCCGAGGTGAATGATCGCGTCGAGATCGGCCCGCTCGGCCATGTGGCGGTAACCATAGAAGTATCCGAGCGCGTAGTCGGCGCAGGAACAAACGCCAAAGCGGAGCTGGCTGGTCTCATTACCCTTGGGCGCGAGCCGCGTGCGCCCAAGGGGGCTCCAGCGACCCTGCGCGGCGAAGCGGTAGTAGTAGTTCCGTCCCCATACCAAACCGGGCACGTCGACCTTCACGGTGAAGTCGTGCGAGGCGTCGGTCGTCACCGTGCCCTGCGCAGTGCGCTCGAGGAAGTCTGTATCTAGGGCCATTTCCCACCAGACCTCGACGGTCGCCGGCGCCTCTGGCGTGACGCGGGTCCAGATGATCACGCCGTCGGTCAATGGATCGCCGCTCGCTACGCCGTGCTCGAACAAGTCAACGGGACCCAGCGGACCGCTCCACTCGTAGTCCGGGAGCTCGGGAAGCGGCGGAGGCCCGCTCCCGTTGCTTCCGCATCCACTCAGCAGCAACGGGGTTAGCCCGGTGGCCCCCATCCCCTTGAGGAGTTCTCTGCGACTGAAGTGCATCTCTACCTCTTGCAAGCTCGTTGAAGCTCGAGTCTTGCACGAACGGCACGGCGTTCTTTGTGACGCTCGAGCAACGACCTCGCTCGACCGGGAGCGGCGAGATTATTTGCTTTCGCCGAAAAGTGCTAGCTCATCTTGCCCGCTAGGCGAAGACGCGCAGGACCAACGCGCACGTGCCGACCGCGGCTCCGGCGAACGAAGTGGCATCGACGACTGCCGTGCCTAGGTTGCGGCTTCGCAGCCATCGCAGAATCGGCCAGATACAAACGACGACGGCGAGCTGCCCGAGCTCTACGCCGACGTTGAAGCCGAACAGTGCCTGAACGAGCTGTGCTCGCGGGAGCTCCTGTTCGAGGAGCACGCCCGAAAAGCCGAGGCCGTGGACGAAGCCAAAGAGGCACGCGATCAGCCAGCGAAGACGGCCGCCGCCGCCCAAGGTTCGCAGAAGCGCGAAGTAGCAAGCGGTGAACAAGGCGATCCCCCAGAACGCGGGCAGCCCTCCGAACGCCGCGCTTGCGGCAAAGAGCAGCACCGCGCCGAGGATCACGATCGCGCCACCGCGAAGTTGCTCCAAGCCCACATTCTCGAGCGCGACCAGCAAGATCGATGCGGCGATGGTGGCTTCCACCGCGCGCGCGTGTGGAACCACGACACCAAGCGCAGCTGCCGCCAGCGTCACGCTGTGCCCGACGGTGAATCCGGTGACGAGCACCGCGACTTCTCGAAGCCGCCGCGCGACCACGATCAGCAGGAAGAGAAACGCGAGATGATCCCAGCCGCTCAGGATGTGCTCGACCCCGAGACGGAGGTAACTGCCGAGCCCCCCGGCTCGCCCACCCACTCCCTTCGCTGCGATCGCTGCCGTCGGCGCCGCCGGAGAAAGGACGACGTCGATCGGATCGGGCCCCAGAATCGTCGAAAGGTGGACGTGATTCGTCAGAGTTGTGAACAACTGGCTGTGGAGCCTCTGTGGCGGGGCATCGCAGCGGACCCGCCATTCGAGCCGAACCCAGCCGCGCTCGGCCGCGAGCCAGGTCGCGCTCGATGGAATCGCTTCACAAGCCCCAGCTTCGGATTCGAGAAACAGATGGCTTTGTAGATACGAACGAACGGCTGAGCGATCGAAGGGCCGGTCGGTTTGGTCGCTGGCGATGGGGAGTGATGTGAGCTCGAGCCAGCGTACCCTAAGCTCGGCGATTGCGCCGCCATCGAGCAGCGTCCACTTCGAATAGGAAACGCTCTTCTGGTGGGCGAGTGCGGATGCAGGGATCAGCAAGCAGAGAAGAAGAGCGTGCGCCGCAAGTTGCCTCACGGCTCGGCCTCTATGCGGATGTCGCTGTGTTGGCGCGCGACCTCGAGGTACTCACGCACTGCGGTTTCACTTCGATCCCGAACGTAAGCCGCCTCCACTGCCTCGCGGGCTTCTTCGAATGGCGCTACCAGTCCGCCCCGCCGCTCGAGCAGACGGACGGTGTATTGAGCGTCTCCTTCGCCAACGAGAAACGACTCATCGACTTCGAGCTCGCTCACGCGTCGCGCCGCGCTCGGGCCGAGGCGCTGTTCGATCTCCTTGAGCAGAAGAAATCCGCCAGGCAGCGGCACCGATCGACCTTCGACGGCGATCCGGTACTGTGCACTGCGCTGAAACCGAAAGCTCTGCTCCTCGTAAAACGCGCGGAGCGCGGACTCGTCCTCGGTCGTTGCCTCGTCCTCGGTACGGCGCACCAGGAAATCGATCATGGAGGTCGCTAGCTGGTTTCGGATTTGAGGGTCGCGTTCGTGCAGGCCGAGCTCGATCGCCCGATCGATGAGAAGCTCCTGGTCGATCAAGCGATGCATCACCCGTTGGCGATCGTCCGGGCGCAGCGTTCCTGTCTTTCGGTCACCGGCGACGGCTTCAAGGGCAGCCTCGTACGAGTCTCGGGAGATCGGGCGGTCGTTGACCCAGGCGACCGCATCGGCTGCAGGCTCGGCAGTTTGCGGGAGGCGCACGATGTAAAAGACGGCCAGGGCGGCACCGACGAGCATCCCGCCGGCGAGCAGCCAGGCGCGGCTCATGGTTCGGAACCGGTTTGCAAGAAGATCGGCGAGGACCACGCGCGCTCTTCGCTGTCGACCAGACAGTCGTCGTCGACGGGTGTGCGGAAATTGCCATAGCAGGGCTCGCACTGGCCGCCGCTGCATCGAAGGCCGCCGCCATTGACGGTCGGCGTGGGCTCTTGGATGGCGCGAACGTAGTACAGGAGGTCCCGGCCGAGATCCGCATACGACGGATCCTCGAACTCGACGACGCAGAGCTCCGGCCCCTTTGGGCACGGAATCGTCTTCCAAGGATCTTCGATCAGGTTGGAGACGGGCTCCTCCTCGCTTCGCTGCCGCTGGATGCGAATCACCTCGATGCGGCTGATGCGACGGCGTCGGTCGCCAGGGTTGTAACACTCGCCGGCGCAGATTCGCTCGACACGCGCCTGACCGAGCGACTGAATCACGTCGGGAGCGCATCCAGGTTTCTGTTCGAACGACCCCGCCGCGCGAACCTCGAACTTGGGGATGCCCGTGAGCTCGAGCTCGCTTCCCATCGGCAGCGCGCCGTTCGGGCCATTCTTCAAATCAAACCAGAGCAAAATACGGTCACCCGAGGTGCCGTAGACGTTGCGGGTCTGCATGGCGTCCCAAATCGCTTCGCGCGTCCTCTCGGTCGCGTGTACCGCCACGAGCCCGCCGGTGATGAAAAACGAAGCCTGCCGCTCCATCC
>JBARTN010000051.1:0-8073 GCA_049645265.1 Polyangiales bacterium
CTCTGTCGAACGCACCGGAAGCAGCGAATATTACATGACCGAAACCACACAAATTCAAAACGAAACCCCCAACCCCGAGAGCTTCGCCGCTCTTTTTGAAGCCTCGGCCACCCGAACAGACGCGCTCTGCGAAGGCGACATCGTCGCCGGGACGATCCTGAAAGTCGGCAAAGACTCGGTCGTCGTCGACATCGGATACAAGTCCGAAGGCGTCATCTCGCTCCACGAGTTCATCAACGCAGAAGGCAACATCTCGGCCATCGCCGGCGATGCCGTCGACGTGCTGATCGAATCCAAGGAGAACGAAGACGGCCTCGTCATGCTCTCCAAGGAGAAGGCGGACAAGCTCAAGGTCTGGGATGAAATCAGCGCCGCATGCGAGCGTGACGAGCTCATCGAAGGCACGATCACCCAGCGCGTGAAGGGCGGCCTCGCCGTGACCATCCGCGGCGGTGTGAAGGCGTTCCTTCCGGGCTCGCAGGTCGACCTCCGGCCGGTCCGCAACTTGGATCGCCTTCTCGGCCAAACTTTCCAGTTCAAGGTCATCAAGTTCAACAAGAAGCGCGGCAACATCGTTCTTTCGCGACGCGTCCTTCTCGAGAAGGAGCGCGATCGCCTCAAGGAAGCCACCCTCGAGAACTTGCAGGAAGATCAGGTCGTCACCGGCACGATCAAGAACATCACCGAGTACGGCGCGTTCGTGGATCTCGGCGGCATCGACGGTTTGCTTCACATCACCGACATGAGCTGGGGCCGGGTCAATCATCCGTCCGAGGTCTTCGAGGTGGGGGACGAGGTCACCGTCAAGGTGCTCAAGTACAACGCCGACACGGAACGTGTTTCGCTCGGTCTCAAGCAGACCATGGAAGACCCATGGAACGTGGCGACCGATCACTACGTCGCCGGCAAGAAGGTCAAGGGCAAGGTCGTGTCGCTCACCGACTACGGCGCCTTCATCGAGCTCGAGCAGGGCGTCGAGGGCCTCATCCACGTCAGCGAGATGACCTGGGCCAAGCCGAAGCATCCGTCGAAGGTGCTCGAGGTGGGCCAGGAGGTCGAGTGTGTCGTTCTCGACCTCGACGCGCAGAACAAGCGCATCAGCTTGGGCCTCAAGCAGCTCGAGCCCGACCCCTGGACGGTCTTCACGCAGAAGTACAACCCAGGCGACATCATTCAGGGTCGCGTTCGCTCCATCACCGATTACGGCGTCTTCGTCGGCATCGAGGACGGCGTCGACGGCATGGTCCACAAGTCGGACCTCAGCTGGACCCAGCGCATCAACAACCCGGCCGACATCTACCGCAAGGGAGATGAGGTCGAGGCGATCATCCTTTCGGTCAATCACGACGACCGCAAGGTCAGCCTCGGCATCAAGCAGCTCTACGAAGATCCCTGGAGCTTCGTGCCCGAGCGATACCCCGAGGGCACCGTCATCGAAGTTCGTGCAACCGGCGCGGACGAGTTCGGCATCCACGTCGAGTTCGAGCGTGGCGTCGAAGGGCTGATTCCCCGCGGCGAGATCAGCGCGGACCTCAGCCAAGAGCCCACCGAAATCGTCAAGGTCGGCGACATCGTCAAGGCCCAAGTGATCCGCCTCGACGACGAAGACCGCACCATCACGCTCTCACTCCGCGCGGCGGAGGGCCAAGACGTGAACCAGGTCGCACGTCCCGAAGAGGCGCAGAAGCGCGTCGCACCACGCAAAAAGGTCGGCCCAAGCCTCGGCGGCGCGCAAGCCACCCTCGGCGACGCGCTGAAGGACAAGCTCGGAGCGTTCGCCATCGCAGCAAGCGCGGACGAGGCCGCCGAAGTGGCCGAAGAGGCGCCGGCGGAAGAACCAGCCGAAGCCCCGGCGGAAGAAGAGACGACGGAGTAAGGCGTTTGGCCTGAGGGCCTAACGGAACACGAACGCGGGCTCGGTGCTCTTTGATGAGCCGGGCCCGAAGTCGTTAATCCGGCTGGCACTGGCACTGGCGCTGCCGCGGATGTTGGGCCGCCGGGGGGTCGGCGGGTTAGGTGGTTTGGTTTGGTTACACCGCCCGTCCACCCCCACCCGTAATCCTCCCTGCCGCGGCGGTCGCTGCGCTTCGCCTTGGCGGCGCTTCGCGCCGGGCTTCGCCCTTCGGGCTCGCGCGCCGAGGCGAGGCTTGCGTGGTCAAAGCTCTCAAGTGCATTCAACCACAAATGCAAGCCGAGCCGTTCGACGCAGCCCCGTGTCGCGCTTTTTTTCGCGCCCCGATCGCTACCGTACGCTAACCACAACAGCCGTAATATTATCCCGCCCGCCGCGCGAGTTCGCGACGTGGATGAATCGTTCGGCCGCGCCCTTGGGGCCCATGTCGATCACGTCGGGGATCTCGCCTTCTTGGAGGTACCCGTGGAGCCCGTCCGAGCAAAGAAGGTACGCGTCCGCGGGCTGTACCTCGAAGAAGCCGGTGTCGACCTGAACGTATTCGCGACTTCCAACCGCGCGGGTGATCACATTCCGGTGCGGCGAGCGCGCGGCTTCGGCTTCGGTGATGATCCCCTGCTTCAACTGCCAGGCGACGAGGGTGTGATCCTCGGTGAGCGGTTGGGCGCTGCGGTTGCGGATCAAATAGATTCGGCTGTCACCAACCTGCGCGGTGATGCCGTAGTCACCGCACATCGCTAGCACCGACAAGGTCGTCCCCATACCTTGCTGCTCGGGATCGTGCTGCGCCAAACCGAACACCATGTAGGTCGCGGCTTGCACGGCGCTTTCCACAATCCGGATGGCTCTCCGGAGCGATTCTTCGCCGGTGTCGCCCTGCGCGACGCGATCGAGCGGTTCGTGACCTCGGCGGACCATGCCATACACCGTGTCGACGGCTTCCTGGCTTGCGATCTCCCCGGCCGCGTGGCCGCCCATCCCGTCCGCGACGACGTACAAGCCAAGCTCGTCGTCGACCATGAACGCGTCTTCGTTCAACTTCCGGCGCTGTCCGACGTCGGTCAGTCCCGCACTGTGATATTGCAACCCATCCCCGTTCATCCGCGGCAGCCGCCGAGCGGCGCGCGCGTTCCCAGGTTAGCGAAAAAGGGCTGCCTCCACCAAGAAGAGCGTTGAAATCGCGATTTGCGCGCCGCTACGGCGCTGACAAGCAAGTGCCGGCTGCTAAGCTCGGGCCGCATGAAGCCGCCCGAACCGACCCAAGACTTGGAATCTGCCTGGAAGGCGCTCGTCGGACGGCGGAGCCAGCTGGGCTCGGACGAAAAGCTCGCCGAGCTGGCCCTGGGCCTGATTCGGGAAATGGGCAATGGCATCGCCCAACGCGAGCTGCTCCAAGAGCTGGCCGGCGCCTGGACGGCGGACTGGCGCCTGACCCTCGGCGCGGCCTCGCTTCTCCTCGAACAGGCCGGTCGGCGGGGCATGGACGAGCCGCCGCTCCGAGAAGAGGGGCCCGCGGGCTGGGCTGCCGAGGCCCTGCAGCGAAGCTTGGACGCGCTCGGCGAAGCTGACCGTAACGACCCCGAGGTCGCGGGCAACCTGAACGCCATGCTGGGGAACGCCCTTCGATTCTGCGGCCCGGGCAAGGACGCCGAAGCGCAGAATGCCTTCACCCGTGCGATCGAGCTCGACCCCGAGCGGGGCGAGTGGTGGTACGACGCCGGCCTGCTCGACAAATGGCGCGGCCGTTTCGACGAAGGTTACGCCGCCAACGAACAAGCACGAATGCGCCTCGGCGATCAGCGGCCTGTGCTCTGGAATCTCGCCATTTGCGCGACGGCCCTCGGCAAGGCGGAAGAAGCGGTGGAGACCTGGGAGCAACTCGGTGTTCCCGCACGCATCGATCGATCCCGCGGCATGCCCTTCGTCGCCGGCCTTCCGCCCATGCTCTTGCGCGTGCTGTCGCGGACGCCGGCCACGGACGCGACCTCCCAGCTCCCTGACAAGGCCGTCGGCTTCGAGTTAGTGTGGATTGCGCCGCTCAGCCCCTGTCACGGCGTCGTTCAATCCCCGACGTTTCGCGATGCACCCATCGACTACGGTGATCTCGTGCTCTGGGATGGCGCTCCTGTCGCCGCGCACCAGAACTCGGCCGGAGACGCCGTCCCGGTCTTCCCGTTGCTCGAGATTCTGCGCCCGGGCGACGAGCGCCGATGGCCATTCGTTGCCCTCGAACGAGAGTCAGGAGCCGTTCAGGGCCTCGAGGAGGCGCTCCCCGAAGGCGTCAGCGTGTTCATTCAACAGGAACGGGTCGAGCATCACTGTGCGGCCTGCGAGGCGGGAGAGCCGCACGAGCACGGGGCAGGGACAGTGCCAGGGACAGCGCCAGGGACAGTGACAGCGTCAGTGCCAGTGCCAGTGTCCCTCGTGCGGGGGAAGGTGATCGTTCCCTTCGGCGTAGACCTGGCCGAGTTTCGCGCAGCCTGGGAAGAGGCTGCGAAGGCTCGGGCGATGTCGGTTGCGCTTCCCGCTTTGTACGAAGCGCTCGGTGACGCAAAGCAGGCGGGGCAGGAGCATCAGGTATGGCGCGGAATCGAGGGGAAGGCCCTGCGCCAAAAGGCGCGACCGTGAACGAAGGCGGTCGCGGGCTTCTGCCCTCGGAGCAATATTCGTTCGAAGGGCTTCCGCGACTCGATGAAGCAACCCTGCACGAGAGGCGCCAGCTGGTGTTCTTGGTCCTTTCCGGCTTGTTCTTGGGGACGCTGGCCATGCTCAACATCTTGGGCGTCACCCGCTTCATCGACTTGAGCTTCGAGCTACCGGGGACGAGCCTCACCATCCCCATGCCGCTCGCCGTGGGTGTCCTGCCGTATCCGATCACGTTCCTGTGCACCGACTTCATCTCGGAGCTCTACGGCCGCCACCGCGCGAACCAGGTCGTCTGGATGGGCCTCGCGCTTAACCTCTGGGTGATGTTCATCCTCTGGATCGGCGGCGCGCTTCCAGGCTTCGAGCCAGCGGACCAACCCCATTCAGGCGTCTTCTTCGAGCTTCGCCGCCTCGCGTTCAGCGCGGTCACCGCTTCGATGATCGCCTACCTCGCGGCTCAGTTCATCGACGTTCAGATCTTTCACTTCTGGAAGCGTCTCACCGACGGCCGCCACCTCTGGCTCCGCAACAACGGCTCGACCCTGGTCAGCCAACTGGTCGACACCGTCTCGGTGATCCTGATCACCCACTTCCTGGCCAAAGGCATCCCCATCGACCAAGCCGCGCCCCTCTGGCCGCAGCTCCTCACCTTCATCGCCGCGGGCTACACCTTCAAGCTCACGATCGCGCTCCTCGACACCGTGCCGTTCTACCTGGGCGCAAATCAACTGGGGCGATACTTACGAATTCACCCGGTCCACGGCACCGACAGCGAACAACTACACGTGCGCTGACACCGACACCGGCGCTGACACTGGCACTGGCACTGGCACCGGCACCGGCACCGACACTGGCACTGGCGCTGACACGCGCGCTGTCGCTGCTATTCGGTCGCAGCCTCTTCAGGAGCCTCTTCCACCTCGACCTCGACCTCCGCCTCAGCCTCCGCCGCCGCAGCCTCTTCAGCGTCCAGCGCGGCCTCCTCGGCCTCTTCGACTTCGATCTCCGCTGCCACTTCCTTCGCAGCCGCCTGCTCGCGAACCGCGCGGTCGAGCGCCTGCTCGCCCGAAGACGAAAGGAACGCCAGCCAGACCGAAAGCGCCATGAACGCGAACGCGAACCCGGCGGTCAGTCGAGTGAGCAAGTTGCCTGCGCCCGCGCCACCGAAAATCTGCTGGCTCGCGCCGCCGCCAAAGGCGGAGCCAAGCCCGCCGCCTTTACCCGACTGCAGAAGCACGACGAGGATGAGGAACAGACACACGAAGATATAAACGATCGAAATGAAGGTATACATAGACTCAGCTCTCTGCCCGGCGGACGCCGGCATCGATGATTGGAATGAAGTCGTCGGCGGTGAGCGACGCGCCGCCAACGAGGGCGCCGTCCACATCGGGCTGGGAAAGAAGCTCGTCCGCGTTGCTGGGCTTCACGCTCCCACCATACAGAATGCGAACCGAATCCGCCCAGGACTTGCCCTTGAGCTCGGCCAGGCGGCCGCGAATCGCGGCGTGAACCTCTTGCGCGTCCTCGGCCTTTGCGGTTCGGCCGGTGCCGATCGCCCAAATCGGCTCGTAGGCCACCACGAGCGGTGCCAAGGCCACGGCGTCATACCCTTCGGTCGCCGCGTCGATTTGGCCCAGGACGACTTCGAGCGTTTTGCCCGCCTCGCGTTGTTCGAGGGTCTCGCCGACGCAGAGGATCGGCACGACCTTGTGCACCAGCAGCGCGCCCACCTTCTTGCGAACGCCTTCGTCGGTTTCGCCGAAGAACTGACGCCGCTCGGAATGACCGATGATGCAGTAGCCGCAGCCCGCGTCGGCCAAGAGCGTAGGGCTGAGCTCGCCCGTCCAGGCACCCGAATCTTCCGAGTGCGTGTTCTGCGCCGCGAGGCCGACGGCAGACCCTTCGACGGCCTGCTTCACCGCCGTGAGCGAGGTCGCGACCGGACCGACGACCACCTCACAGCCGAGCCCAGCGCCGACGTGCGCGGCAATCGCGCCGGCGAGCGCCTGAGACTCTGCGATGGTGTTGTTCAGCTTCCAGTTGCCCGCGATTAGCGGCGTGCGGTTCGTCATGGCTGAAGCGCCTCCACGCCCGGAAGTGGGCGGCCCTCTAGATACTCCAACGACGCACCGCCGCCAGTGGACACGTGATCGAAGCGGCTCGCCAGATCCGCCTGCTTCACCGCAGCGACGCTGTCGCCGCCGCCCACCACGCTGAACCCAGGGCAATCGGCAGCCGCACGTGCGACCGCGAGCGTGCCCTCCGCAAAGGCCGCGTTCTCGAAGAGGCCCATCGGCCCGTTCCAGAACACCGCCATCGCGCGACGGAGTCGTTCCCGATAGAGCCGCTCGGTCGCCGGGCCGATGTCGAGTGCCATGGAATCTCCCGGGATGGCGTCGACGCCGACGACCTGCGCGTCCGCGGACTCGATCGAGTCGCCAACCCGAACGTCGATCGGAAGAAGGAGGTCGACGTTGCTCTCCGCCGCAGCGGCCATCAGGCTCCGAGCCAAGGCGAGCTTGTCGTTTTCACAGAGGCTCTTTCCGACGCTCAGTCCACGCGCCGCCAAGAAGGTGTTCGCCATGGCGCCACCGACCAGAAGCGCATCGACTTTGCCGAGCAGCGCTTCCATGACGCCGATCTTGTCGCTGACCTTCGCGCCGCCGAGGATGGCGATGTACGGACGGGGCGCGTCGGTGCGCAGCCTGTCGAGCACATCGAGCTCCCGCTGCAGCAACAAGCCCGCGGCGCGGTCCTCGATCAAACGGGGAAGCGCGCTCACCGAGGCATGTGCCCGGTGTGCGGCACCAAAGGCGTCGTTCACGTACGCAGTACAGGAGCCGCCGAGCTCCCGCGCAAAGTCCACGTCGTTGCTCTTTTCCTCGGCGTGGAATCGCAAGTTCTCGAGCAGCGCGACCTGGCCGTCACGAAGATCTTGAACGACCTTGCGTGCGCCGTCTCCGATGCAGTCGTCGGTCAGGTGCACCTCGCCGTCGTCGAGAAGCTCGGCCAAGCGAAGCGCGACCGGCTCGAGCGAAAGCTCCGGGACGACCTTACCCTTGGGTCGGCCGAGATGCGACGCCAAGACGACGCGCGCGCCCTGTTCGAGCGCGTAGCGAATCGTCGGCAGGGCGGCACGGATTCGGGTATCGTCGGTCACCGCGCCGTCCTTCAAGGGTACGTTGAAGTCGACTCGAATGAACGTCGCCACACTTTCGAGGCTCAGGTCCTCGATGGAACGAATGGGCTCGGTCACGGGATCAGCCCGCGCTCGATACGATCCGCACCAGGTCGAGCATGCGGTGCGAGAAGCCCCACTCGTTGTCGTACCAGCTCTGCACCTCGACCAGGTCTCCGCCGACCACATCGGTCTGCGCCGCATCGCAAATCGACGAATGGGGATTGCCCAAGAAATCGATCGAGACGAGCGGTGTTTCTTCGAACTGGAGGATGCCCTTGAGCGGGCCCTCCGCGGCAGCCTTCAGCGCCGCGTTCACTGCGTCCCGGTCGGT
>JBARTN010000052.1:0-16179 GCA_049645265.1 Polyangiales bacterium
TTCCGAGATTGTCGATGACCAGCAGAAAGACCGTGATCCAAAGCACGAGCCTCGCGATGAAGCTCAGCGCATTCATCGTCGTTCGGTTGGCGCCGTCTTCCTCGGTCTGTCGATAGTGTTCGAGCCAAAGTTTTAGCCCGGTGCTGACCCAGATGCCGGCCTGGATCAGCGTCGCAATCATCGCCGCGCTCAAAAGGATCGAGCGGACGTTGGGTTCCAGATTCAGCCAAAGCGAGCCCACGAAGAACGACACGACCAGCAGAAAGAGGAGCTTGGTGTTTCGCAGCGATCCGATGACGATGTCGTCGATCATCGTTTGGGTTTTGCTGGTGATTCGCTGAATGCGAACGACGAGCACTCGTTCGACCAGTCGCAGCACGACGAGAACCCCGACCGTGACTCCGAGGGCGATCAGCCAGCGTTGTAGTTCGTTTCCGTAGAACGTATCGGTGAGATCAAACACACTGGCTTTTTGCGATGGGTGCCCGCGCGAAGCAACCCTCCAAGTGGTCGTTCACCAGGCCCATCGCCTGCATGAAGGCATACAGGGTCGTCGGGCCCACGAAAGACCAGCCGCGGCGCTTGAGCTCCTTGCTGAGGGCCGCGGACGTCGGCGTCTTCGAGACCTTCATCAGGGCGCTTTTCGTCATTCTCCGCGGGCGCTCGTGCTTGGGCGGCCGATATTCCCAAAAGAACGACGAAAGCGAGCCGAACTCCTCCGCGAGCTGGATGGCGCGCCTGGCGTTGTTGATCGTCGATTCGATCTTCCCGCGGTGCCGGACGATGCCCGCGTCCTCCAGAAGCCGCTCCACACTGCGCTGATTGAAGCGCGCGACGCGCTCGTAGTCGAAACCGGCGAACGCGTTCCGAAAATTATCGCGCTTTCGCAGGATGATCAGCCAGCTCAACCCAGACTGAAAGCCTTCGAGGCAGATCTTTTCGAAGAGCCGGACATCATCGTGCACCGGCCAGCCCCACTCCTCGTCGTGATAGGCCGCGTAGTCCGGCGTGCTCGCCCCCCACCAACAGCGAGCACGCCCATCGTCTCCGCGAACGAGTCCTTCGGGTAAGCGCGGCATGAATGCCGAGCCTACTTCATTCCCCGATGGAGATCGCCTGCTCCGGGCAGGCGTCGACTGCGTCCTCGAGCGCTTCGCGGAGCTCCTCGGGTGGGTTCTCGTCGAGAATCACCAGGCTGCCATTGGGGGCAAACGAGAAAAGCTCCGGAGCCGCACCTCGGCACTGCGCGTGCAGCTTGCACTTTGCTCTGTCGAATATGATTTTCATGGTTCACCCTTTTCCGAGGTCACTCGTCGATGGGAGGCCAAGGCGCATGCTCCTCAGCGGGCCTCGAGGACGGCTGGGAAGCTCTTGAGGCCGCGGGTGAACGAGGAAGACACGTACTGGAGCTCTTTCCCTTCCGCCTGCCGAATGCTCTTGACCCTCTGGGTCATCTCCTCGAGCGAAAGGCGCACTTCGAGGCGCGCAAGGGACGCGCCCAAGCAAAAATGAGGGCCGAGACCGAACGAGAGATGCTTCGCTTCCGTCGAAAAATCGCGAAAGATATTGAACGTATGAGGGTCCTTGTACTTGCGGGGATCCCGGTTCGCGGCGGGATACGTGAGGCCGACCATCTGGCCTTCTTTGATGACCTTTCCGTGCATCTCGTAGTCCCGCGTGGCAGTCCGGTACATGTTCACGAACGGACACACCCAGCGGATGATCTCTTCGACCGCATTCGGAATCAGGGACGGATCCTCATAGAGCGCATTGTATTGCTTCGGATCTTCGGAAAGCCGCTCGAGGCCACCGGCGATCGCGCTGCGCGTCGTTTCCGCTCCGCCGACGTTGAGCAAGACGTGCTCGAACAGCAGCTGTGATTCGTCCAGCTTCTCGCCGCTGATCTCGGCCTTGATCCAGATGGTGAGCAGGTCACTGCCCTTACAACCCGCACTGATGCGATCCTGATACATCTCCTCGTGATGCGTACAGAAGTTCTCGAACGCATCGTTGACCTCGTCGGTGACGTAGTCGGGGCCGCATCCGCCGATCATGATCTGGTTGATCCACTGCTGAACCGAAGCGCGCTTCTCTTGAGGGATGTCCAGCATGTCGGCGATGAGCCGCATCGGAAGGGCTGCCGCCAAGTCCTCGACGATGTCGACCTCGTCCTTTTGGAGCATGTTGTCCACCAACTCGGTGACGATCTCGCGGGCCCGGTCTTCCATCTTGCGCATCTGACGTGGCGTGAAACCAGAAGCGACGAGGGCTCGCTGCTTGGTGTGCTGCTCTCCGTCCTGGTAAATCATGCCCGGGTCCGGGGGGATGTTCGGTCGAGCGCCTTCACCATTGATGAAGGTTTCGGTATCGCGCTCGATCTGAACGATGTCGTCGTAGCGGAAGACCTCCCAGACCTCGTTTTTTTCGTCGAAGTAGAGCGGCTCATGCTCGAGGAAGTAGTCGTACATTTCGTACGGGTTGTCGTGCGTCGATGGGGCGCAGAAATCGACATTCTGAAACTTCGCTGGGCACTTGTTTTCCAAGGGATCCTCCGTATACCCGCCGAGGCAGATATAACTTTACTTCATGTAAACTAATGATAGTTTAGAACAAGTTCTATTCCGGTCAAGCGCAATGACCAGCCCTGACCCAACGATGACGAAAAAGGGGACAGTCCCCTTTTCACTGCTTGCGGGCCATGATCGCCCAGGTGCTCGAAGGCATGAAAACACCATCCTCGTGCAAGCAGGGCGCCATGAGCTCGCTCAGGTCGCGCCGGATTTCGGGCAGCTTTCGTTGGCCTTCTTCCCCGGCTTCCCGGACGATTTCCCCGGAGGGCCCGACCAGGATCTGGTAGTCGATCGCTTGCTCGATGTCGTCCCCGATGCAGACGTCGGCGTCGATGCGCTTGAAGACCTCGACCTCCGAAAAGCCAGCTGCTTCCAGCATCGCGCGATCGGTCTCTTCGCTTGCCATCGAGAAAGGACCAGGACCGCAGGTCGAGGCCTTCTCACCCGGAGGCGGAAGGTGGCGAAGCACCACCTCCTTGGCGGCGCCCCAACATGGGTTGTCCGCAAGTGAGCGCCAGACGATCAAACAAAGCTTGCCTCCCGGCTTGAGCGCGTGGTGCGCATTTCGAAGCGCTCGAACCGCACTTTGGAAGAACATCACCCCGAAACGCGAGTAGGCCACGTCGAAGTAGGCCTCGGGAAGGTTGCAAACCTGCGCATCCCCCACTTCGAAACGAACGTTGCTGGCGCCGGCCTCATCGCGTTCCCGATTCGCGATTTCGAGAAAAGCATCGGTGCAGTCGATGCCCACGACTTCACCGCTAGGCCCGACGATTTTGGAAATTTCGAGGGCCGTTTCTCCAAACCCGCAGCCGATGTCGAGGACTTTGTCGCCCTCGCGAATGCCGAAGTCGCCATACGCGATGTCACTGTGAATCTTCCCGTTGCCCGAGAGCAAGTGCCGGAATCGAATCCACTTTGGGGTTAGGATTTCATTCCAGCACTCGACGAATCCGAGGTTGTCGTCCGCGATTTCGCTCATGTCGCCTCCACGTCGTCCGTGCTCAAAAAGACTTCGTGAATCGTGAGCTCGTTCGGCCCACGAAACATCTCTTTGGGCGGCCGGTTTCGGTGCGCTTCGGCGAACGAGGGGCTCGTCGTCCAAGCGACGAAGTCGTCGAATGATTTCCACCAGGTCTTGACCTCGTAGTAGCCGCTTCCGGCGGGCCCGTGCGTCCACTCTCCGGTCTGGTGGTCGAGCTCCATCGGCCGCGGTCGGTGAACTTCGTTTCGAATGAAACCCTTGGCCTGATCCACCAAGTGAACGCGCTTGCGAAAGCGGTCTTCGAAGTCGATTTCGTAGCCCTCGGCTACCGGGATGCGGTTGGTCACGACGATCATGGGCGAAGCATACCCTGCTTCCTCGCCGTCGAACATCGGAGCGACTGTGCTAGGAACGCCCGGTGACCGATTGGCAGCTCAAAGAGCATCCAACTTTCCCCGGTGTCCCGGGCCCCGTGCTCATCGTCGTCATGGACGGCGTGGGGTGCGGCGCGTCCAATGAGGGCGATGCGGTCTGGCTCGCTCGAACCCCGACGCTCGACCGGCTCGCAGGGATTTCCCTGACGACGCGCCTTCGTGCGCATGGCACAGCCGTCGGGCTGCCGAGTGACGACGACATGGGCAACAGCGAGGTAGGGCACAACGCCTTTGGCGCAGGGCGGGTCTTCGATCAGGGGGCCAAGCGCGTTCAGATGGCCATCGACAGTGACGAGATATTCGAAGGCGAAGAGTGGAAGAAGCTCGTTCGCCGGGTCGGGGAGAGCAGTGAGCCGATGCATTTCATCGGCCTGCTCTCGGACGGCAACGTCCACAGTCACATCGAGCACCTCTTTGCGATGTTGCGTCGCTGCAACGAAGAGGGGGTCCAACGCGCACGCGTGCACATTCTGCTCGATGGGCGCGACGTCCCCGAAACCAGCGCGCTCGAGTACGTCGAGGCGCTCGAGAAAGTGCTCCGCGACCTCAACGAGCAAGGCGGCCGCGACTACCGCATCGCATCCGGCGGCGGCCGCATGTTCATCACGATGGATCGCTACAACGCCGATTGGTCGATGGTCGAGCGGGGCTGGAAGCATCACGTCCTCGGCGAGGGCAGGGGCTTTTCGAACGCCACCGAGGGAATTCAAACGCTTCGAGACGAGAACCCCGGCATCATCGACCAGGACCTTCTGGCTTTCGTGATCGTCGACGGCGAGGGCAAGCCAATCGGACCGATTCGTGATGGCGCAGCCGTCGTGCTCTACAACTTCCGCGGCGACCGAGCGCTCGAGCTCACTCGCGCGTTCACCGAGCCCGAGCTGAGTGAGTTCGACCGCGGCTCGATTCCAGATGTCGAGTTCGTCGGCATGATGGAATACGACGGCGACCTCAAGCTGCCGCGTCACTACCTCGTCCAGCCGCCCAAGATCGACCGGACGATGGGCGAGTACTTGGCTCGCAATCAGGTCAGCCAGTTTGCTTGCAGCGAAACGCAAAAATTTGGCCACGTCACCTACTTCTGGAACGGCAACCGCAGCGGCATGTTCGACGAAGTCTATGAAGAGTACGTCGAGATACCGAGTGATCGGGTTCCTTTCGAACAACGACCCTGGATGAAAGCAGCAGAGATCACGGACGCGACACTTGTGGCTCTGCGGCGGGGTGGCATGCGGCACGGGCGCATCAACTACGCCAACGGCGACATGGTAGGTCACACCGGAAACCTCGACGCGTCGGTCATTGCCGTCGAAGCGGTCGACCTCTGCTTGGCGCGGGTCATTCCCGCCATCGAGAAGCTCGATGGCGCGCTCATCGTGACCGCCGACCACGGCAACTGCGACGAGATGTTCGAGGTCGACAAAAAGTCGGGAGACTTCAAGCGGAGCAGCACCGGGAAACTCGAAAACAAGACGAGCCACACCCTCAACGCCGTCCCTTGCTACGTCTACGTGCCGGGCAACGACAGTCTTCGCCTGAACGACCGAATCGAGAACCCTGGCATCGCCAACATCTCGGCGACCGCCTTCCAGCTCATGGGGTACGAACGGCCCGAGGGTTACGTACCTTCGATCCTGCGATGAACCGCGAGCTCGACCGCCGCAATCAGCGGTAACGAATCCGCAGCTTGATCCCCAGGAAGTCGGCGATCTGCTGTGCGTAGGCGCGTGGAATCAAATCGAGTCGGCCCTCGACGACGGCGCGGGCCCTCGCGTGTGGCTCGCCCTTGAGTGCGGGAAGCACGATTTGGCTCCAAGCCAATAGGGTCTTACCATCGGTGCCGTTGAGCGCGAGCGTGAGCACCGGCTCGAGGCGCTTCTGATACGCGACCGATGCGGTGCAGAGCGCAGCAAATGTCTTGACCAGGCCATCTTTGCCCACGTCGTTGGCCTCTTCAAAGCTGGCCTTGAGCACGTCGAGTTGGCGCGCGACTCGGGCGGGCGCGATCCGGGCGATCGCGGGAAGCGCTTCGGCGGAGGTTTGCACCACGCGCTTGTTCGACGAGGAAATGCCCTTCGCGAACTTGGCGACCAGCGGCACGACGAGCTCCGGCTTCTCGAGGATGACTTCACTGAGCACGCGGGCGGATTGCGTGGCGGCGGTGCGTGGACCATCCATCATGGTCTCGCCGTGCTCGGCAATCTTCGATTGAGGACTCTCGTCCGAAAGGATCTTTTGCGCAGCCCCCGAAGCACCACCCATTGCGCCCTTTTTGGTGGGCGTCGCGTCGAGAGGTTGCATCGCTTCGTCCATGCTCTGCTTTTTGGTCGTCATTCGGGTCCTCGGAGTGCTTCAACGATTTGCGGTAGCGAAATTTCGTAACGCCACGAGGTGCCTCGGTGTCCACCGTCGAACTCCTCGTAGCGAACCGGCAATCCACGCTGGCCGAGGGCATCGCTGAGCGCCCGCGCTGCGAAGTGTAGCCCGTGCTCATCCCTGTTGCCTGCATCGATGTAAATAAGCGACATTCCTCGCAAAGCCGCTGCGGAGCCGTCGATTCGCTGGAGCGGATCCTGCTCGAGCCATTTGGCCCAGACATCGTGTCGGAGCTCCCCGGTTGCGGGGTTCATTGGGATCTGCGCAAACGGGAATGCCGTCGGATCTGGCGAATACGCCGCGGCGGCTGCAAGCACGAAGATCGCGTCGAACTGGGTCGCATTTTCGGGGCCCGCCACTGGGATTTCTCGGGCGAAGGGTTCCAGGCCGCCCGCCAAGTCGATCGCGATCGCGGCGCTCGTGAGCATCGGCCGCATGCTGACGTCGAAGGCTGCATCGCCAGCGTGACTGCCGATGACGGACAGGAGCTCGGGCCGATCCATCCCGAGACGCAGCGCGCCGAAGCCGCCTGAGGAGCGCCCAACGACGGCGCGCGCCTCACGGTCCGGGATCGTTTGGAATTCCGTGTCGACGAAAGGAAAGACCTCCTCGGCGAGATAGGTCTGGTAGCGCCCAGACCCCTCCGAATCGATGAACTGCGAGCCGCCCCATCGGTTGAAGCAGTCCGGAAGCACGAGAATTGCCGGCTTGCACTTCCCTCCGGTGATGAGCCGGTCGAAGAGCTCGATGCTGTTCGGCTTCCAGGGGCTCCAGCCGGCGATCGAATGATTCGTCGAGCCGAAGCCGGCGAGCATCATCACCACCGGGAATCGGCGCGTCCCGTCGTACTGCGGCGGCAGATAAACGTACAGCTCGCGTTCGTAGGGGTCTCCGAGCGGATTGTCGCGCAGACAGAGACTCTCATGGGATGTTCGAATGATACGGCCCTTCATTTGCGGGCTTCGCATAGCACACTCGCGCTCCCACGGCGGGAGATACGGTGATTTCGCTACATGCGATCGACGACGCCGATGCCGACGAGACCGAGCCCCCGGCGGATCTGCCTGGCGGTCAATGCGGTCAGCCCGAGACGGCTTTCTCGGGTCGGGCCTTCGGCATCGAGCACCGGGCACTCTGCGTAGAATCCGTTGAACGCGCGCGCCAGCTCGTAGATGTGTTCGCAAATCAGGTGGGGCTGGCTGGTTGCGCCTGCCTGGTACACGACGTCCGCAAAGCGCAGCATGTGCTTGCCGAGGATTTGCTCAGCAGGCGCATCGAGGGTGATGGCCGCGCTGCCCGAAATCGCGTCCATGTCGAGCCCGCCCTTTGCGAAGATCGACGAGCAGCGAGCGTAGGCATACTGCACATAGGGGCCGGCGTTGCCCTGGAACGAGATCATCTTGTCCCAGTCGAATTGATAATCGCTGAGTCGGTTTTGTCGAAGGTCGGCGTACTTCACCGCGCCGATTCCGACCACCCGAGACACCTGGTCGATTTCCTCCGGCTGAACCCGGAGTCGTCCCTCCGCAATCCCTTCGTCGATTCGCTGTCGCGCGCGCTCCTTCGCCTCTTCGAGGAGCGATGCGAGCGTGATCACTTCACCGCTTGCGTCTCGCGTCCGCAGGGGCTTGCCGTCTTTGCCCAGCACCGTGCCGAAGCCGATGTGCTCGAGCTCCATGTCGGCGTCGAGCATGCTCATCACCGCAAAGAGCTGTTGAAAGTGCAGTGCCTGGCGATTGTCGACGACATAGAGCGCGCGGTCGGCGCGGAAATGGCGTTTGCGGTGCTGCACGGTGGCGATGTCGGTGGTCGAATAGAGAAACGCGCCGTCCTTCTTTCGGATGATGAACGGTGTCTTCTGCTTGCGCAGCGACTTCGGTGCTCCGTCGATCTCGCCCCAGAAGATGCACACCGCGCCGTCGTCTTCTCGCGCGATGCCTCGCTCGAGAAGGTCGTCGACAACGCCAGGAAGTGCGTCGTGGTATGCGCTTTCGCCGAGCCACAGGTCAAAGGAGACGTCCAGCTCGGCGTACACCGCGTCGAGGGAGCCGCGGCTCACCTCTACGAAATGGTTCCAGAGGGTGAGGTTTCGTTCGTCTCCGCTTTGGAGCTTCGCAAGCTCTGCGCGTGCGCGCCCGGCAAAGTCGTCGTTCTCTCCGGCCCGTTCGGAGGCGAGCTTGTAAACTCGCTCGAGCTCCTTGATCGGGTCGGATTGCAGGGCACTTTCCTCCCCCCATTCACGCATTCCGACGATCAAGAGACCAAACTGCGTCCCCCAATCTCCGATGTGATTGTCGCGAACGACCTCGTGGCCCATGAACGACAAAATCCGCGCGATCGCGTCGCCGATAATCGTCGAGCGCAAGTGCCCCACGTGCATCTGCTTGGCGATGTTCGGGCTCGAAAAGTCGACGATGATTTTCGAGACGGCTTCGACCGCCGGCACCCCGTCTCTTTCCGCATCACGAAGCGCGTCGGTGAGCTTCGAGCCGATCCACGCGGGCGCGAGGTGGATGTTGACGAAGCCGGGCCCGGCGACTTCCGCTTTCTCGATCGCATCGATGCCCGCCAAGGCCTCGGCGATCGGTTGAGCCAGCTCGCGAGGCGGTTTCTTCAGCTCTTTTGCAAGCGGCATCGCGCCATTGATCTGAAAGTCGCCGAACTTGGGATCCTGCGTGGGCCGAATGAGCGCGGGCCGGGGCCCATCGAGGTCGAGCGCCTTCGCGATGGCTTGGGAGGCCAGGGATTCCAGGTAGCGCTCGAGGAGCATGAGCGGAGGCTTACGAGGTAGACAGCGTCGGCGCCAACGTTCCCGAACCCGATCTGGTTCCTTTTGCGTTCCCGTTCGAGACCTAGATCAGCGCCGCTGCCGCCTCGCATCTCGGGCTGGTTCGACCTGGATCGCCGCAGCAGCTCCGTGCAATTCAACAGTCACTACGATTTGGTCACCCGGCTGGGCATCCCTTCGATGGCCCAGCGTTTCGCTACTGTGGACTTCGTCCCCAGCTTGGGGAGGGCGGGCGCGCGATCGCTCGAATTGGCGAGTTCGTGAGGGATCGCACCCTCGGATAGGGCTATGGCCTCCTTGACGAAAAGGCGAGGTGACCTACTCAGAGTTGGAGGCAGACGTGGCACACGCAATGAATCGCTATCGTGCGGGACGGTCGCGGCTCCTTCGCGCTGGGGTGGCCAAGACGCGCCAAGCATGGTGGGCTCGTTCGTCGAGGAGATGCTCTGCGGTGCGAACACGGCGTTCACCATGTACACCGGCCTCACTCTGACCGCCGCGGAGCTCATCTTGGAGTTCGGCACGGAGGAGCAGAAGAAGAAATACGTCCCAAAGATGCTGAGCGGCGAATGGACGGGGACCATGTGTCTCACCGAGCCGCATGCCGGTTCCGACGTCGGTTCCGCGTCCAGTGGCGCCACCCGAAACGACGACGGCACCTACAACGTCGAGGGCACCAAGATCTTCATCAGCGGCGGCGACAACGATCTCGGCGAGAACGTCATCCACTTGGTTCTCGCGCGCATCGAAGGCGCGGAGGCCGGCACCAAGGGTCTTTCGCTCTTCATCGTGCCTCGGGTCCGAATCAACGAGGACGGCTCACTCGGAGACGGCAACGACGTCTCGGTGCCTTCGATCGAGCACCAGGGCATTCGCCAAATGTTTCACATGATGAACGCGGCCCGTATCGGTGTCGGCATCCAAGGTCTCTCGGTGGCCTCGGCGGCGTACCTCAGCGCGCTCGAATACGCGCGCGAGCGCAAACAAGGTGCGAGCGTCAAGCAATTCAAAGATGCCAACGCCCCACGTGTTCCGATCCTCGAGCATCCAAGCATCCGCCGCGACCTCCTGGGCATGAAGGCCCGCGTCGAAGGTGTGCGTGCACTCGTGATGAAGCTCTCCAACCATGGCGACCGCTTGCGCGCTGCGCAGGGCAAAGATGACGAGTCCGAGGCCTACCACAAGGGTCAGGTCGATCTTCTGACGCCGCAGGTGAAAGCCTACGGCACCGATGCGGCCTTCGAGGTGTCGAGCCGAGCCATTCAGGTCTACGGCGGCCACGGCTACCTGAAGGATATCCAAAAGTTCATCACCGAGAACAACGACACGCCCGAGCTCAAAGAGGGCATTGGTCACCTCCAGAACGCGCACGAAGCGGTCGCCGCATCGGTCATGCAGTTCATCGGCTGGTCCAAGGGCGGCAAGCTCGAGCACATCCCCCTCGCGGCCGAGGATTTCCTCGTGATCATGAGCGAGCTCGCGGTCGGTTGGCTGCTTCTGGACCAGGCTTCCATCGCGGTGAAGAAGCTGCCCGCGATTTCGGAGACGCATCCGGACCACTCGTTCTATCCAGGCAAGAAGTTCGCGGCGCAGTACTTCGCGAACAACGTCCTCACCACCTTGCCGAGCCGAGTGAAGCGACTCAGCGCCATCGATACGCTCCCCGTCGAAATCCCCGACGAGGCGTTCGCGACCGTCTGACCCCGCGTGCCCAACCCGTTGCCAGGCCTAGCTCTTGGCCTGGCAGTCGGCGCAGACGCCGTAGAGCTCGAGCTTGTGCCGAACGAGCTTGAAGCCAAGCCTCGAGGCGACCTTGTGTTGGAGGTCTTCGATGGCCTCGTCTTCGAACTCGACGATCTTCTCGCACTCGAGGCAGATCATGTGGTCGTGATGCTCGTCCGCCCAGGCGACCTCGTAGCGGGACACCCCGTCGCCGAAGTGACGCTCAAAGGCGAGCCCACAGTCCTTCAGGAGCTTGAGCGTGCGATACACCGTCGCGTAGCCGATTTTCGGCTCCTCGAGGCGCACCTTCTCGAGCAAATCTTCGATCGAGAGGTGGTCGGAGCTGGCGAAAAACATCTCGGTCACCAGGCGCCGCTGCTCCGTTGAACGAAGACCATGCTTGTTCATGTAGTCGTTTAGGCGAGCACGGAGTTGCTCGACATCGTGTTCGGCGGTCGCTCCCATTCCTGCTCTATACCTCTAGCTGTCCTAAGGTAACATCCCGAGTTTGTCCATCCCCATGACGAAGAAGGACCAACAAATCAACCGATTCTCATGGGCGATTCGACTGTCGCCCTTGCTCGTCGCGCTCATCCTCGCGGTGCTCTGGATCGCCGGTGCACCGTCGCCGATTCCTGATCTTCGCTTCAGCGCACCGGTGGTCGCACGCCCCGGCACGACGATTGGTCTCCGCGCATGGCAACTCGACGAAGACGACGAAGGGTACACGGTCGTTGCCTCTCCGCCGGTCGTCGTCGAGCTTCGGAATGCAGCAGGGATGCCGCTCGCCAGCACGGAGCTCGGCGAGTCGTTGGTGCATGGCAGGGAGGGGCAGCTTACCGTCCCGAGCGGGCTGAACGAAACGCTGTCACTGCTAGCGATCGCCAAGATCGACGGGCGAGAGGTTTCCGTGGAGCGGACGCTCTACGTGCGCGAATCGATCGAATCGCGCCTGCCGAGTGGGCGCACGGTCACCGCGTTTCAGGCCTACGAGCTCGGACCGATCCGGATTTCGGATTCGAGGCGCGCCGTCGAGGTGCTCGACCCTCGCGTAGAGGAGGGCGCCTGCGTCCCGGAGCTTCGCTGCGTGCTCTCGGTCTGGGTCGGCGAGCAAGACGTCCGCGTGCGGCTTCGATCGCTCGCGGGTGTGCAGGTAGACCCAAGCGCCATCCGGCCTTCCAACGGATTCGCGCGTTTTCCGATCGTCGTGTCAGGCAGCGAGGGCCGCATCGACGTCGAAGCGCTCGACGCGGACGGCGGCTTGCTTGCCGCACGTGAAGTTCGGCTCCCCCTGGTGCCAGGCGGCATCGTCGCTCGAGCGTCGGCGAAAGGAGGAAGGTTCCAACTGGACTGGCAGCAGCTCGGAGAGCCGCGCGCCGTTCTCGTCGACGTCTTTCGTGGCCGCCGGTGGGTCCAGGCGCTCTCGCTCAGCCCCAATGACCCGCACTTCGCCGCCCCAGGTCCGGGCGTTTGGCGGCTGCAGATTCGCGCCGATCTCTTTTCGGACAACACCGCTGCCGTCTCGAACGTCGTGGTCGCCGACCAGGCCGGCCCCAACCGGGCACACGTCGCGGCCACCGCCGTCCTGGCGGATGCCGATCAGCGAGGGCTCGATCCACTTGCCCTCGCGATCCTCGATGGGGCCCTTCCCGAAGCGTCCGTCGAGGACGCGATCGGCGCCTTGTTCGCGGTGCCGAGCTTCGACGTCGTAGCGGTTGGGTCTGGGATGAGTTCCCGGCTGGGCGTCGACCAAACCCTCGAGCTCCAGCAAGAGCGTCGGCGCTGGCAGGCGGCCGCGGTGATCTTCTTGATCGGTCTAATCGTCGCTGCGGTTTTGCTGCGGGTCGAGCTCCTTGCACAAGCGCGCGCGCGCCAGCTCCTCGATGCACTCGGCGACGGGGGCTCGCAGGCACCGTATACGCCTTCCTCGGGCCGCGGTCTTTGGGCCTTCGTGCTCCTGGTCTTCGTGCTGATGGCGGTGCTCGCGCTCTCTAAGCGTTGGTTTTGACTGTCGTTTGCGCTGCTCGCCCGGCCGACCTAGATTGCAGCCGTGTTCAATTCGGTCCTGAAGAAGGTGCTTGGCACCAAGCACGAGCGCGAGGTGAAGCGCACGCAGCCCATGGTTGCCGCGATCTCGGCGCTCGAAGACGAGATGACGAAGCTGTCAGATGCCCAGCTGCGCGGGAAAACCGCCGAGTTCAGGCAGCAGCTCGACAACGGCGCCTCTCTCGATGACTTGCTCGTGCCTGCCTACGCGGTCGCGCGCGAGGCGGGCAAGCGCGTCCTGGGGATGCGCCACTACGACGTTCAGCTCGTGGGTGGCATCGTCCTACACCAGGGCAAGATCGCCGAGATGAAAACGGGCGAAGGTAAGACGCTCGTCGCCACGCTTGCCTGCTACCTGAACGGGCTCGAAGGCAAGGGCGTTCACGTCGTGACCGTCAACGACTACCTCGCAAGTCGTGACGCCGAGTGGATGGGCAAGCTCTACGGATTCCTCGGCCTGAGCACCGGCGTCGTCGTCCCGGGGCAGAGCAATCCCGTCAAGAAGCGCGCGTACAATTGCGACATCACATACGGCCAGAACAACGAGTTCGGCTTCGACTACATGCGCGATAACATGAAGTTCAGCATCTACGATTACGTCCAACGTGATCTGAACTACGCCATCGTCGACGAGGTCGACTCGATTCTGATCGACGAGGCCCGCACGCCCTTGATCATCAGTGGCCCGGGCGAGACCGCCAGTGACAAGTACGAGTTGATCAACGAGGTCATCCCTCGTTTTCGTCAAGAGGAGCACTTCGACCTCGATGAGAAGAACCACAGCGTGACGCTCACCGAAGACGGCATGGAGCGCGCCCAGGAGCTGCTGGGCGGGCGCGGGCTGCTCGGCGGTGACGGGAACCTCTACGACCCGGCCAACCTCGAGACCCTCCACATCTTGCAGCAATGTTTGCGGGCCCATGCCCTCTATCACCGGGACCAGCACTACATGGTCAGCGAAGACGGCAAGGTCATGATCATCGACGAGTTCACCGGCCGTGTGCTCCCTGGGCGCCGATGGTCGGATGGCCTCCACCAGGCGGTCGAAGCCAAAGAGCGGGTCCTCATCGAGAGCGAGAACCTGACGCTGGCCACGATCTCGTTCCAGAACCTCTTCCGTCTCTACAAAAAGCTGTCCGGCATGACCGGAACCGCGGACACCGAAGCCACCGAGTTCCACAACATCTACAAGCTCGACGTGGTCGTCATCCCGACCAACGAACCGATCGTGCGTATCGACGAAGAGGATCTGATCTACAAGACCGAGCGCGAGAAGTTTCGCGCGCTCTGCGAGGAGATCGAAGCGTCGCACAAGCGTGGACAGCCCGTGCTGGTCGGCACCACGAGCGTCGAGAAGTCGGATGCTGTTGCGCACTTCCTCAACCGTCGTGCTGTTCCGCACAACGTCCTCAATGCCAAGCAGCACGAGCGTGAAGCCTATATCGTCGCTCAGGCTGGCACCTCCGGCGCGGTCACCGTCGCCACCAACATGGCCGGTCGAGGCACCGACATCGTGCTCGGCGGCAATCCTGAGATGCTCGCCCGGATCGAGGTGCTCGAGAACGCACCGCAAGACCTGCTCGCCGACCCCGAGCGTCGGGACGCCACGATCGCCAAGACCACCGAAGACTTCATCACCAAGTGCAAGCAAGACGCGAAGGCCGTCAAAGAGGCCGGTGGCCTGCGAATCATCGGCACAGAGCGCCACGAATCGCGACGCATCGACAACCAGCTCCGAGGCCGCTCCGGTCGCCAGGGTGACGCGGGTGGCTCTCGGTTCTTCCTCTCACTCGAAGACGACCTAATGCGGATCTTCGCGGGCGAGCGAGTGCAGTCCATGATGGACCGGCTCGGGATGGAAGAAGACATTCCGATCGAGCATCGCTGGGTGACCCGCGCCGTCGAGAACGCTCAAAAGAAGGTCGAGGAACGCAACTTCGACGTTCGAAAGAACCTGCTCGAATACGACGATGTGATGAACCAGCAGCGCAAGAGCATGTACGCGCTGCGAAAGCAGGTCTTGCGCGGCGAGTACCGAACCGTTCCTTCCGACGAGCAACGAAAGGCCGGTGTGGAGCCGGAGCCGCTGGTCGACCAGATCGACACGGCGCTCCTGTCCCGGGTCACCAAGGTGATCGAGAACATCGTGAAGTTCCATTCGTATCCGCTGCCGGATGCGGGCCTCACCGAAGCTGAGCTGCCCGGGCACCGCAAGCGGGCGAACGAGTCCGATCTCGCCTCGCTCACCGATGTGCGGGTCGAGTACCTCGAGAAGGACATCTATCTTTGGTTCGGTTGCGTGGTGCCGCTCGAGGACTTCCGAAAGGATCCCGAGGGCGCCTACAAGTGCGTCGAGCAGGCAGTCGGCATGTCCCTGAGCGAGCAGAAGGAACGCCTACTCGATTTGGTCGACGAGATCGTCGCCACGATGGTCGACCACGCATGCCCGCCCGGCAAGCACTACGAGGACTGGGACCTCGACGGCGTCGAGCGCGCCTTCAAAGACCAGTTCGCGATCAGTGCGACGGGCATTCACGAGATCAGCGACCGCGACGATCTCCTCCGAAAGCTCTACTCCGACGCGTCAGCCGTCCTCGACCGAAAGGAGCAAGAGTTCGGCACCGAAAACTTCCTTCGCTTGTTCCGCGACTTGTACTTGCAGGAAATCGACAAGCAGTGGATGGACCACCTCCAGGGGATGGACCACCTGCGTGACGGCATCGGCCTACGCGGCTACGGGCAGCGCGACCCAAAGAAGGAATACCAGCGCGAGGGCTTCGACATGTACCTCCAGATGGTGCAGAGCGTGAAGTCGTCGGTCACCCTCGGGATGTTCACCGTCGAGCGCGCGGGCGAAGAGGAGCTGAGGCAGCTCGAGGAGCAACGCCGCCAAGCGACCGAAAAGCGTCAGCGTCAGATTCGCACGAGCCATCAGGCCGGTGGGGAGCAGGGCGGAGGAGGAGCGCCGCAGTCCGGCCCCAGCAGGCAGGCGCGCCGTGCGGCGGCGAGGAGGGGCAGGCGTGCAGGTGTCCCCGGTGCTGAAGCTCCGGCTGCTCCGCAGGGCCCCGCACAGGCAGCGACCGTCAAGCGCGACCGCCCCAAGCTCGGTCGGAACGATCCCTGCTATTGCGGCAGCGGCAAGAAGTACAAGAACTGTCATTACCGCGAAGACCAGGCTGCAGCCTCGCCGCAGTAAGCAGCTTCTGGTAAGAGGCACGCCATGAGCGGACGGGTGAAGGGGTTTCGCTTCGCTGGCGT
>JBARTN010000053.1:0-3786 GCA_049645265.1 Polyangiales bacterium
CAAACGGCTGGGGCTGACCGGACCCGGTGACGCAGCACATCTCGACGTGGACGTTGTTGTTGATGATGTTCTCGATCGGGACGGGGGCGACGTACTTGCCCTTGCTCGTCTTGAAGAGCTCCTTCACACGGCCCGTGATCTTGAGTCGGCCTTCTTCATCACGCTCGCCGCGGTCGCCGGTACGGAAGTAGCCGTCACTGGTGTAGCACTCAGCCGTCATCGCGGGCTCCTTGTAGTAGGCCATCATGTTGCCGGGTGACTTGATCAGAATCTCGCCTTCGTCGCTGATCTTCACGTCCACACCGGGCATCGGGCTGCCGACGTAGCCGACGCGGCCGCGGCCGGGGTAGGTTGCGTGGGAGTACGCGAAATCCTCGCTCATGCCGTAGCCTTCGAGAAGCTCGAGGCCGAGATCGCGGTACCATTGGATCAGATCCGGTGGAATCGGCGCCGAGCCACTGGCCGCGATCCGTACGTGTTGCAGGCCAAGCCCGGTCAGGACCTTCTTTTTGATCACCCGATTGAGTAGAGGAATACGAAGTAACCGTGAGAGCTTCTCCGGCGGTAGCTTGTGAAATATCCCGAGCTGGAATTTCAACCACAACCGCGGCACCGAAACGAAGATCGTCGGCTGTGCGCGATTGAGGTCGGCCACGAAGGTTTCCAGCGACTCCGCGAAGAAGAGCTGCATTCCGGTATGCAGTCCCTGCGTCTCCACGCAAAATCGCTCGAAGACGTGTGCGAGCGGAAGATAGGACAACATTCGGTCCTTCGGGGTCGAGTGAAAGATCTCATCGGCTCCCTTCACCGATGCCGCGATTGCACCGAAGCTGTGCACCACGCCCTTGGGCCGCCCCGTGCTTCCGGAGGTGTAGACGATGATCGCGGGCTCATCCGGCCTGCGCGAGGGGTTTCCCTGCAGCGGTTCGGTCCGAGCGGTGATCGAATCCCAGGTCTCGTAATCGTTCGGGGGGGCGAGCGGAAACGAGATGCAGGGCATGTCGGCCGGGATGCCTTTCTTGATCTCCTCCCAGCCATCGAGCTTGCCCACGAACAGAAGCTTCGACTCGCTGTGCTCGAGAATGTACTGAATCGTGTCCGCGTTGAGCGTGGGATAGAGCGCAACGCTCACGTGGCCGGCCATCCAAATCGCCAAGTCCGCAAAGATGAAGTGCGCACAGTTCTTCGAGATGAGCCCGATGTGGCTCCCGGTCGGGAGGTTGAGCGACTTTAGGTGCGCCGCCATCCGTCTCACCTGATCCATCGCCTCGGCCCAGGTGTATGTTTGGACTTCTCCGTTGCCGATGGGCTGGGTCATCCATAGCCGGTCCGGTGTGGAACCTTCCCAGCGGTAGGCGTCGTCGAGTACGAGTTGAAGTTCGGCCATTGGTCACTCCTTAGTCGGACGGGCCCGAAAGGATACACCTTCTCGAACCCAAAGTGGGCTGCTTTGATCGCGAAATATCGCCTCGCTCGACTGCTCCGGCCCCTCAGTTTCATGTACGAAAGCGATGAGCCAGGAATCTTCGGGGCTGGAACAGATGCGCAGCTGGGTCGCGGACGCCCTGACAGCGGCCTTGCGCGGCCGTGCTTGACGGATGACCCTCACCCGGAGCGGGACATGGCACAGGTGGAAGTAGGATTCATCGGCAGCGGGGATGCTTTTGGTAGCGGCGGCCGTTTTCAGACCTGCATCGCGATACGCACGCTCGACGATTTCTTTCTCGTCGATTGCGGGGCGTCCTCGTTGATCGCGATGCGGCAACGGCGGCTCGAACCGCGAGAGGTGAGCAAAATCCTGATCACCCATCTGCACGGCGATCATTTCGGCGGCCTGCCGTTCTTCCTGCTCGACGCACAATTGGTGTCCAAGCGAAGTGCGCCGCTCACGCTCGTGGGGCCGCCCGGATTCGAAAAACGACTAAAAGAGGCCATGGAGGTCCTTTTCGCTGGTTCGTCCAAAGTCGAGCCCCACTTCGAAGTGCGTTTCATCGAGCTCGAGGTTCGAACACCAACCCCAGTCGATGGGATCGAGGTCACGGCGTTCCCCGCCGCTCATTTCAGCGGGGCGCCCTCGTACAGCTTGCGCGTCGAAGTCGAGCAGAAGGTGTTCGTCTACTCGGGTGACAGCCAGTGGACCGACACCCTGATCGAAGCTTCTGCTGACGCAGACTTATTCGTCTGCGAGTCGTACGTATTCGACAAAGAAGTCGCGTTACACAACAACTACCGCACGATCATGAAGAACCGCTCTCGCCTCAGTTGCAAGAAGATCATCATCACCCACATGAGCGAGGACATGCTCTCGCGGGCTGAACAGGTGGAGCTACCGATGGCGGAGGATGGGCTCTGGCTGAGCTTGTGATGACTAAGCTCCAGGCCATGCTGGATTTCTCAGGCCGCGAAGCGGTCGTCACGGGCGGTACGGGTGCGCTTGGCAGCGCCGTCGTCGGGCGTCTCGTTTCGGCTGGCGCCACCGTTCACGTTCCTGTCTTCGATGCAGATGAGCTCGAAGGCTTCGCGTATCGCGCGGACGCCTCAGTAAAGCTCCACGAGGGCTTGGATCTGAGCGTCGAGGCGGACGTAGCGCGACTCTTCGCCGAAACGAGCTCTCTCTACGCGAGCATCCACATCGCAGGTGGGTTTGCGATGGGGCCGATCGGCTCCACAGGCCTCGACGTTTGGGATCACTTGATGCGGATGAATGCGACGACCTGCTTCCTTTCGTGCCGCGAAGCGGTGAAGGTGATGGAAGGGCGTGAGGGGCGCATCGTCAACGTTGCGGCGCGGCCGGTCCTGATTCCCACTGGGCAAATGACTGCCTATTCGGCTTCGAAGGCCGCCGTTGCAGCGCTGACGCTTTCGCTAGCGGAGGAGCTCTCGGCTTCTTCGATCTGGGTCAACGCCATCGTTCCGAGCATCATCGACACCCGGGCGAACCGCGCCGCGATGCCCGACGCCGACTACAGCGCCTGGCCCAAACCCGACGAGATCGCGGAAACCGTCGCCTTCCTCGCCTCGCCCCAGAATTCGGTCATACGGGGTGCTCTCGTTCCGGTCTACGGAAAGAGCTGACCAGGCCGATGCGCCGGCTGGTTCGGATGATGTAGTATCAGCCGGATGAAGTATACGCATCTTGGTCGAACGGGTGTGACCGTTTCGCGGATTTGTCTTGGCTGCATGAGCTACGGGACACCGGAATGGCGGCCTTGGGTCCATGATTCGAAGGCGTCGGCGCCGTTCTTCAAGCGCGCGATCGAAGCCGGCATCAACTTCTTCGACACCGCCGACATGTATTCGCTGGGCGTGAGCGAGGAAGTGACCGGGAAGTGGCTTCGCGAGTATGGCAACGTCGATGAAATCGTCATTGGGACGAAGGTCTTTTTTCCAATGAACGAGCGCCCCAACATGGGCGGGCTTTCACGCAAGCACATCCAGCAAGCTTGCGAGGACAGCCTCCGCCGGCTAGGCGTCGAAACCATCGACCTCTACCAAATCCACCGCTTGGATCCCGACACGCCGATGGAAGAAATGCTAGCCGCACTCGACCAGCTCGTCACCCAGGGCAAGGTTCGTTACATCGGTGCGAGCTCGATGTACGCCTGGCAGTTTCAGCGACTGCTCTCGATGTCCGAGCGCAACGGCTGGGCGCGCTTCGCCACGATGCAAAACCACTACAATCTCGTCTATCGAGAAGAGGAGCGCGAGATGATGCCGCTCTGCGAGGACGAGGGGATCGGGGTCATCCCCTGGTCGCCGCTCGCTCGCGGAATGCTCGCCGGGACG
>JBARTN010000054.1:0-2434 GCA_049645265.1 Polyangiales bacterium
GTTTTGTCACCGGCCCGACCCGGACACGCCGGTCGAAGAAACCGTCTGGGCGATGAGCGACATCATCGCTTCGGGCAAGGCGCACTACTGGGGCACCTCGGAGTGGCCCGCCGAAGCGATCGAGGAAACCTACGAGATCGCGGAGCGCTACGGCCTGCGCAAGCCGGTGATGGAGCAACCTCAGTACAATCTCCTTTGGCGCGATCGCGTCGAAAAGGAATACGCACCGCTCTACGAGAAGCACGGGATGGGAACGACGATCTGGAGCCCACTCGCATCGGGCGCCCTCACCGGAAAATACCTCGACGGCGTTCCCGAAGAGAGCCGCGCCGCCTTGCCGGGTTACGAATGGCTTCGGGAGTACATCGTCACTCCTGCGAACGAAGGCAAGATCCGCCGCGTGCTCGAGGTCGCCGAAGATCTCGGGTGTACACCGGCGCAGCTCGCGATCGCCTGGTGCGCCAAAAACCCCAGGGTCTCGTCGGTCATCACCGGCGCAAGCCGGGTCGAGCAGGTGCACGAAAACATGGGCGCGCTCGACGTCATTCCACGACTCACCGACGAGGTGATCGCGCGACTCGAGGGCCGCGCCTAGAACGTGCTCGGCCGTGAAGGAGTGTCGCCACCGCGGCGTCAACGAGCTGCGTATGGTCATGTGCGAGTGAGTCGCGGTCCTAGTTTACCGATTGTTTCTTTTGCGTGGTCGATGCGCGGGATCTCGTTTTAGCTTTACCGATCGACAAGCTGATCTCCGAGAGAACTCCAGCACTTGAGAGTTTGTTCTCTTCGACGCTTTACGGCACGCAAGTCCAACCTCAACTTTAGTGTTGGCGCAATCGCGATCACACACGTTTTCGCGTTGCGCCGCTTTCTTGTCAGGAGACCCGATGACTGATTTCTTGAGTCGAGACATGCATAGCAAAGACATCGAAATTCACGGTGACTACGACCTGCGCTTCGAGCCGGTCGTCAGCGTGCTGCGAAAGCAGGTCGCGCGCTACGGAGGGGGCGCGTCCGCGTCGGTCTACCTCGAGGGGAAGTGCGTCGTCGACGTCTGGGCCGGGCAGGCTCGACACGACGGCACCCCGTGGGAGCGCGACACGATGTCCCTTTGCTTCTCCGCAAGCAAAGGGGTGGCCGCGACTGCGATCCACATCCTCGCGACCGACGGTCTCTTGGACTACGACGCCCCGGTGGCCCGTTACTGGCCCGAGTTCGCGCAGAAGGGCAAGGAGGTCATCACCGTTCGCCAGGTGCTCGCGCACCAGGCAGGTCTTCACAAGACCGCGCCGCTCGTCGACGACCTCACCGACATCCTCGACTGGGACAAGGTGGTTTCCCGCATCGAAATCACCGAGCCCGATTTTCATCCGGGAACGGCAAACGGCTACCATGCGATGACCTTCGGCTGGCTCGTTGGCGAGCTCGTCCACCGGGTATCCGGCATGAGCTTCACCGACTTCGTGCAGAAACGAATCGTCGAGCCGCTCGCGCTCGATGGCATGCTCATTGGAAATGCGGATGCCGAGCTCGACCGCGTCGCAGACCTCGTGGGTGTTCCTGCCATTCGCCGTCACGGCGCCGCACCGCTGCCCGACGCGTACCGCGCTCCCCGATGGATGCCGAATGGGCCGCTTCGGAGCGTGGTCGATCGAGGGCTCACTCCAAAGAACATGGCCGAGCTCGTCGCTCAGCCGTCTTTTTGGAAGGCATCCATTCCGGCGATGAACGGGGTCTTCACCGCCCGTTCGCTTGCAAAGATGTATTCCGCTCTGTCGCTAGGAGGAGAACTAGACGGGACGCGTCTAGTTTCGAGGGACATCATCGAGCAAGCGGCTCAGGTTCAAATGAAGCGCCTCGACAAGGTGGTCCTCTATCCGCTTCACTGGCGCCTCGGCTACCACCGCGCCGATGCGCTACTGATGGATGTTCCAAGAGCGTTTGGTCACTACGGGATCGGCGGCGCAGGGGCATGGGCCAATCCCGATCTGAAGCTATCCGCCGCGCTCGTCCACAACGGATTTCCGTTCTCGCTGACGGGTCAAGCCCGAACCGCCATGATGACGCCGACTGTGTACGAGTCGCTCGGCCTCTACAAGGGGATCCTACACACCCTCAGGCACGGGCCGATCATCGAGCTCCTACCCCTGCGCGCAGCGAAACGAGCTCCGCGCTTGTCGAGTTCAAAGCAGACCGCGGAGCACGCCGCGTAGCTCGCCATAGGCACATCGTCGTGCGCCGGCTTTTTATGAACGAACATGAAGACGCGTGGCAGACTCCGCGGCCGATGCGGGCCAACCGCCCCTCAACGAAAAACGCGGACATCGCTCGTCCGATCGAACGCTGAAAACTGAATCGGAATCGTGCAGAGCTCAGCGAGCTGAGTCTGCATAGGTACTACTCGGATATGACCAGATACATTTCTCTTGCGAGA
>JBARTN010000055.1:0-15629 GCA_049645265.1 Polyangiales bacterium
CGAAATAGGGAGGCGTCGAGGGCGGTCCGCCCGAGTCTCCGGGTAGCGTCGCTCGAGGCCGATGGCGACATCGGTCCCAGAAGAATGATCACGACCCGCGTCTCGGCGACGAGCGCGGTCTACAAAACTCGGCTTACGAACCCTCTAACCACGGCGCCTCGCTTTGCGGGGCGCCGTGCTGTTTTAATGCTCATTCGAGTCATACCGTTTGACGGCCGCCGTCTCGCGGGGATACTCGCCGGCCGCTACGTCTTGCGAAGAGTAGGCTCGAGGACGATGCCGCGTTCCCTGGCGCGCTCGAGGGCTTCGGCGCGCGGTTGCTGGTAGTGGACCGAGCCTAGATAGGCGAAGAAGCGTTCGCTTGCCGGGATGACCATGTCCTCGGGGATCCATTCGACCCGCTCGCCGTCGGACCAGCAGACCTCTCCGCGCTCCATCTTCCAGGCGGCTTCGGAGAGATCCATCGGCGCGAGCACGTCGCGGATCGCTTCGAATCGTCCCTGGATCTCCGGATCGAGAAAGAAGGACTGACCCCCACCGATGAAGGCGATGTGGTAGCGCGACGGATGGTGCGCCAGACCGTCGAGCTCGAGGCGCTGCGCACCTTGGAAGAGCATGTGCATCGCTTCCTCGCCGATGCCAAGGCCCGGATGGTCCTGACCCGGCCATTGCGGCTGGCGCAGCGAGAAGCTGACGGTGGGGTTTTGGAGCATCATCCACTCGATGTAGAGCAAGCGGAGCTCGCCGGGCGGCTCGAGACCCTCCGGGGCGGGACGGGCGACGCGGCGCAACACCTGATCGACGAGCAGGTGCTGCTCGCCACCTTTGCGTGCGTGCAGCGTCAGGTGCTGCCGCTCGGGATCGGTCGGGTCGACCTTCAGCTCCAGGTCGGTGAACCCGAGCTTTCGGACCTGGTCAGCCAGCCCGTACTTCTCGAGCGCGAACTCGATGCCATGCCGGGAGTAGTAGTCGAGAAGGCGTGTCGACTTGTACCGAGGACCGGACAGGTCTCCCATCAGGTCGGCTTCGGTGAGCTGCCACTCGCCGCTCGAACGCTGTAGGTCGTACGGGTCGAGCTCCTGAGCGATTTGTGCGTATTGCTCGTAGATGCTTTGGGGCGGTTCTTCGCTGACCCTCGCCTCGTCGATCAAGAGCCAGCGAATGAAGTCCGTCGAAGCCGGCCAGGCGTCCTCGCTGTAGCCGCCACCGAGGGTGACGACGGCTGGGCATTCGTGCTTGCGCGCGAGCTCGATCACGAAGCAATCGCGTTCGAGCACTCCCTGCCGCGTGAGCATGAACTCACCAAGCTGGTCGCCCCGAAGGACGTCGGTCCCGGCGACGTAGAAGATCAGGCCCGGTTTGATCCGTTCGAACGATGCAGGGAGCGATTCGCGGAGCTCTTTGAGGTAGGTCTCGTCATCGACATTGGACGGGAGAAGAAATTGCTGGTCCGCGGTTGCCTCAACGTGGCTCCAAACCGAGCCGTGAATCGAGTAGGTGAAGACCGTCTCGTCGTTTTCATACGTGACGATGTTCCCGTTGCCTTGGTGGTAGTCCAGGTCGACGATCGCGATTGGGTCGTCGAAACCGTTGGCGCGAAGGGAAGCGATCGCGACTGCAATGTCGTTGTAGACACAGAAGCCAGATCCAGACTCCGGCTCGGCGTGGTGAAAACCACCGCCGAGGTTGAAGGCCACCCGGTCTTTGCGCTGAATCGCCCAGCGGGCCGCTTCGACAGTAGCCCCAACTTGGCGCCGCTGCGCGATGAGGACCGGATCCACGTCGATGTCATGGGCCTCGAGCCCAAAGATTCGCCCAAGGTATTCTGGGCGCGCGGTTCGTTCGAGGTACGCGTCGCTGTGAGCCCCTGCGAGCTCGGACAGCGCGACCAGGGGCGCTGGACGAACCTGCTTGGGCCGGATGAGGCCTTGGGCGCCGAGTGAGCCGAGGATCTTCTCGCCGCGTGCAACCTCGATGCCGGGAACACGCGCGGTCTCGACGAGGACGTCGACTTTGTACTGCGGGTGGTACCAGAGGGCGACCTGATCCCGTAGCCGCCGGTGGGCCGTTCGACGCTGGTGCCAATTGGCCATCGTGGCTATACCGAGATGGAACCCTTGCGAAAATCGGTGGCCGCGATGTGTACGTTGATCACCACCGGCTTTCCCGCGGCGGCGAGCGCCTTGGCTTCGTCCAGCGTCTCGTCGACCCGCGCCGGGTCATCCAAGAGAAGCCCGACCGCGCCGTAGCCTTGACCGACTTCATGGTAAGGCGTTCGGTTGAGCACCGTCCCGATGTCGGTGCCGAGCATGGGAACTTGCTCGCGGGCGATCTGAGCCCAGGAACCGTCGGTTCCGATGACCGCGATCGGGGCGAGCCCGTGACGCGTGCAGGTATCCATCTCCGCGAGACTGTAGGCGCTGGAGCCGTCGCCGTAGATCAGCCAGACCTCCTTACCGGGGCGAACTAAGGAAGCCCCGATCGCAAAGCCACCACCCACGCCGAGGGTTCCAAAGACGCCGGGGTCGAGCCAGGACAAAGGCTTGCGCGGGCGCAGAATGTAGGACGCGGTCGCGACGAAATCGCCGCCGTCGACGACGAGCACCGCGTCGTCCGCCATCTTTTCTTCGATGCGCTGAAAAAGGTGTAGCGGGTTGACGAGCTCCGTGGGCGCCTTCGCTTGTTGGCTGATCTCTTCGTCGCGCGCGACCTCGCGGGCCCGAACTGTATCGAACCAATCGGTCCAGGGGCCGAGGCCTCCGCCCACCGCATTCGCAAGCTCTCGGAGGAATTCACCGGCATGCATGTGCACGGAAATCTCGGGACGCCGGTTTTTGCGCATCTCGCTCGAGCTGAGGTTCGCCGCGACCAAGGTCGCCCGACTCGAAATGCTTCGTCCGTAGCCCATCCGGAAATCGAACGGAAAGCCTGCGACGATCACCAAATCGGCTTCTTTGAGCGCGGCGGTTCGCTTGTGCCGGAGTTGAATGTCGCTGTGCCGGCCAAGGAGGCCGCGCGCCATGCCTCCGAGCCAGGTCGGGACGCCCAGGGCGTTGACCGCGTCCGCAATCGGATTGGGATCGCGGCAGTTGACGAGGGCCTGACTTCCAATCACGAGGGCGGGCCGCTCGGCCTTGCGTAGAAGCGACGCGACTTTGTCGACGTGCGGGCTCTTGTTGTTCGGCTTCGGAGGGAGAGAATCTCGCACGGGAGGGATCATGCTCACATGCGGTTGGTGAAACTGACGGTACAAGTGGCCGCGCATGTAGAGCTCGAGCGCCTTGGAGCCGAGATTCTTGGCATCCTTGACCCCACTCTCGCTCATGAACATCTCCCGAACCATCTCTTCGGGGTAAAGAACGTCGATCGGAACCTCGATGAAGACGGGACCCGGAACGCCGTCCTGCGCTAAATCCAAGGCCTTTTCGACCGTGGGTCCGATGCTGTGGACCTTTTTGATCGACACGGCCCACTTGGTGATCGGCTCCATCAGCGAAATTTGGTCGATGTCTTGAAGCGCGCCGCGCCCCTTGAGCAGGGTCGCGGCCGCGCCGCCGAAGATCAGAACTGGAGACTGCGCCAGTTGTGCGTTTTTCACGGCGGTGATCGTGTTGGTCACGCCCGGGCCGGCGGTCACCGCTGCGACGCCGGGAACGCCCGTCATGCGCGCGACTGCGTCGGCCGCAAAGACGGCACTGACCTCGTCGCGCACATCGATCACTTGGATACCATTGGCCTCCGCGCCAACGAGAATGGGTGAAATATGCCCACCACACAGGGTGAACAACTGCTTTACGCCCCGAGATGCGAGGACCCGCCCGATGATCGCGCCGCCGTCGTTTGCCATCACTTGCTCCCAACTCCCTCGAGCACATGCCGCTCGAGCACGAAACAGGTAAACGTGCCTTCAAAGATCTTCTCGGAATTCACCGCAGCTTCCACGCGCACCTCGCGCTTGCGGCCCTTCGCATCGAGAGTCTGCGCGCTCGCGATCATTCGATCGCCGACGCGAACCGGCTTGAGGAACCGGGTTTCGGCCGCGCCTAGAACCACGTTCGCATCGTTCACAGCCAGCATGGCCGCATAGTCGGCGAGGCCGAAGACGAAGCCGCCGTGAACCAGACCCTGCGCATCGACGGCCATGGAGCCCGTGGTGTCCAAGGCCACGCGCGCCGAGCCTTCGCCGAGGGCGAGCAACGTGCCGCACAAGCCGGGATCGGCCTGCAGATGGGTCTTCGGGTCCATGGGCGCGCACGATTACACGAGCCGGGGGTCGAGAAAAGCAGGCTAGGGCCAACAGACTGCCTTTATCGCTTGCCGATTGGGTGATCGAGTGTCTAATAGATGACCCAATTACAGTGCGACGGAGGGTCATGTGAACGAGCTTGCGCGTTATCTCATGGAAAACGCTTACATCGACTTCCAGGGTGGAATCACCATAGAGGAAGTCCGGAAGTTCTTACGGGACGAAGACAGTCGCGAGTCCCGCGCCCTCCTGTCCAGGCTCATCGAAGAGAACGGATTGGATGACCTAATGGTGACCATTGCGGATTGTCTCAAGGAGTACATCCGAACAGGCATCAACGAAGACATCGTTCGGGCGCAGCTCAACACCTACAGCGAGTCGTGAGACCAGGGCATTGGCCCGGAATCTCTGCTAGGGTCCGCTTCCTGATGCGCTCCATAGTACTGTGCGTTTCGTTGGTGTTCGCGTTGCTCGGTTGCGAGCGCTCGACCGAAGCCGACAGTGGCCCCAAAGATGGCCCCCCGACGATCAAGCCCGCGCCTGGGGCTTCGAAAACGCCCATTCGTAGCTTGCCGCAGGTCGATACGAGTGCGCTCGACGGGTTCACCGAAGGCATCTGGATCGACATGGTCAACGAGCTCCTGTCGCCTTGCGGCGAGCCGGTGAGTGTGGCCCGTTGCATTTCCGAAAGTCGCAAGTGCAAAAAGTGTGTGCCGGCAGCCCGCTACATGGCCCGTCTGGTGAACGACGGTTACTCGCGCGATGAGCTTCGCAACATCTACCGCATTCGCTACGGCGACGACACCAAGGTCGAGAAGCTCACAGCCCACGATTCGCCGCTGCGGGGCTCCCCGATGGCCGAGGTCACGATGTACGAGTTCAGCGATTTTCAGTGTCCGCACTGCAAGCTGACGGCGCCATACCTCAAGAAGATCGTCGAAGAGTCCAACGGCAAGGTGAAGCTGGTGTTCAAGCAATATCCGTTGCCGGGGCACCCGAAGGCGCGCGACGCTTCCAAAGCGACCATCGCGGCAGAGAAGCAGGGGAAGTTCTGGGAAATGCACGATCTGCTCTTCAAGAATCAAGACGACCTGCAGGCCGCGAACCTCGACGCCTATGCCAAGCAGCTCGGGCTCGACGTGAAGCGGTTCAAGGCCGATATGCAGTCCAAAGCGACCGAGAAGAAGATCGAAGCAGACATCGCCGAAGGGCACGCGGTGGGCGTTGATTCGACCCCGTCGATCTACGTCAACGATCGTCGCTACATCTTCCCACCGGACCAACTGGGCGCTTACGTACGCGAGGAGCTCGATCAGTGAATCGCCATTGCGGGGTTTGCGTCGTAGCCCGATGAAGGCATTGCTCTACGCGCTAGCGGCCTTGGTACTGATCGCGTCCAGCGCCAGCGCGCTTAGTCCGGGTGATGCGCCCCCCGCTATCGACATGCCCGATCAGACCGGGAAAAAGGTCGACTTGGTCACGCTCAAAGGGAAGGTCGTGCTCGTCGATTTCTGGGCGTCGTGGTGCGGGCCCTGCAAAGAGGAGATGCCGGTCCTCGAGGCGCTCCATGAGAAGTACGCCGCGCAGGGGCTGGTGATCGTTGGGGTGAACATCGACAGCAATCCAAAGAAGATGAACAAGTTCTTGAAAGGCACGCCGGTGAGCTTCCGGATCGTTCACGATCGCAAGCTGGTCGTCGCGACCAAGTACGAGCCCGAAACGATGCCCACCTCGTACCTCATCGGAAGGGACGGGACCGTTCGGCATGTTCATGAAGGGTTTCGGAAGCAGGACGCGGAGGAACTGGAAGAGCGGGTCAAGCCGCTGCTTGCGGAGACTGGCGGAACCGACTGACGGACCGGGTCGCGGCGGACTAGCGGCTTTCGGTGATGGCTTGGGTTTTGGGCAGCGATGCGCCCCTCGCCACGAAGGCACTCAGTTGTTGGGTGATGTAGTCGACGACTTCGCAGTCGGCCTCGGTGAACATGCCCCGGAGGGAGCCGTTGGCGAGTTGTAGGACGCCGAACATGCGGCCTCGGTGGATGAGCGGGCGGTACAAAAGGGCGCGGACGTCGAGGCCGGGGACGCCGTCGATGTTTTCGTTGAAGCGCGGGTCGGCAGCGGCGTCGGCGAGCACGAGTACGGCGTGCTCGCCCAGCTCGCTTGCAGCGGCGAGGAGACCGGAGGCGGAGGGAAGCCCCTGGCCATGTCGTGCGTTGGCGCCGGTTCCTCGCGCTGCGACGACTCGAAATTGATCGGTGTTGATGTCGAGGAGGAACGCTGCGGTAGCCTCCGAAGGGACCAACTCTTCGAGAAGGTGCACCGCAAACTCCAAGGCCTCGGCGCGGTTCTTCATGAAGAGAAGGTCATGGCAGGCTTCAAACGCGGCGGCGAGTCGGTCTTCGGTCGGGGGTGGGCGCAGGCTGCTGACCTTCGGCGCTTCGGAATGCCGGGTTTCGTCTTCGAGCGGGAACTCGATGTCGATGCTCTCGTTCCAATCCTTCCACTCCAAGCGCACGACCGGAGGGTGGTCCGGCTCGCGTTTCCAGATGTGATCGAAGAGCTCGATTCGCACGAATTTAGCGCCGCGCTCCTGGGCGAGCTCGTTCTGCACGTCACGGAGCAGCTTGGTGGCGAGCTTTTCCCCGGTTCCGGTTTGGAAGGGCACGGGTACGGCGTACATGCGCTCACGGAAATGAATCGGGCTCGAGTTCGTGGGTTTCTCGTCCCTTGAGGCCAAGAGGATCAGCTTGTTTTCAACCGTAGCCGGTGGTGGACTGGTCGGCTGGGGCGCGCTGGCTCGGCGAGCTCGAATGGGCTCGGGCGCGGCTGGCGCAGGCTGCTCGAGCGATGGATTTAGAGCCACGCTCTGCTGGAGTGGAATTGGATCGCCCGAGACCGCGCGAGGTCGATTCGCTGCGGAGCTTGCAGCATCTGCAACGGTCGGTGTCGGTGTCGGGTTCGGCGTTTCGGCTGGAAGGACCTGATAGCGTCTGCGTTCACGCGCGTCTTGGATCGTGACGGTCCCGTTCGGGTTCACGTTGCAGCTCGCCCCAGCAGGGACACCACCCGACTCGCCGATCATAGCGCGGCCCTGCTGCAGCGCACCGGGCCAGCTCGGCGCCTGAACGGTTCCTAAGAACAGCGGCTCCGATCCACCGAGCTCGCTGATTTCGACTTTCCAGTACTTCGTAGCCACGTGGTCCCGTTGGTGCGTCGCCCATGATAGCCGGGATTGCGGGCAAAGTCGCATCTCCGGCTGGCATCGCTAGGGTGCCCAGTGTAGGAACCGCCAGTGTGGATTCTCGTCATTGGCCGTGAGGGCCTCGAAGAGCGCGAAGGCAGTGCCGTGGCGTGCCTTTACGAGCTGGGATGCGAGGTCCAAACAGCCAACTTCTGGGATCGCTTGGACACCGAGGAGCTGGTCCAGAACCCGCCCACCGTGGTCCTCATCGAAGCGGGCGACGAAGGCGATGCCGGCCGTGCCGCGCTGACTCGGGTCCGAACGGCCGAGCCGCTTCAAGAGGTGCCGGTCATCATTGGCGTGACGCTCAACGCGGTTTCGCGTCTCGATGCAGGCGACGGCTTCGATGATTTCGCCCTGATGCCCTACGTCCCGGCGGAGCTCTACATGCGAATCCGCCGTGTCGAGTGGAGCCGCAGTGACTTTGCACAGCAAGAGCGGATCAAGATGGGGCCGCTCTGCATCGATCTGGCAGCGCACGAGGTCACGGTCGACGGCCGGAACCGCCAGCTCACCCATCAGGAGTTCGCGCTCCTGAGCTTTCTTTGTCAGAATCGCGGCCGAGTGTTCTCCCGACGACAACTCCTCGAGCGGGTTTGGGGCGTCGACTACTACGGAAGCAGCCGCACCGTCGACATTCACGTTCGCCGACTTCGCATGAAGCTTGGTCACTCCGTAAACAATCTCGAGACGGTTCGTGGCGTCGGCTATAAAATGAAGGAACCCTGATGCTTCGGCCGCTCGCGATTTCGGCAGGTGACCCGGCAGGCGTCGGTCCTGTGGTGACGGCGGCGGCCTTGGCTCGTTCTTTGGGTAGCGATCGCGCGCTGGTCTACGGCGATGCAGCGTGGATGGAGCGCGCCTTTCACCGCTACGGCTTCGAGGCGTCGAAGCGAATTGAACCGGCGGACGCGAAACACCTCAGCCCTGGTGAAGTCGGCCTCGTCCACGTGGCCGATTGGCCGCTCGCCATGGTACAGGCGAGGGCGCCCACCATCGCCGGAGGCGGCGCGCAACGCGAAGCGCTCGAAAAGGCCTGCGATGCCTGCATCGACGGGACGGCGCGCGCGATCGTGACGGGGCCGGTCAGCAAGGAAGCAGTGAGCCTCTCGGGCGTGTCGTTTCGCGGTCAGACGGAGCATCTCGCCCGGCGTGCTGGGGTGAACGTCGAGAGTGTCACGATGATGTTTCTCGGCCCGCGCCTCAAGGTTGCCCTCGTCGCGACCCACTGGCCGATCAAACGCGTGCCTTCGACCGTGACGCGCGAACACATCGAGCGAACGGTGCGGCACTTGACCCATGCCCTTTCGTGCTGGTTGCCGGACGCGAAGCCGTTGCGCATCGAGGTCTCCGGGCTCAATCCACATGCAGGCGAGGGCGGCCTCCTTGGCACCGAGGAAGAGACCATCATCGGACCCACGCTCGATGCGCTTCGGGAAGAAGCCCCATTTTCGAGCGACGAGGTGGAGCTGATCGGACCGACACCCGCAGAGGCGGCGTTCCGCTACGCGGCGGATGGTCGCGCGCACGGCGTCGTGGCGATGTTCCACGATCAGGCGACCATTCCCTCGAAGCTCCTCGATTGGGGCGAAGCGGTGAATGTGACCTGGGGCCTGCCGTTCGTGCGCACGAGCGTCGACCACGGAGTCGCCTATGACGCAGCCGCGGCCGGCGATGCTTCGGAGAGCGGCATGATCGCCGCCATTCGGGCTGCGCAACGCCTGACCGGCGGGCTGCAAGAATGACGGCAGACATCGTCATTCGAGGAGCCCGCGAACACAACCTGAAGAACATCACGATGAGCCTCCCAAGGGGGCGGCTGACCGTGGTGACCGGGCCGAGCGGAAGCGGCAAGTCGAGCCTGGTCTTCGACACACTTTACGCGGAAGGCCAGCGCCGGTATGTCGAGTCGCTCAGTGGCCATGCGCGACGTGTGCTCACGAAACTAAAACGCCCGGACGTCGGCGTCATCGAAGGCCTTTGCCCGGCGATTGCAGTGCGCGAACGCGCTCCTTCACGCAATCCACGCTCGACGGTGGGTACGTTGACCGAGGTCAACGACTACATGCGGGTGCTCTTTGCCACGATTGGGGAGGTGCACTGCCCCGTCTGCGGCGAACGACTGATCGCACACTCGGTTGCGCAGGTCGTGCAGGAAGCATCGCGTCTCCCCGAGGGCACGCGCTTCGCGGTTCAGGCCCCGATCGTGCGGGCAGGCGCGGAGGTTCCAAAAGAGCTCGGTGCAGACTTGCGCAGCAAGGGGTTCGTTCGCTTGCGGGTCGACGACGCGTTGGTCGATTTGGAGGACATCGGGACGCTCCCGGCCGGGGTGTCGATCGACGTGGTCATCGACCGCCTGTCGGTTCGAGAAGGGATCGGCTCGCGTCTCGCCGAGGCGGTCGAGCTCGCTTATCAATTGAGCGGCGGCGTGGTCGAGCTCCGCGAGCAGGAGGGCAGGCGGCATCGGTTTTCCGAACAGTACGCTTGCTTCGAAGGCCATGCGTCGATTCCACGCGTGAGTCCTCGACTCTTTTCGTTCAACACACCGCTTGGCGCCTGCGCACCCTGTGACGGTCTCGGCCTCACGCGGAAGTTCACCGTCGAGCTGGCGGTCACAGACCCGCGTCTCTCGTTGAGGCGCGGCGCCGTGACGGCCTGGGGGAAGCCAGACCTCGCGTACTACCGATCGATGCTGGAGAAAGTCGGCGCGGCGGGTGTCGATCTCGACGAGCCTTTCGAGCAGCTCGACGAGAAACAGCGCCGCACTGCGCTCGACGGCGGTGCGGGGTTCGAGGGCATCTTGCCAGGCCTCGAACGGCGCGCCCGGGAGTACGCGCGTCGCAAGCTTGCCGAGGGTGGGGATGAAGAGCGTGTTCTGGAGTTCCTCGACGAGGAGCTCGGGCAGTTCGCCCGGATGGAGACCTGTCCGGAATGCGACGGCTCGCGCCTGAACCAGAACGCGCGCTCGGTTCGTATCGAGGGCCAAGCGATCCACGAGCTGAGCGCACTTGGCCTGAGCGACCTTCAGGGCTGGCTCGATGGGGTCAAGGTTTCGCCGCAGCGCGAGGCGGCGGTGCGACCTTTGCTGCAGTCGGTCGCAGACCGGCTCGCGTTCCTTCGGCGCGTGGGCCTTGGATACCTCAGCCTCGACCGAAGCTCGGGGACCCTGTCTGCAGGCGAATCGCAACGCGTCCACCTCGCGACGCAGCTCGGCTCTCGTTTGTCCGGTGTGCTCTATGTGCTCGATGAGCCGACCGCAGGCCTTCACCCCGCCGATGCCGCCCAGCTCTTGGGTACGCTTGGCGATCTTCGCGACCTCGGGAACACCTTGGTAGTCGTCGAGCACGACGAGCAAACGATGCGCGCTGCCGAGCACATGGTCGAGATGGGGCCGGGTGCGGGCGAGCTTGGGGGTGAGCTGGTCGCCCAAGGTACCGTCGCCGAGATCATCGCCAACGAGGACTCCCTGACCGGCGCCTATCTGTCGGGGCGCCGCACCGTGGAAGTCCCTTCGCAGCGGCGGGTGGGTGTGGGCTCGCTTGCCGTCCGGGTCGCAGCGCTTCACAACCTACGTGACGTTCGCTCGGAGTTCCCGTTGCGTGCCTTTTGCTGTGTCACCGGGGTGAGCGGCAGCGGCAAGAGCTCGCTCATCGTCGACGCGCTGCTGCCCGCGGCTCGCGCGAAGCTCGGACTCCACGCGGAGGTTCCTCCGGGTGTGTCGGTCGGCGGAGGCCAGGGGCTCGAGCGTGTGTCATTCGTCGACGCCACACCGATCGGACGCAGCGCCCGCTCCAACCCGGCAACGTATCTCGGTTTGCTGGGGCCGCTGCGAGAGCTCTTCGCCGGGCTCCCCGAGGCGCGTGCACGGGGCTATCGCGCTGGGCGTTTCAGCTTCAACGTCAAGGGCGGCCGCTGCGAGGCGTGCAAGGGCGAAGGCGTGCAGCGGATCGCCATGCAGCTCCTACCCGACGCGGAAGTCGAGTGCGAAGTCTGCGGCGGCAGCCGATACAACGATGAGACGTTGCGGATTCGTTATCGCGGTTTGAGCATCGCCGAGGTGCTCTCGTTATCGGTCGAAGAAGCGTACACCCTGTTCGAAGCGGTGCCCGCGGTGCGCTCGCGCCTCGAAGCCTTGCGCCGCGTCGGCCTCGGATACCTCGAGCTCGGCCGTCGCTCGACCACCCTGAGTAGCGGCGAGGCCCAACGCATCAAGTTGGCGCGCGACCTCGCCCAACCCGCTCGCAAGCCCACGCTCTATATCTTCGATGAGCCCACCCGAGGCCTGCACTTCGTCGACGTCGAGCAGCTGATCGGCATCCTCCATCAGCTCGTCGAAGACGGCCACACCGTCATCGCCGTCGAGCATCAGCTCGATGTGATCCGGAACGCGGATTTCGTGCTCGACCTAGGGCCGGGATCGGGGCCGGATGGGGGGAAGGTGGTTGCCTCGGGGACGCCGGAGGAGGTGAGGGGGAGTGGGTCGGTGACTGGGGGGTACGTTTAGGCCGTGGCCGTGACCGCGCCAGTGTCAGTGTCAGTTTCGGCGACGCAGGAGTAACGACGTCCGGGTCACAGAGCACCCGAATCGTGTACATTCTGCCTCCGAGCGGGCTGTCGCATCGAACGCGGGCTCGTGACCGACAAAACGAGAAGCGTATGTCTAGAACCTCGTTGGGTGTGCTTGCGATGGTGAGCCTTGCAGCCTGTGCCTCCACTACGCGGCCGAAGCCTGCAGCCGAGCTTCCACCGGCGCCGGTTGTCACGCATTCAGCGTCGGACGCCGAACAAGGTCAGCGAATCGAACACGGGGAGCTGATCATCGACGTCACCGAGGAACGAAAGAAGCTTCACGCACAGCACCATCCGCATCAGGTCATCGAGACTCGGAGGCTGCCGCCCGGATTTGAGGCTCCGAGCATGGACACCGTAGAGGACTTCGCCCTAGCACAAGAAAAGTTGCTGGTGATCAATCCCGGGCCGGGCGAATACGTCAGCGTGATGGAGGGACAGAGGCACGGCTACCGGAACCTCACGGTCGGCATCACGTACACCGCGCCGGGGGGCGCGCCGCCGATGCACACGCACGTGGGCGAAGAGGCGCACGTGCTGCTGGAGGGAACCGTTTTGTACGCGCTCGGCGACGACATCTTCGAGATGAAGGCCCCTACATCGTGAACATTCCCCCGATGGTGCCTCACTCCTTCAAGAACGTCGGCGACGAGTTGGCCGAGCTCGTCGTCATCTTCCCGACGAACGTCTGGGAATACGACGTCCTCGATTACTTCCCCTTCGCGGACGAAAAGGGCGGGCAATCGGCACCCGAGGATGCGAAGTAGCTCTTGGACCTTTCCGGGTTCGAAGGTGGAAACCGGTTTTCGCGTTGTGGTCAGCAAGATCGCGAAATCATTGCCCGTGGGAGGGGGGAGCGTGTCCCCGTCAGCCCCCGGGGGTGGCGGCGTGAGTCTCGGCTTGGCCGGAGTTGCGGTCCGCTGGCCTTCGCTAGCCTTGCGGCGAACAAATGACCACAGGGATTTCGCGGTCTGCGGCGAGTTCTTGATAGCCATCGTAGCCTGCGAAAAGGGCATTGGCCTTGGGCCAGAGGGTGGCTCTTTCTTCGGCAGTGGCGACGCGCGCGCGATAAGCGCCTCCCCGATTGCCCACCCACAGCTCCACGTCCGGGTTTGCTCGTATGTTGTGTAGCCACGCGGGATGGTTGGGCGCGCCCCCGTTGGATGCGATGAGGATGACGTCTTGTCCTTCGGTGAAGTAGACGAGTGGCGTTTGTCGAGCCTTCCCCGTTTTGGCGCCGACGTGATGCAGAATCACCACCGCCTCCATGCCGGTTACATTCACCCGGCCACCGCTCAGACGCATCAGCACCGGGTCGACGCGAGTGCCCACGTGCACCACAAACCACGTGATGGGCCGCAGCTGTCCCACGCGCTCCATGAACCGCATGAAGGCAGTCTTCTCTTGGAAAGGCTCCACCTCGGGTACCAACGCGCCGATGTCCGACATGAGGCGACCCTAACACGCAACCTCTCCTTGGCTGTGCGCAATCGTGGTATCCTCGCAGCCATGAGTCGCGCTGCAGTAAGCATGTTCGTCTTCGGCGTCTACCTTCTCGTTCTCGGGCCGACCTTGGTAGTGGCCCTGGCCTTCTTGACCGGGCTCTTCGGTCTCGGTTCACCGCAGGAGGTGTGGATCCGGGTTCTCGGTGCAATCGTCACCATCCTCGGGTTCTACTACGTATTCGAGGCACGGCGCGAAACGAAGGACTTCTTCTGGGCGACCGTGTGGGGGCGGCCATTCGTCATCGTGTTCTTCGCTGCGTTTGTGCTCCTCGGCCTCGCCGAGCCGGTCTTGATCCTCTTTGGTGTCGTGGATCTCCTCGGGGCCGGCTGGACCTTCGCCGCCTTGCGCGCCGAAAGATAGACAAAACGAGAGCCGGGCCGAAGCCGGGCTTGATGGCGTCCCCAGCGGGGTTTGAACCGTCTTGGTCCCGGTGAAGCAGCCGGTCTTGGAACGTGCCTCAGCCGCTGGCGTTCAATGATCGACTAAATGCGTCGCCGACGGTGACGCAGGCTTCTCGGACTTCGAGCTCGCCGCCGACGAGGATTGCCAAGGGGTTGACCTCGACGGCCTCGATCTGGTCGCGCCACTGATGGACGAAGGCGGCCAGGCGCATCAGGACGTCGCCGATGGCGCTGACGGCTTGGGTTCGCTCTTGGGGGGTGCCGGAGAGGAGCAGCGAGCTTCCTCGGAGTCGGAACAGGACGCGTTCGAGGGCTTTGGCGGTCGCGGGAAGAACGGTTTGGGTCGTGTCGGCCGATGCGCGGCCGTGCGGATCGGCAAAGCCGATCTCGGCCAAGACCGGGCCGGCAGCGAGCGGCTCCATGCGAACGCGGAGTAGGGTACGCGCCATCGTCGAGGCGCTGACGGTGACGCCGAGCAGCCTCGCGTCGGGTGATCGGTTTTTGGCCATGGCCATGATTTGGCGAAACGCGTCGCGCGCTTGGCCGGCCGAGTACACCTCCGCGGCCAGGTCCGAATGGTCCCAGAGCCGGAGATCGGGTGACGCCAGAGCGACACGTACCGGGAAGCCGATGCGCGCGGCTTCCGACGCTGCACGCGAAGGCGTGGCGCAGAGCTCTTCGATGGGCAGCGGAACGTCGTACGGACCAAGCGCTGCCTTGCTGGCGGGATCGGAGAGCGCGCGTTTCGGTCCAAGGATCACGTCGAGCACGGCATCGGCTTCGACGCCTTGGACCACGGGGACTTTGGGACGCGAGGGGTCTTGCGATGCGCGCAGCGCTCGGAGCGCGGCTGCCACGTCCCGCGGGGAGCCGATCGGCTTGCTCGCCCCGCCATCGGCCTCGTGCGCGATGAGGCCGTCGTCGATGCGAACGAACCTACCATCGCTCCGGTGACTCACGCTCTCCCCAAGCCGGACGCGATCCACCGCAGGGAGCTCCTTGGTCGTGGCCGCCCAGGGACGTTCGGTGTCGAGCTCCAGCAAGGCAGCGACTGCGACCAGGGGGCCGGTCTCGTGAACCGCGGGCAGACCCAAGTCGTGAAGGAGACCAAGCGGCTGAGGGCCGATGACCGCCACCGGGATCCTCTGCTTCCGAGTCCGCATCGCCTCGGCCAGCCGGACCACCGCGTCGGCGGTCAACGGTGCTTCGACGGCGACTCCTGCCAAACCGCCGCCTTTCAAGGCTTCGATCGCGGCTTGCCAGGGCCGCTCATGGAGCTCGGGCTCCAAAGACAGACCAATCCGCCCGGCGCCGCGCGCCACATCGACTGCCAACTCCGGGCAATCACAGAAAATGCTCCACGCTTTTGGCATCGCCGCGAGTGGAAGGATAGCGCTGGTGCGCGTTTGCGCCCACTTCCTCGAATCCGGACCCTGCTCGAAATTCCCCTGCGTAGTCCTGGGGCTCGATCCCAAACATCGGATCAGCTCTAGCTTTATCGTGACGCGCGCTTGACGCCTCGAACAGCACGGTGATAATCCGGGCTCGGTCGGTCTAACCCCGCTTATCAAAAGGGGGAATCAGCCGGTGGGGGTCATTCTGAGGAGAGTCGCGACATGCGTCTGAAGCTGATTGCGGGCAACCTCGTGATCGTACTGCTGGC
>JBARTN010000056.1:0-26214 GCA_049645265.1 Polyangiales bacterium
CGCCGGTACTCGCCTTCGTGTGGGCATTTTCGTATTGGTCTCCTTGGTGATCGGCGCGAGCATTGCCTTTGCGATCGGCTCGCAGAAAAACGTCTTCTCTTCCAAGACGACGTACTTCGCCATCTTCGAGGATGTGGGAGGGCTTCAGAAGGGCAACACGGTCCGAGTCGCCGGCGTGAACGTCGGCTCGGTCACCGACGTCACCATTGGCGACTCAGGCCGCATCGAGGTCTACTTCAAAGTGATCGACGAGGCGGCTCACTTGATCCGAGGTGAGTTGGGCACTCCGCTCGTCGACGCGGAGCCCCAGCCCAGCTTCGCCGCGATCGGTAGCAAAGGCCTCCTCGGCGATCGCCTCATCGAGATCACAGTCGGCGGTGACGAATACCCCGCGTGGGATCCCGAACAAGCAATTCCGGTCTCGGTCGGCGGCGGCATCATGGCTTTGGCCGAACGGACGCTCGTCGAAGTAGAAGGAACGGCCCACAACCTCCGCCTCGCGACAGACCCGTTCTCCGACCAGGAGTTCTCGAACGATCTCAAGGAAACCGCTCGCAATCTCGCCAAGGCAAGCGGCGTCATCGCAAGCGGAGACGGGACGATCGGACGCTTGATGAATGACGCCGAGCTCGGACGCGATGTGAAGGGCGCGGTGAAGGAGCTCCGCGCGGCTGGAAAACAAGTCGCCCAGCTCAGCAAGAACCTCAACAAGATCACCGAGGACATCCAGACGAACGAAGGTACCGCACACGCCCTGATTTACGGAACCGAAGGCGCCGATGCGATTCGAAACATCCGCGACACCTTCAGCCAGCTAAACACGATCTTGACCGATGTTCGCGAGGGGGACGGCACCGTCAATCAGCTCATTTATGGTGAGCTCGGTGATTCGTTCATGGACAACCTCCAAAACGCAAGCGACGACATCGCCTTCCTCACCAAAGAGGCTCGCGAGGGCAAGGGCACCATCGGCGCCTTGCTGACGGACCCTTCGGTCTACGAAGACATCAAGCGACTGGTTGGCGACCTCGAGCGCAACGACATTCTTCGGGCGCTGGTGCGCTACTCGATCCGGCGCGACGAAGCCCGCGACCCGGTCGAAGTCACCGAAGAGTAGACCCATGCGGGCATATCTCGACCTGCTGCGAAACGTGCTCGACAACGGTGTCACTCGCGAAGACCGCACCGGCACGGGCACGCGAAGTTTGTTCGGCTATCAGATGCGCGTCGACCTTCGCGAAGGTTTCCCTTTGCTCACGACCAAGAAGCTCCACTTGAAATCGATCATCCACGAGCTCCTGTGGTTCGTGCGCGGACAAACCCACGTCAGCCACCTGAAAGAAGTTGGCGTATCGATCTGGGACGAGTGGGCAACTGCAGAGCAGACCGCCCGCTTCGGTCGGCAGGAAGGCGACCTGGGTCCTGTGTACGGGCATCAGTGGCGCAATTTCGGCGCAACGGAGCGAGAGGACGGCACCTACGAGAGCGATGGCTTCGACCAACTCAGCTACGTGCTCGACCAGATCCGTGACAACCCGGACAGTCGGCGACTCATCATCTCCGGCTGGAATCCCTTGGAAGCCGAGCGTGTTGCCCTCCCCCCTTGTCACACGCTTTTTCAGTTTTATGTGAGTGAAGGCCGGCTGAGCTGTCAGCTATACCAGCGCAGCGCCGACGTATTTCTGGGAGTCCCCTTCAACATTGCCAGCTACGCGCTCCTGACGATGATGATCGCATCGGTGTCCGATCTGGAGCCGGGCGATTTCGTTCATACCTTTGGCGACGTGCATCTGTACAGCAATCACGTCGAGCAGGCGCGGCTGCAGCTATCCCGCCAACCCCGCCCGCTGCCGACGATGAAGATCGATCCTTCAGTGCGGAACCTCTTCGACTTCGAGCACCAGCATTTTGAACTGAAGGACTACTTGCCGCACGCCCGCATCAAAGCCCCGGTGGCGGTGTGACCAATGCCCTCGCAGCCCAGGCCCCGCTCGCATTGATCGTAGCGGTGGCGCGCAATGGCGTCATCGGCAAAGGCGGTGGCTTACCCTGGCACATTTCCGAAGACCTCAAGCACTTCAAGAAGACGACCAGCGGCCACGCGATCATCATGGGCCGCAAGACCTACGATTCGATCGGCCGCCCGCTGCCGAAGCGCCGGAACATCGTCGTCACGCGGCAGGCTGATCTGGAGCTACCGGGCTGCGATCGAGCCAAGAGCCTCGACGAAGCCATCGCCTTAGCCCGAACCACCGACCCCTGCCCCTTCATCATCGGCGGCGCGAGCGTCTACGAAGAGGCCCTGCCGATGGCGACCGAGCTCCATGTGACCATGATCGATGAGGACGCCGAGGGCGATACTTATTTCCCCGGCGACTTGTCGGCGTTCGAAGAGGTGGAGAGTCGTCGAGGCGAAACCCCAGGGGTCACTTTTCGCCTACTGCGGCGAAAGCCAGTGAATCACTGGCACTGACGCTGGCACTGACGCTGTCACTGTCGCTGACACTGACACTGTCGCCGCCCCGTGCCTACCTCCCGATTCTCCCCTTCAGCACCGCATACCCCCGCTGTCCCTGAGAATCCTCTGCGAAGAGTTTCGGTACTCGCCCAGTCGGCTGAGGGGCCTGCTGACTGTTGGCCGGCTTCAGCTCTCCCCGAACGCCCTTCGGCTGCGCCCGGAGATGCCCCTCGAGCTCCTCCTCGCGCAGCGGCTCCGGCTCGGCTGCGCCGCGGGGTTGTTCGGCGACGAGGTCGGGGGCAATGCCCTCGGCCTGAATCGAGTTGCCCGACGGGGCGTAATATCGGTACGTCGTCAACTTGAGCGCGCTTCCGCCCGGTAGCTCGAAGACGTTCTGCACGCTGCCCTTGCCGAACGTGCGGACCCCGACGAGGACGGCGCGCTTGTGGTCCTGCAGGGCGCCGGCAACGATCTCCGAAGCGCTTGCGGTGTTTTCGTTGATCAGGACCACCATGGGCCATTTCGGCCGCGTGCCGGCGCGACGCGCGGAGTATTGACTGATCGTTTCACCGCCTCGGCCACGCGTGCTCACGATGACTCCCGAGCTGAGGAACTCGTCACTCACCCCGACCGCTTCGTGAAGCAAGCCGCCGCCGTTGTCCCGGAGGTCGAGCAAGAGCCCCTGGACACCGCCTCGCTTGCGAAGCTGCACCACGGCCTCGTCGAGCGCGTCGCTCAGCTGGCGCGTGGAGCCGTCCTGAAATGCCTTGATTCGTACGTACACCACGCCGTCGTCCAGCACTTGCATTTCGATGGGATCGACCTCGATGAACGCACGCGTGAGGGTGCGCTCCAACGCTTCCTCTTGCCCGTTGCGCCGGATGCTGACGGTCACGGGGGTCCCCGGCTCCCCGCGGATCTGGCGAACCGCGTCATACAGTCGAACGTCTCGGGCGTCCTCTCCTTCGATGCTCAGGAATCGGTCGCCGGGCCGCAGCCCCGCTTTCGCTGCGGGGCCGCCGTCGAACACCGAGAGAATCGTCAGCCAGCCATCACGCGTCGAAACCTCGACGCCGACACCCGCAAAGCGTCCTTCGGCGTCGCTCTTGAGGATTTGGTACTCCTCGGGGTCCAGAAAGACGCTATGCGGATCGAGCGAATCGGCCAGCCCCCGAATTGCCCCGTAGACCAAGACCTCTTGATCGATCGGCTCCACGTAGCTCACTTCGATGTACGCAAGCGCGCGCGCAAAAATCGACAGCGGCTCGAATGGACTGCGCCGCGCGGGTGCGTCCGATGCCATCACCGCAAGGAGCGCCAAAGCCAACATGGCAACGAAGAGCAAGCGGAGTGTTTCGCGGCCGGTTTTGTGACGGAACATGGGCTTCAGACCTTTATCATTGACACTGCTTCTATCCCTGGGTAGGACCACCACATACTTGAGCGGGGCTTGTGTGCCAGATGGTACAGTGTCCGCATGGAGGATTCCTCACGATGTCTACGACCGATAAGCGCAAGCAGAGCCTCTACTTCCCAGAGTCAATGCTACACGACATCAAGCACGAATCGGCAAGGTTGGATCGCTCTCTCTCGTGGATCGTCCAACGCTGCGTGAAGATCGCCCTTCCCGAGATCCGCAAGCTGCCCTCCGTCAACGACATCCCGGACAGCCCGGACGACGACGTCACGAAGTAAGCTCCAAGAACGTGGAGTACGACCGCGAAGGCTTTGTCGAAGCAGCGGATGGCACCCGCTTGTTCTACGAGCTGCTTGGCGCGGGCGACCCTCCCGTCATCCTCACCGATGGAATCGGTTGTGACGGGTTTGCGTGGCGATATCTCGCCCCAGGGCTTGCCCAGCACCATCGCGTCATCCATTGGCATTTTCGGGGCCATGGACGCAGCGGACCTCCACGGGACCCCGCGCGCCTGTCGATCGAAGATCTCGCGGAAGATCTGAGGCGAATCTGTGATCAGCTCGACGTCGGGCGCCCCGTCATCATCGCACATTCGATGGGGGTTCAGGTCGCCCTCGAATACTACCGACAAAATCCCGACGGCGTCGCCGCCCTGGTTCTGATGTGCGGGACATTCGGCCGCATCACCACGACGTTTCACGGCACCGACCTCCTGGACCAGCTCTTACCAGGGCTCATACGAGGAATGCGAATGTTCCCTGGGATGGCTCGTGCGGTTTGGGGGCGCGTCCCGGCAGCGATGGCGTTTCGCGTGGCGTGCGCGGGTCGTGAGCTCGACGGCGAGCGCATCCAAGAAGAAGACTTCCAACTCTACTGGGAGCACGCCTCTTTGATGGACCCGGAAGTGTTCCTGCCCATGCTGCAGCACGCCGGCCGGCACGATGCGCGAGGCTTCCTCGCCGATGTCGATGTTCCGACCCTGGTCTTGGCAGCTGAGCACGACACCTTCACGCCGATGTCGCTCGCCGAAGAGATGGCTGGCGCGATTCCGAACGCAGAGCTCGAAGTGATCGAAGGGGCCAGTCACGCGGCGCCAGTGGAGCAGCCGGATCTGCTCGCCGAGCACATCGAGGACTTCTTGTCTTCGCGGTTAGGGCTCAGCCGGGGTCGGCTCTAGTACTCGGTGCGGAACAGCTGCTGCCCCATCAAGACGAAGGTGCCCTGGGGGACGTACGACTCGTTCGAGACTCGAACGAATGTGCCGTTCGAGCTGCCAATGTCCGTGAGGAACACGTGCCCAACCTCGGAATGGACGCGGCAGTGCAGGCCCGAGATATAACCGTCCTCGGGAAACACCACATCTCCTCGCTCGCGGCCGAGATGAATGCCCTGGGGCGGGATGGGATAGCTATTGCCAGTGGTCTCGCGGCCAACCAGCAGTGAGATTCGGCCCAGGTAGCCGCGGTGGGGACTGCCCATGTGCTGCGTACCGTCCGCGGCCGGCTCGGGCGCGGTCGGCGCGTCGAACCTCAGAATCTCCTGCCCGACGCGAAAGATGCTCCCATCAAAGAGCTCGATAGGAACGTCGGGCTCGATACGGATGTAGACGCCGTTGAGGCTTTCCATGTCTTTGACGACAAGCTGATCGCCGTCGAAGCGAAACTCTGCGTGCTCCGGCGAGAGGTATGCATCGTTGGCGAAGATCCCACCGCTGCTCCGCCCGATTAGGGTCGGACCCGCCGACAGCGGAAACATCTCACCTTCCGAACCGTCTGGCTGAATCAAGATCAGCCGAGCGCGCGTACTGGCCCGCTTGGAAGGCTCGGCTACGGCTGGCGCCGAGACGCGCTCCGCCGGCACGTGAGCCGGCGCCTCGCCGCCGGCCTCGTCGTGCAGGTCGTGCCCACACACGTGACAAAACCGGAAGTTCTCGGGGACGCCCGCACCACAATGGGGACAAGGCGACGTCTGATCCCCCAACGGCGCTAGCTCCGCGGGCAAGGAGTCCGGCTGGTCGTCTTGGATTGGCTTGGGGCGGCTGGCGTTCATGGGGGTCGGTTCCAACTCCATCTCGGGCGCCGACGCGAGCGCTCCGGACTGCGCGGCTCGCGCCCGTGGCGCATTCGTCGCTCGGCCCGTTCCGGACGAGGCGCCCTGCGGCGCATCCGTCGACAACGAGCGCGACTTGCCCGACAGGCGCGGAAGCTCCGCCCCGCATCCGAGACAGAACTTGTAATGATCCTGGTTGTCCTTGCTACATCGGGAACAGACGATCACGCCGTCACCTCCACTCGGAGCAGGTTCCTACCCAAGAACAGGTAGTCTCCGTGGCTCAGCTCCCGTTCGCCCCGGATGCGAACGTAGGTCCCATTTTGGGAGCTCTCGTCGATGAGCTCGAGGGATTCCCCGGACATCTCGACTCGGGCATGCCTGGGCGACAAATACACGTCGTCCGGGAAGTTGATGTCGCATTCCTCGCGACCGATTTGAACCGTGTGCTCGTGAGCACAGCAGACGATCCCGTCCATGCCCCCTTCGAGAATCTGAGTGACGCGAAACGCACTCGGTCGTTTGGGCGACGAATAAAAATAGGTCTGATCGGCTGCCGGCCCCGAAGTGTCTCTCGGCGTCGCATCCACGCGGAACATCTGCTGACCGCACAGGAAGTGCTCGCCGACCTTGATCGGAGCGGCCCCTCGGACCCGAATGTAGACACCGTTCAAGCTGCCCTCGTCCCGCACGACGAGCTTCTCACCGCGGTACAGGAAATTCGCGTGCTGCGGGCTGAGCCAGGTGTCGCTCGGGAACGGAATCTGATCGGCCTCCCGGCCGGCGATGTGTTCGGTCGCCTGCAACAGGTAACTAAGCCCTTCGCCCATCGCCTCGTCACCGCGAACGACGATGAGGCGGGCCTTACCCGGCATTTGCAGAGCTCCAAAAAAGTTGGTTTCGAGTGTTTGCGCTTCGCGTGGCACGCCCGCCCCACAAGCCCCGCAGAACTTGTGCCCAGACGGAACCGCGCTTGCGCACTCCGTGCAGACGTAATTGCGAGCTTGCTCCATGGCCTCGTTCCCCTCTTGGCCCACCCCGATAGGCGCCAATCTTACCGGCAGTTGTAGGCCATCGAATCACCCCTAGTCAATCGGTGCGCTGCTCGGCAATTTCCAAGGCCAAACCGACTTTGCTTGTCTCGGCGCTGCGGCTACCCTCTCGCGGATGCAGCTACTGGCAGGCGCCTTGTTGGAGCGGCCCCCTGGGCCCAAGTACCCGTCCGTGCTTCGCTTTGCCGAGCTCGCGCCGCGGGCCCCACTTCCAAAGGCTGGAACGCTCGCCACTTGGCGTCGGAAGCTCCCCGACGGGTTCGAGCTTGCTCTGCGCGCGCCCGATACGTGCTGGCAGTCTCCCGGAGGGCCCCTGCGCCCGAGCGAGGAGCTCGACGCCGGTCTCCGCTGGCTGTCGGAGGCTGCGGACGCGCTGGAGGCCTCCATGGTCGTCATCGCGACGAGCGCGGCGGTCACCACCGGGGCGCGCGATCGCCAGCGGCTGCGGGACTACTTCGCCCGCATCCCACGAACCGAGGGTCGCATCGTCGTCTGGAAGCCGACGGGTCTTTGGGAGCCGGAGGCCGGGCAAGCCATGGCGCGCACGCTTTCCGTGCTCGGCGGCATCGACGCCATCGATGATCCGGCTCCGAACGTCGACGTCGTCTATGCGACCTTGCTCGCCGGAGGGTTGCGCCGGTCGTTCTCACACGCGGAGCTTCTCGACGTTTGCGACAAGCTCCAAGGTTCGGACGCGTCGCGCGCATACGTTACGATCGAATCCGCCCAATCGTTTCGAGAAGCTCGCTTGCTCCAAGCCCTGTCCGAAGGTCGAGAGTGAACGCGTGGAATGCGAAGATCGCGCGCGTTGACCAACCAGAGCCCGGGCTCCTGAGTCTTTCCATCCGAACGGAAGGCCGGAACGAAGTCCTGGTCCTCGTCACACTGCCAGGAGCCCTCCGTCTCGGCATCGTGGACGAGCGGCCACGCGGCGCGAGCGCCAGCCCCGCGCTGACCCAACTCCGTCAGCACCTCGACGGAGCACGGATCGACGCCGTGGAGACGAGCCGACGGGCAGTGCGCCTCTCCTTGACTCGAGCCGGCAGGGGTCGCTTCCTGATCGCGGCACCGAGCAAACCCTACGGCGCCTGGTGGCTCTGCGAGGCCGACGGCTCGGTCGTCCTTCGCTCCCCGGGCGCAGCGGCGATGGCCCCGGCCGAAGACGGACACCTGGAATCGCTGAGCCGCGAAGAGCTTCACGCTGCGGGCACGGCAGCGCTCGACGCCCATCGATCGCTACGCAGGGAGCAGCTCGAAAGACTTCTGCTGCGGCACCTGAAACGACTGATGAAGAAGCGTGATGCGATCGTCGACGACCTCGAGCGGGCAGAGACGGCGGATGAGCTGCACGAGAGGGCGAGCTTGATCCTTGCGCATCTCGCGGAAATTCCAGCCAATGCGCACTATTTCGAGACCAAGAACTGGGACGCGGAGCCCCGGACGATCCGGATCGAGCTCGACCCACGCAAAAGCCCCACCGAGACGGCGCAGGACCTCTTCAAGAAGTCCAAACGCCTCAAGCGCGGCTTGGACGTCGCCCCGAATCGCTTGGCCTCCGTGGAAAAGGAGATCGCCGAGCTCCATCGAGTCCAAGACGGGCTCCAAGATTGCTCCGTGGCGGAGCTCACAGCGAGGCTCGACGCGCTGGGCGTTTCGACCACGTCGCCGAAAGAACGAGAGCGCAAACGGCGACAGGCCGGCGTGCGCCTTCCCTATAGGGAGTTCCGCAGCGGCGACGCGTCTGCTGTGCTGGTCGGACGAGGAGCCGCCGACAACGACCGCCTCACGCTTCGCGTCGCGCGGCCGCACGATCTTTGGTTGCATGCACGGGGCGTGACGGGGGCTCATGTCGTCGTTCCGCTCAGCAAGGGACAGTCTTGCACTCCGGAGACACTCGTAGACGCCGCAACGCTGGCGGCCCACTTCAGCGACCTTCGCGGCGAGACGATCGTCGACGTGCTCTACACGCCTCGGCGCTTCGTGCACAAGCGCAAGGGCAGTCCGGTCGGCTCGGTCACGCTCGGGAGCGAGAAAGTGATCGCCGTGCGCGTAGAAGCCGAACGATTGCAACGGCTCCTCGAAAACGAACAGAAGTCACCCGTTTAAATAGCTAGCGCCCTGGCTCGTGAGCCAGGGCACCAGTAGACGAACACCCCCCCGTAGGAAAGAGGGATCGCCACGACAGACTGCGCGAAGGCCCCGAAAAGCCGGGGCCTTAGGCCGGGGGCCACCAACGGTGACCCCCCGGTTGACCCGAAGGTCTACCGCCTAGAAGCTTATTTCTTCTTGCGAGCCGTGCGCTTTTTGGCTGCGCGCTTCTTAGTCGCACGCTTCTTCGTTGCGCGCTTCTTGGTTGCGCGCTTCTTCGTTGCGCGCTTCTTAGTTGCGCGCTTCTTGGTTGCACGCTTCTTAGTTGCGCGCTTCTTGGTTGCGCGCTTCTTAGTTGCGCGCTTCTTGGTTGCGCGCTTCTTAGTTGCGCGCTTCTTGGTTGTGCGCTTCTTAGTTGCGCGCTTCTTGGTTGTGCGCTTCTTTGCCGCACGCTTTTTTGCTGGCCGCCTCTTCGCAGCCTTCTTTGTTCGTTTCTTTGCAGTCGCCATTTCGACCTCCTCCAAGGTGGGTCAATATTGCAGGTGCACGTACCGTATTGTCACGTCACTTCACGTGTCAAGCGGAAGCGCACATGAATTATACATAACTTTGCCCTATTTGAGCGAAATATTTTGCAACGTCGACCTTCAACACCTTGGAATCGTTGAGAAACGTTTGCTTATCGGGCCACGTTGAAAAGCTGAAGAAAATTCGGAAAGCGAGCTTTCGCGCCCGATCCGAAAGCGAACTTGCAGATCGTTTACAGCCGACGGGGCCCGAGATCGCGTTGACCCAGACGCGGGCTGAGACTACATTTCCCCCCGGCTGGGCCACGACTCAGCTGCACCGAAAGAGCGGGGACGCGCGAAGTGCGACGCTGAAGCGGGAAATAATCACTGCGCAGCGCCCGTTCAACCCAACGCCTTAAAAACAGGCGTAAGGGCACGTTTTTGGCAAGATAAGGAGTCCCGATGCAAGCGGGCACATACGAATTCAAGGTTGGCGATAAGGCCATCTATCCCAAACAGGGCGTAACCGAGGTCGTCTCGATCGAGGAACGCAAAATCGGCACAGCGACGATGGAGTTCTACGTGCTGAGGCCCCTGGATGCGAAGAACAACGACAGGATCCGGGTGGCGGTCGCCCAGGCGAAGAAAGTGGGCCTCAGGCCCCCGATCTCCGAAATCGACGTCAAGGAGATTTTCTCGCTGCTCGCGGAGCAGCCGGTGGTCTTCGACAACCAGACATGGAACCGCCGATACCGCGGTTTCATGGACAAGATCAAAACTGGCTCGGTTTTCGATGTGGCCGAGGTCATGCGTGACCTTTATCGGCTGCAGGTCGACAAATCGCTGTCCTTTGGCGAGAAGAAGATGCTCGAGACGGCGCGCAATCTGGTCGTGAAGGAGATCGCCGTGGCGCGCTCCGAAACCGAAGAGGTCACGCAGGCCAAAATCGAGCAGATCTTCGAGAAGAACTGACCCTTCCGAGGAATTCCCATTGTGGTGCTGCGCGCTCGATACTCGATGCCGCGACGGCCCCCACTTCGTGCAGAATCGCTCTTCCGGCCAGGCCGCTCGGTCGACGGTGTCTGATCACCAGGAACGCTGAATACGGAAACACGAATGTCGAAAAACACAATTCTGATCAACGTTGACATTGGAGAAACGCGCGTTGGTCTCATTGCGGACGGTGTGCTCCGCGAGCTCTACGTCGAACGGCGCCATCATCGCTCCCCCGTGGGCAACATCTACCTCGGCCGAGTCACGCGTGTCCTGCCCGGAATGCAAGCGGCGTTCATCGACGTGGGTCTAGACCGCGCGGCTTTCCTGCACGTGGAGGACCTCCAAGCGGCGCCCGGCACTGAAGAGGAAGGCGAAGGCGCTGAGAAGAAAGACGCCTCACAAGGGCGGCGGAATCGAGTCTCGCGAAAGACGCCGATCCGCGACCTTCTCAACGAGGGGCAGCAGCTCCTGGTGCAGGTCTCCAAGGGGCCGATCGGCACCAAGGGCGCCCGCGTCACGAGCCACGTTGCGCTTCCGGGTCGCTACGTCGTGTTCATGCCCACCGTGGACCACGTCGGAGTCTCGAAACGCATCGGCAACGACCGTGAGCGGCGGAGGCTCAAAGAGGTCATCGACTCCGTGAAGCCGCCGCACGGTGGCGTGGTCGTACGGACACTCGCACAAGGGCTTACCAAGAAGAAGCTCAAGGCGGACATCGGCTACCTCGTTCAGCTCTGGGAACAGACACAAACCGCTCGCGAGGCGGTGAAGAAGACCCCTGCGCTCGTCCATGAGGAGCCCGATCTCGTGATTCAGTCGGCGCGGGATCTCTTCACCGAAGACATCAACGAAATCGTCATCGACGACCGTGACGAGTACAAGCGACTCAAAGACTTCTTGACGCTCTTCCTGCCTGAGCGCGCAAACGACGTGCAGCTTTACGAAGGACACGAACCGCTCTTCGACGAGTACGGCATCGAGGAAGAGATCACCCGCGCGCTCTCCCGCAAAGTTCAACTGCCCTCGGGCGGACATCTCGTGTTCGACCAAGCCGAAGCGTTGACTGCGATCGACGTGAACACCGGAAGGTTTACGGGCAAGGGGCACGATGTCGAACAGACGATCTTGCAGACCAATCTAGAGGCGGTCCGCGAGATCGCGTATCAACTCTTGTTCCGAAACATCGGCGGCTTGATCGTGCTCGACTTCATCGACATGGAGCGGCACGTCCATCGAGAGAAAGTGTTCAAGGCGCTTCTGACCGCGCTCAAGGACGACAAGTCGAGGACGACGGCGATTCGAATCAGCGAGCTCGGCCTGGTCGAAATGACTCGAAAGCGGACTCGGCAATCGCTCGGGCGAACACTGTACGAGCCTTGTTTCTTCTGCGATGGGACCGGCCTGCTTCAGTCGAAAGAGACGGTGTGCCACGAGATCTTCCGACAGATGCGGCGCGAGCGGAATTCGCTGCCCGGCTACAAGATCGTCATCAGCGCCCACCCTGCCGTCTGCGACATGCTCGAGCGGGAGGAAAAGGCGTCGGTCGCCGAGGCGGCAGAACGTTTTCAGCGGCGCATCGAATTAAAGCAGCGAAACGATTATCATCTGGAGCAGTTCGACCTCACGGGAGCCTGACGTTTCGATGAACAAGGACGACGGCCAACGCAGCGAGAAGCGGGTCACGATCAACAAAGAGTTCGAGTCGTTCGATGCATTCGTGCACGAGTACGTCACGAACGTGTCCAGGTCCGGGGTCTTCATCCGCTCCAAGGAGCCTCTGCCGGTCGGGACGGAGGTTCATCTCACCTTCACCGTGATCATGGACGACGTAGAAACAATTGAAGGCGCAGGCCAGGTCGTTCGTGTGCAGGATGACCCCCCTGGCATGGGCGTGGCGTTCACCAAGCTGACCAAGTACTCCGAAGACCTGCTCGTGCGCTTGTTGACGGTCCATGGCGCTGCGGGCTCATGACCCGGCTCAGCGAGGGAAAGTTCGGCCGCTCGGGCAAGAAGCTCTCGGACCTGAGCGACGAGGAGCTGCTGCAGGAGCGCGCCAACCGTCACGGCGGAGGGCTCCCCATCCAATCGAAGCCTACTTGGAAGCGCGTCCAGCAGTACCTGGCAAACCTGGAGCTCAGCCCGGGCGCAACCTGGCCGGAAATCGAACGTGCCTACAAGCGACTTCGCGATCGCTACAGCCCTGACAAGCACAAAGGGCATCCGGAGCGCCACGAAGCAGCGCAGGAGCTGAACAGCTCGCTGATGAACGCTTATGAGGCGCTACGCGAGTATTTTCGGCAGGCGTAGTGGGCCGGGGCGTCGCGGTTCGCGCTTGAGCGGTTCGCGGTCGGCGAGTCAGCCGCTGACTAGGTAGCCTTTTTCCAGGAGGGCGACGACGACGTCGGCGACCTCCGGATCGGGTTTGCCCGCGTGGTTCATCACGTCGACGAGGGTATCGTGGTCGAGCGCCAGTTGAATCACGTCCAGCTCTTCGGGTGACGCATCGCGAAGAGGCTTCGCCATGGGGGAGGCCACGCTGATCAGTGATTGCAGCGGCGGAAGCGCGTCCCCGAGACGGCGCATTTCGTCGAGCTGTCGCATGCCCTCCATGAGGAGGCCTTCGACGCTGCTCTGGATCTCCGTCGGGAAGCTGCGCTCTGCCTTGGGAAGCAGATCAAAGCTGCCCTTGTCCCAGACGAGCACGCGGTAGAAGGCCTTCGCCGGCGGCACCGATTCGTCGCCGTTGACGACTGCGAACTGGACCATGCCCTCTTCGAGGTAGATCGAGCCGACGTCGGTCTCGGTCGTGATCTGTAAGACACCCGTCTTCTTGGAGGCGGCGAAGAGCTGAAGCAGGTCGGGCAGCGCCACCTCGGCGATGGAGCCGGTCATGGTGCTCCCCGGAGATGGGCGCGCGCTCGCATAGGCGGCATCCATTTTGGCCTTGGCGTCCTGGATCGAGGCAGACCCATCGGAGGCCACGACCTTGATGATGCTCGTGCCGATCAAGATGCGGTCACCCTCGCCCAACTTGGTCCGGGAGATCTTCTCGCCGTTGACGAAGCTCCCGTTGGTCGAACCGAGGTCCTCCAAGAAGATATCCCCACCTTCGACGGAGATCCTCGCATGGCGTCGAGACACCATGTCCTCGACCAGAACCATGTCCAGCTCGCTGGAGCGCCCGATGACAATCTCGCCGCTGTCAGGAAGAGGGAACTCCCCGCCCTGGTACTTCCCAGAGATGAAACGCAGCGCCAACGGCAACGTCAGACCTTCGATCACCAACTCCCCTCGCTCAAACCCCATTCTAACGAAACCCCGTCCCCGATTAGATTTAAGGCTAGGAGGTGGCCATGCGTCTGGTCAAGCCTTTCGCCCAGACGGTAGGGTGAACGGGTGGTTATGGGTTCTGACCGGGCCCATGCTAGAAAGTCTGGGATGGCCCGCGCGGCGGCTGCGATGGCCTTTCTGCTGGGGCTTTTGGGGGTGATACCGGCGGAGGCTCAGACCAAGGACTTGTCCAGGCCCTGGCGGACGGTGCGGAGCGAGCATTTCGAGGTGAGCTACCCTGAGCCCCTGGCCCTGGTGGCCCGGCGGGTCCTGGCGATCGCGGAGCGGGCCAACGCGAGCCTGGCGCCCCTGCTCGGCCACCAGCCGAAGAAGCGCGTCCAGATCGTTCTGACCGACGAGATCGACGCCGCCAACGGCAACGCCACGCCACTGCACTACAACGCGATTCGGCTTTTCGTGAGCGCGCCCGACGACCTCTCGGTGCTCGGTGACTTCGACGACTGGATGACGGTCCTGGTGACTCACGAGCACTCTCACATTCTCCACACGGACAACATCGGCGGCCTACCTGCGGTGATCAACGAGATCCTGGGGAAGGTATGGGCCCCGAACCTCCTTCAGCCTCGTTGGATCATCGAAGGCCTCGCGACGTACCTGGAGTCGCGCGAGACGGCAGGCGGGCGACTGCGCTCGACACAGTTCGAGATGTACATGCGGATGGCGTTTCTCGAAGACAACATTTTGCACTTCGACACGCTGAACAACCGAACCGACTACTGGCCGCACGGCGACATATGGTACCTCTACGGATCGCGGTTCATCAAATGGCTCGTAGAGCAGTATGGCGAAGAGATCCTCGAGGAGATGGCGACCTGGTACGGGAGCCGCGCCATTCCGTTCAGCGTCAACCGAATGGGCAAGCGGCTCACCGGAAAGACCTTCGGCGAGCTCTACGAGCTTTGGATAGAAGACATGCGCCGGCAATACGGGGCCGTGGAAGCCCAAGTCCGAGCGGATGGCATGACGCAGGCGCGCCGGATCACGTTTCGTGGCGAATTGGTTCGCGGTCTGCGCTTCGCGGACGAAGATCGGTTGATCTACTTTGCACTCGACGGACGAAGCGATCCGCAGATCCGGACGCTCGACCTGTCGAACGGCAACGAGGTCAAACGGATCGTGCGAAGCGCCGGCGAAAGCTACCCGACCCTGCACCCCAACGGCGAGCTCTACTTCGAGTCGTTCGACGCCTATAAAAACAACGTCTACTTCTACTACGACCTCTTTCGCCTGGATCCTCGCGGGGCTTGGAAGCGAAAACGGCTGACCCGCGGGCTTCGCGCACGGTATCCCGACATCTCGCCGGACGGTCGCAGGATCACCTACGTTCGGAACGACACGAGCACCCAGAGCTTGTGGATCGCAAACCTCGACGACATCGAAGGGACGCAGGAGCTTCTCGTCGAGAGCGAACGGTTCGAACAGGTCTACACGCCTCGGTTCTCGCCCGATGGCAGCCAGGTGGCCTACAGCGCATGGCGAAAGGGTGGCTATCGCGACATCGAGGTGATCGACCTCGCCACGCGCGAGATTACCGCAGTCACCCATGACCGGGCCATGGATACGGGACCGGCCTGGTCCCCGAACGGCCGCCAGCTCTACTTTTCGAGCGACCGTACGGGCATCGCGAACATCTACACCTGGCAGCCTGCGAGCGGCGAGGTGTCACAAATCACCAACCTCGTCTCCGGCGCGTACACCCCGGCACCCTCCCCGGACGGCGGGAAGCTAGCGTACATCGGCTACACGAGCCGCGGATACGACATCTACCTGCTCGAGCTCGACCCCGAGACAGGGCGCCCGGCATCGCCCTACATCGATGACCGTCCGCCACCCAGCAACGCCGATGCCCTGATTCCGGACCTCTCGCGACGTTACGTCGGCGCCCGGACGCTGTACCCGCGGTTCTGGGGCATCGACCTCCAAGAGGACGCGTTCGGACAGCAGCTTGGAATTTTCACGGAAGGAGAGGACGCAGCTCAATTTCATCTTCTCTACGCGCGGCTCGGCATCAGCCTGACCGACGGCTATGTCAACGCGGACCTGAGTTACACCCTGCGCCGGTTGCCTCCGGACTTGACGGTTTCATTTTTCCGGCGCGTGACGCCCCGAAACGACTTCATCGTCAACGGACGACGGAGGCCCTACGTCGAGGACGCGTATGGCGGACGGCTCACGATTTCTCAACTGATACCCCGCTCGTTTCATTCGAATCGCATCAGCGCGAGCTATGGGCTCACCTGGACGCGCTCGCTTTCGAGCTTCAACCGCACGCTCAGCCCCAACTTTGCGCCGCCGATCGTTCCGGCGACGGGCCTCAACGCCGACATCGGCCTTTCATGGAGCTACAACGACGCGCGGCGACACCTCTACGACTACACACCGTCCGAGGGGCGCAGTCTTGGGGCGGCGCTGTCGTTCGCTCACCCCGGAATCGGCAGTCGCTTCAAGAGCATCCGAGCCTCCTGGTTCATTCAAAGGTTCATCGAGATGCCCTGGTCGCAGCATCACGTCCTCGCGTTTCGCTACGGTGGAGGCGCGGGCGAGGATAGCCGCGGTGAGCGAGGATTGTTCTCGTTGGGCGGATTTCCGGATACGTCGCTGATCGATCAGCTCCTCAACTCCGAGCAACTCGGAGGGGTGGCCCTTCGCGGCTATCCGGCCTTCTCGATCGTCGGGGACCGCTTCCAGCTGCTTCAAACCGAGTATCGATTCCCGCTCACGCGCGTGCTGCGCGGCCCGGGCACGGTGCCCGCCTTCTTCGACCGCATGTACGGGTTGGTGTTTTTCGACTTCGGCGACGCGTATTTTGGACCGCTCGATCTCAACGAGTTCCGAAAGGGAGTGGGCGCCGAGATCCTGATGGACTTCACCCTCGGATACGTGAAGCCGTACTCACTGCGCCTCGGCTTCGCCTACGGCTTGGACCAGGGCGGCGGCGCACAGTTCTACGTCAACTTCGGCCGGCCGTTCTAGGGGCCGGCACGACGACTAAACCTCGAGGATGTCGGCTTCTTTCTTGGTGACGATCGCGTCGACCTTTTGCGAGCCACCTTTGACGACCTCTTCGAGCTCCTTGCGAGCGCGATCCGCGTCGTCTTCACCAACCTCTCCCTCTTTTTGGAGGCCGTCGATCATGTCTTTGGCATCGTGCCGCGCCTTGCGGATCGCCACCTTGCACTCCTCGCCCGATTTACGGGCGACCTTGACCAAATCCTTGCGGCGCTCTTCGGTCAGCGATGGCATCGGCAGGCGGATGATCTGTCCATCGTTGGATGGGTTGAGACCGAGCTGAGCCTCCATGATCGCCTTTTCGATCGGCTGCATCTGGCTACGGTCGAACGGCTTGAGGACGATCATCCTCGGCTCGGGCACCGAGATGGATGCGAGCTGCTTGAGCGGGGTCGGCGAGCCGTAGTAGTCGACACGAAGGCCATCGAGAATCGCAGGGTTGGCTCGTCCCGCGCGAATCTTTGCGAGGTCGCGCTTGAGAGACTCATGCGCCTTTTGGATTGAAGTATCCAGCTCTTCTAGAATTTCAGCAAGCATCGCTCTCCCTGATCCGAGCGGAGCTCAACCCTCCGCAGTCACTAGGCTACCGACGTCTTCGCCCATGACAACCCGTTTAATGTTCCCGGGCTCGGTCAGCTTGAAAACCCGCACGGGCAAATTGTTGTCGCGACAGAGGGCGACCGCCGTCGCGTCCATGACGCCGACCCGCTCCATCAAAAAGCGATCGTAGCTAATCCGCCGCACCATGGTGGCGTCTTCGTGGCGGACCGGGTCCTTGTCGTAGATCCCCTCGACCTTGGTGGCCTTGCAGAGCGCGTCGGCGTGGATCTCCATCGCTCGCAGCGCGGCTGCCGTGTCGGTGGAGAAGTAAGGATTGCCGGTGCCGGCGACGAAAATCACGACCCGCCCCTTTTCCAAATGGCGCACGGCCCGGCGCCGGATGTAGGGCTCCGCGACGGCCTTGACCTCGAGCGCGCTCATCACGCGCGTATCGACCCCGGCCTTCTCGAGCCCATCTTGGAGCGCAATGCCGTTGATGACGGTCGCCAACATGCCCATGTGGTCCGCCGCCGTCCGGTCCATCCCATTGGCGCTGCCCTTGAGGCCGCGGAAAATGTTGCCACCACCGATGACGATGCCGATCTGACATCCACTGGAGTGAACTTCGGCCAGCTCCTCGCTGATCGCTTTCAGGGTCTTAGGCTCGATGCTGTTGCCAGCAGGTCCGCCGGAAAGCACCTCTCCCGAGAGCTTGAGCAATACCCGCGTGAGCTTGGCCCCAATCGTCATGACTCAAGAGCCTTTTAGCGCCTCAGTCACCTCTGCCGCTAGATCCGATTTCTTTTTTTCGATTCCTTCGCCCAGCTCGTAGCGGTTAAAGCGGCGAATACTGATTTTCTCGCCGAGTTTGGCTGTGAGCGCCTCGAGGAGCTGCCGAATCGTCTTGTCCTCGTACATGATGGATACTTGGTCGAGGAGGCAGGACTCCTTCTTCCACTTCGCGAGCTTCCCGTCGATGATCTTCTCGATGGCCTCCGGCGGCTTTGCGTTCCCGGTCTCCTTGGCTTCCTCGTCGAGCTGGCCGCGAAAGATGGCCGTCCGCGCGAGGAGCTCGTTCTCGGGGATGTCGTCCTCGCTCACAAAGAGCGGATTCTCGGCCGCGACCTGCATCGCGGTGTCCTCGACGAACTGCTGAAAGTCCTCACCCCGTGCGACGAAGTCGGTCTGGCAGTTGATTTCGATGAGCACGCCCACCCGGCCTGCGCCGTGGATGTACGCGTGAACCAGGCCGTCGCCCGCGATGGCACCCGCTTTCTTGGCGACCTTGCTGAGACCCTTCTTCTGAATGATCTCGATGGCCTTGTCTTCGTCGCCTGCGGTTTCACGAAGCGCGTCGCGGCAGGCCATCATTCCGGCGCCGGTACGATCGCGCAGTGACTTCACCATGGGTGCGCTGATATCGGACATCATCCTCTTCCTTCGGGAGCTGCGGGGGCGGGGCCTCGCCTACGGGCGAATTCGACGTGAACGCCTTCACCACTGGCATCGGGTGCCTGCGCGCCCTCGTGCTGCAGAAAGTCGCGCCGCTGCTGGCTTCCCTCGATGCAGGCGTCCGCGACGCGCGATGCGATGAGCTTGATCGCGCGAAGTGCGTCGTCGTTGCCGGGAATGACGAAATCGATGAGGTCCGGGTCGCAGTTGGTGTCGGTGAGCGCGACGATCGGGATGTGAAGCTTACGCGCCTCGTTGACGGCAATGTGCTCATTGTGCGGATCGATCACGAAGAGCACCGACGGAAGTCCATTCATCATCTTGATGCCGCCCAGGTACTTCTCGAGCTTCTCGCCCTCACGGCGAATGGAAAGCGCTTCCTTCTTGCGGAGCCCATTGATGGTGCCGTCCTCGAACTGCTGCTCGATGTCGCGAAGGCGATCGATGCCGCCCTTCATCGTTCGAAAGTTTGTCAGCGTGCCGCCAAGCCAACGGCCGGTCACGTAGAATTGGCCCGAACGCTCTGCCTCTTCATGGACGATCTCGGCGGCCTGACGCTTCGTGCCGACGAAGAGGACGTGTCCGCCGCGTCCGACCGTGTCGGCGATGAACGAATACGCCCGCTTGAACAGCTCCGCCGTCTGGTCGAGGTCGATGATGTGAATCCCGTTGCGGGCGCCGTAGATGTAGGGGCGCATCCGGGGATTCCAGCGTTTGGTCTGATGACCAAAGTGCACACCGGCGTCGATGAGCGCCCGCAGGCCAATCGGTAGGTCACCCGATGCGACCTCGGGGCTTCCCAGGGCCGCCAATTCCGGCGCTTCCTGGGGCTCGTGTGTAGATTCTTGCATTGCTCATTTCTCCTTTCGGTTGAACTGCCATCCCCCCAGACGAACAACCTCCGAAGAGGCACCGGAACGTCTGATCGAGCCGGGGGATGTGATTGATTTCGGCGGCCAAGGCCTCCGGCTTCGGATGAAGCGGCGGGGCTATACCATGTGGGGACGGGGGGGTGCCAGGCGAGGGGGGATTCGGGGCCGTGTCAGTGCCAGCGGCAGTGTCAGCGGCAGTGTCAGTGCCAGCGCCAGCGTCAGTGCCAGCGCCAGTGAATTATCCCTATCATTTCGACCAGATCGGGGGCTTGGCGGAGGATGGATCTCTCGCGCCCAAGTCGCTGGCCGCCCTCATGACCTTGGCTGTCGCCGCCAGGCCCTCCTGTAGATGGGGCGCCCAAGGTGGCTTCTGTGAACGCGCGGCGCCCCGCTTGGCCGTCGCGGGTGCCGAGTCCGGGTCGTCTGCGAACGGGTCTTCGGGGAGCTCGTCGTAGTAGCTCCTGAAATCTGTGGTGGGGGCCAGGGCTTGGCGGAGGCCGTGTGGGTCGGTGAGCCAGGCCTGTAGCCGCAAGCAGGCATGTTCTTGTGTGACGTCCCGTTCGCCTTCATTGTCGAGGCCGAAGTCGGGCACGCCGAGGCTGTCCGCACCTTCGATCAACGAGTGACACAGCTCGTGGAGGATCATTTGGGCGAGGCAGTCGTCGGCGTCGAGGGTGCTCGGGTCGCCAATCGTCATGACGCCCTTCCCGTCGGTTGAAGCATAGACCTCAGCGGAGCGCTCGACGCGAAAGCCGATGCGGTCGGCCACCGTGAGCCAGATCGCGTCGAGGGGATCGAGGTAGATGTGTGAGGGGTTTCGTTCCACGTCAAAGGAGCCTGTGAAAGCGGTAGAAGAAGTCGTCTAGCACACGATCGTTTCTCCTGTGCTATCGTCGCCCCAATGAAAGCCGTGCGCTGTGCGATGTGCAAGAAGGACCTGGCCAAGCGGGACAAGAACTTTCCGTTCTGCTCGGCGCGTTGCAAGCTCGTGGATGCTGGAAATTGGTTTGAGGGCAGCTATTTCGTCGAAACAGACCACCCTGATTCCAGATGGGGAGACAACTGATGAAGTACACCGTGTTTTTGATCAGTGGGCTCTTGCTCTTTGGCACGACCGCTTCCGCGCAGGACGCAACGGACTCGGCAACGAGCTCGACTGCTGACGCCACGCCGGCGCCCGCCGAGCCGGCACCGGAGGCTCCCAAAGAAGAAGAGAAGAAGAAGAGCCCGTACTACAAGAAGGTGCAGGGCTGGCTCTGGATCGAAGGCTTCGCGGGCCCGTCGTCATACGACCCCGATCAGTTCACTTCAATCGGTTCCCTCCCAAATGCACCAAAACTCAACGGACCCGAATACGGCTTCGCCGTTCTCCTCGGGCTCGGCGGTTTTGAAATCGGTGCCTTCTACCGGCAGGCCAACTACAGCGAGTACAAGCTCATGAAGGTCGGCCTCGACATGCAGGGGACCTTCCGGTTCGTTCCGTATGTGCACCCGATAGTCCGCATCGACTTGTTCTACAGCCGAACGTTTGACGGTAGCCCCTATGGCACCAACCTCGCGACTGCGAACGTCGACGGGGGCGGTTTCACGCTCGGCGCAGGTCTTCGCATCCCGATCATCCGCTGGATGTCGTTCGCGGCGACCTTCGATTGGTCGATGATCGGGTTGGCGATTCGAGGGACTGATTCGGGCGGAAACAGGGTGGATGGGGGCGTCCTCGGTCAGCAGCTCGGCGCTACCTTTGCGCTGACGTTCCACTTCATCGGAGTCCGGAAAAACTAAAGGGGGCGGGCTCGGGCCTCAGGTATGGCGTTGGCTCGCCTCGTGCACATGCTCAACGAGAGCGCGCGCTTGGGCGACCGAGGCTTGCGGCATGATCCCATGACCTAGATTGAAGATGTGTCCGGGGCGGCCCGCTGCGCTGTCGAGCACTTCGGACGCTCGCGCGCACAGTACCTCGGTGGGCGCCAGGAGCGCGGCGGGGTCCATGTTCCCCTGGAGACCAACGTCGTCGCCGAGAACCGACCAAGCGTCGTCGAGCGAAATTCGCCAGTCGATGCCGATCACGTCGCCGCCGGCTTCCTTCATCGCCGGATAGAGCGCGGGGTTGCCGGTTCCGAAGTGAATCGCGGGTGTGCCTTTGGGAAGCTTGTCGAAAATCGCCTTGCTGTGCGGCAAGACGTAGCGGCGATAGTCGGAGGGAGAGAGACACCCGACCCAGCTGTCGAAGAGCTGCACCGCCTGGGCGCCGGCGTCGATCTGCGCGATGAGATAGTCGGCAATTGCGCTCGAGAGCCTCGACATGAACGCGTTCCACAGGCCCTCGTCGCCATACATCAGCTTCTTGGCTTCGAAGTAGTTCTTCGAGCCGCCGCCTTCGATCGCGTAAGACGCCAAGGTAAAGGGTGCTCCTGCGAAACCGATGAGCGGAACCTCGAGCTCCTTACGCGTCGTCCGAATTGCATCCATCACGTACGAGAGCGAACCCGCCGCGTCGATGCGCTCCGGGATGCCGTCGACCTGCGCAGCGGTGCGAATCGGATTCATGATCTTCGGCCCGTGGTCGTCGGAGAATTCGAAACCAATTCGCAACGGCTCGAGGATCAACAAAATGTCGGCGAAGATGATCCCCGCATCGACGCCGAGCTGATCAACCGCCCGCACCGTCACCTCGCAGGCGAGGTCAGGCGATTTGCAGAGCTCGATGAAGCTGACCTTCTCCCGCAGCGCGCGATACTCGGGCTGGTAGCGCCCGGCCTGCCGCATGATCCACACCGGCGTGTACGGAGTCGGCTCCCGCCGACAGGCCTGCAAAAACACACTCATCGCCGGACACATAGCACGGTTGTCGGCACGTCGACCAAGCGCGACGTTCATCCGTCGTGTGGACCCTTCATCCCCACCCCGCCGCCCCCACGCGAGCGCCTACATTGCTATCGGCGGGTCGGTGCGGACGTTCTTGACGAGTGCGCGAGCTTCGGCGACCAGGAAAATCGAGCCTGCAACGACGACCAGTCCTTCGGGGCCGGCGGCTCGTTTAGCGCGGGTGACGGCGGCGCGGACGCTCCGGGTCACGGCGCCCTTGCGAATTTGGGCGAAGCGATCAGGAGACCCGGAGCGATAGACCTGGGGGCTCGCGTAGACGCGCTGGTCCACCCGCCCGTCGAAGGCGGCGAGCATGCGGCGATGGTCTTTGTCCCGCATCGCGCCGAACAGAAGCACCACTCGGCCGGAGACCTCGAGGTCGTCGAGATATCGCGCGAGGGTCTCGCAGCCGGCCGCGTTGTGCGCTGCGTCGAAGAGGAACGAGGGATGCCCGCGGTGCCATTCAAGGCGACCGGGCCACTTGGCGCGTTTGAGGCCTGCGCGAATGTCGGCATCGGACACATCGAAACCGCGTTCGCGGAGCTCGGTCAAAGCGGCGAGCGCACAAGCCGCGTTGTCGCCTTGATGGGCCCCGCGAAGCCCGAGTCGGAGGCCGGCCCAGCTCTGCGTGCCTACACGCACCGAAAGTGAGCGACCATCCCAGTTGCTCTCGAAGTCGCGATCGATCCAACGAAGCGGCGCCCCCACCTTGCGCGCCTGGACCGTGATTGCACGTCTCACCGCTCTGCCTCGCGCGCCGACGACGCAAGGGACATCCGGCTTGAGGATGCCAGCCTTCTCGCGCGCGATCTTTGCAAGCGTGTCGCCGAGAATGCGCTGGTGCTCGAGGCCGATGTTCGTGATGACCGAAACGTCCGGCGTCACGATATTCGTCGAATCGAGGCGACCTCCGAGCCCGACCTCCAAGACGACGACGTCGCAGCGTGCGTCGCGAAACGCCTCGAACGCCAGAAGCGTCGTGAATTCGAAGAACGTGAGCGGGGGAAGGCGCGTGTCGGCTCGAAGCTCCTCGAGGCGGCGGGCTGCTTCGCGCTCCGAAATCGGCCGACCAGCAATGCGCACCCGTTCGACGTATCGCTGCAAGTGCGGCGAAGCGAATTGCCCCGTCCGATAGCCCGCCGCCCGCAGAACCGACTCGACCATCGTCGCGACGCTGCCCTTACCGTTCGTCCCGGCCACGTGAACGTACGGCACTTCGCGCTCCGGATGCCCACGCTGCTCAGCGGCTTGCGCCATTTGCTCCAGCCCGAGCTTGATGCCACGCGACTCCAGGCCGTAGAGCCCACGCAGCGCTTCGCGGTACCGAGTCACCGTGCCAGATACTCGACCATGCGCGCGACCGTGCTTCGCATCCCCTGGCGCGTGGAGATCAGGTCAATCATGCCGTGCTCGAGAAGAAACTCGGCGCGCTGAAATCCGTCCGGAAGCGTTTCGCGAATCGTGTCCTCGATGACGCGCGGGCCCGCGAAGCCGATCAAGGCACCGGGCTCTGCGATGTTGACGTCGCCTTGAAGCGCGAAGCTCGCGGCGACGCCGCCTGTCGTCGGATTGAGTAGAATGCTGATGAAGGGTGCGCCTGCCTCACGCAGCTTGCCTCGCGCTGCGACCGTCTTGGCCATCTGCATCAGTGAGAGCGAGCCTTCCTGCATCCGTGCCCCACCGGAACAAGAAAGCAGAACGACGGGCTGCCGGTGCTCTGCGCCTCGCTCCATCATCCGGGTGATGACTTCACCGACGACGGAGCCCATCGAGCCCCCCATGAAACGAAACACGAACACTCCGAGCTGCACTGCGCGGCCGTCGATCCGGGCGGTGCCGGCAAGAATCGCGTCGTTCACCCCGGTGGACTCGCGCGCCAGCTCGACACGGTCCGGGTATGCCTTGGAATCGACGAAGCGAAGCGGATCCTCGGAGACCAGCTCGGTGTCGAGCGCGGTCCAGGTGCCCTCGTCGGCCAGGAGCTCGATCCAACGCTCTGCGCTCAGGTGGAAGTGAAATCCGCAGGCGGGGCAAACCTCGAAATTGCGCTCGAAGTCCTCTTTCTTTACGGCGTCGCCGCAGGCATCGCACTTTCGGAAGAGCCCTTCGCCAAGGGTTTTCTTCTCGGAGGCGTCCACTCCCGCCTTGGTCTTTGCGAACTCCACCACGGCCTGTGGCTAGCATGAACGACAAGGTCAAGCGACCCTGGCCGACGCGCCGGATGCGCTCAGCGCGAGGCTCTTGCGACGATCGCCGAGAGATGACGGCCGGTTATTCCGCGGTCCCGCCGGTGCGAAAAGAACTGCGCAGCGTCGGTCCGTGTACACCCACCCACATCTTCGACCGCTTCGTCCGGAACGCCAGCGTTTCGGAGTTGGAATCGAATGAGCGCAACGAGGTCGCCGTGCGGCTTCGCGCCGTCCCGTCGAACGACCGCCCGGCCGTTCGCGGTCTCTTCCATCTCGTGAGCGACATCTTCACCGATCTCGAACGCATCGACCCGAATGTGAGGACCGATCGCCACGATGAGCTCGGCGGGGTTCTGTGAAATCGCGTCGATCGCGTGCGGTACGACTCCGGCAACCGCGCCACGCCATCCAGCGTGCGCCGCGCCAACGTGCCCGCTCGGTGGATGCGCGATCAGCACCGGCACGCAATCGGCCGTTCGCGCGGCAATGCCGACGCCTTCGATGCGCGTGATCAGCGCATCACCTTCTTCTTCGGCGATCGATTCCGCGAGGTCGGCGCCGGAGACATTGCGCACCCGAGTCCCATGCACCTGTCGCTGCTCGAACAAACGGTCGATACCAAGCCCAAGGCTCTTGGCGAAGCGGGTTCTGTTTTCGCGAACGGCGCCGTCATCGTCACCCAAGTGGAAGCCCAGGTTGAGGCTGTCGTACGGTGCGGCACTCACCCCGCCCAAGCGCGTAGAAAACGCGTGGCGGAATCCGTGCTGATCCAGAAGAGTGGAATGCAAGGCGCGCACCTTGGGCTGTTTAGCACGCTGACATCAGGACGGCGCAGGCCTCGCGCGGTTGGTGTCCCGAGGATTCGCTGGGCTTCGCGCTGCGGCATTTCGGTCTGTGAGGCCTCCCACTTGACAGGCGGCGGCTCTTGATTACTTTCCGGCTCCTGTATTCCTGCGGAAGTGGCGGAACTGGCAGACGCGCTAGACTAAGGATCTAGTGAGGTAAAACTCGTGGAGGTTCGAGTCCTCTCTTCCGCACCCAATCATTTCAGCAGCTTGCGCGATCAGCTCAGCCGTTGTGGGAGCGGCCTCGACAGGACTGGTGAAGAAACTGGTGGGAAATAGCACCGCCTGCGCTTCCTCGAGATTGGAATGGAGGTACTCCTTGGTGGTCGTCACATGCTTGTGTCCCATCAGGTATGCGATGCCTATGAGGTTGCCGGTCCTGCCCCACTCCGTCCCGCGACCATGACGGAAGTCATAGATGCTGAGCTTGCTGGCGCGGTGCGCGCTGATGCCCGCGGTACGTGCCGCCTCCCGGAGCACGTCCCGACAATCAAACTCGGGGAAGATCGTCCCGTCGCAGGG
>JBARTN010000057.1:0-3451 GCA_049645265.1 Polyangiales bacterium
GCGTCGAGATTGGCGACGAAGAAATCGAGCTGGTCCGCGCGAGGGTCGGCGACCGATCCACCGGCATCGATTTTCGCGGGGAGTCCGCTTCCAAAACCAATCATCGACAGCGACTCTTGCTCGGCGAATGCCTTCACAGGTCGGATGACGACCGGAACATGGTCGCCCTCAACCGGGCGGTCGAGTTGGATGACGGCGAAGTCGGGAGTGAGTGCGCCTAACCCAGGGCTAGCCTGAGAGACGACCCGCCGGCAGCCGTAGACGTCTTCGTCTCGGATCACGGCAAGCCCGTTGGGCAAAGCGTAGTGGTAGTTGAATACGTACGAATAGGCGTCACAGGGTGTGTGATCGTCGACGCAGTGACCTGCGGTCAGGACCAAGTCGTCATCGATGAGCACTCCGGAGCACGACGCTGCCGTCGGTTGGTCTCCAAAGCGCTCGCCTTCGCAGAGGTCCCACAAGTCTTTCAACGAATTGGTGAAGAGGCTGTAGGTGCCGCTCGGCTCCCGGCTAATTCGGAAGTTCGGGATCAAGGCGACGATCGACTGCTCGGCGATGCGACGCAGCTCCGCGTTCGGATGGTTGTACACCTCCATGCGGTCGTCCGCCCCATACACGACCGGAGCGGTCACCTCCCCGACGAATCCCTCGTCGGGAGACCCGCAGGCCGTGATCAGCCCCAGCAAGAAGACTAAGCAAGTATGCGAACGCATCACCTTACTATTTAAGGCTAATTTAGGGGGGAAGCTACTCGGACACCCGAACTTGTATGCTGGTCACCAAATCCCCGGTCGAAGTGGCCACATCCGAGACGACCACGACGGGCTCGCCCGCTTCGATCACGGTGCGCTCCCGCAGCTTCGCGAGCGCGTTCACGATGGTCTTTTCAGGGTCTCGGGACAGATTCATCCGAAAGGGAATCACGCCTCGGAGGAGCCAAAGCTTGCGGCGGGTGGTGCTCATGTTGGTGAACGCATAGATGATCGCGCGCTGAGGCCGGTAGCTTGCGACGAGCTGACCAAAGTAACCGCGCCGCGTCATGACGACGATCGCTTTCGCACCCAAAGAGTCGGCAAGACGGCAAGCACCCTGGGCGATGTGGCCGCGCTGGGTCGTAGGCACAGGGCGCTGCTTGTAGAAGTCGAGGCCTGGGCCGGGCTCGATCCGGCGGGCAATCGTGTCGAGAACCTCGACACAGCGTGCGGGGTACTTGCCGGCCGCGGTCTCGCCACTGAGCATGATCGCATCGGCTTGCTCGTAGACTGCGTTTGCGACGTCGGTAACCTCGGCCCGCGTGGGCAAGGGGTTGTCGATCATCGATTCGAGCAGGTGAGTCGCTACGATGATTGGCTTTCCGGCAATGGCGCAGCTGCGAACCATCTCACGCTGAAGAACGGGAAGCTCTTCGAAGGCCACTTCGACGCCGAGGTCTCCTCGCGCAACCATGATGCCGTCCGCGGCCTCTAGGATGGCTTCGAAGTTGTCAACACCCTCTTGGTTTTCGATTTTTGCGATCAGGCGCTGGTGACCGCCAGCGTCGTCGACGATCTTCCGGACCTCCAAGACGTCTTGGGCGCCGCGGACGAACGAGAGCGCAATGAAATCGACGTCTTGGTCCAGGGCGAAGGCAATGTCTTCGCGATCTTTCTTCGTGATGGAAGGCAGGTTGACTCGAACGCCAGGCAGGTTGACGTGCTTGCGCGACCCCAGCGTTCCACCATCGAGGACTCTGCACTTGAGGCTATGCTCCAACACTTCGAGCACTTCCAGATTGATCAGGCCGTTGTCGACCGTGACGCGCTCACCGACGCGTAGATCTTTGACGAGGTCTAGATAGTTGACGTGGACGCTTCGCTCCTCGGCATCGTCGGCCAGGACCGAGAAGTAGAAAACCTCGCCGGCCTTGAGGTCGAGGCTCTCGGCAAGTTCGCCGGTCCGGATTTCGGGGCCCTGAAGATCCATCAAGATGGAAACGGGGTGGGCGAGCTTCTTGCTCAGGCTCTTGAGGTTTCGGATGACCTGCAGATGAGACGCATGATCTCCGTGCGACATGTTGAGCCGGGCTAGATTCATGCCAGCATGAGCCAAGCCCACGAGCCCATCCCAGGAGCTGGTCGAGGGACCGATCGTACAGACGATCTTGGTGAGCCGTGTTTGTGACGGTCGCGGCGGCAGCTTCATGGCTGCGCGGAGCCTAGGCCAGGGCTAAACCCCTGACAAACGGCGCCTGAGCAACGCAAAGCCCAGGAGGAGGCCAAGAGCTGAAATCGGTGAACGGTCACCCGAGGTCGACGAGAACGCGGTGCAAACGCCGGCTCGATGGAGCGAACCGCCTTTGGGAACGTTGATCGGGTCGGCCCCGTCCGCCAGGAACGAGCCCTCGCTCGGGCCCATCGCGTTGCTGGGCTGGAACCGGCTACCGGCAGCTTCCGCGATCCAAGAGAGATGAGCGGACAGCAAGGTGTAGACGCCACCATCGCCGCAGTCCCGCTTCACATCGGAGCGGCCGCGGGACACGAGACCCACCAAAAAATCACCTTCCTCGGTAGGAACGTAGAGCGGGCCGCCGGAATCCCCGTAACAGGAGTCACCGAGCTGATCGAGTCGGCGCGTCAGCAATTCCTGCGGCCCGAGGATGTCGATCACCGCGTCTGAGATGTAGAGCTCGCCGTTTAGCTTGTCGTCGAGATCGTAGATCCCGTAGCCAGCAACGAACGCGACATCCCCATGATGGACGAGCGCTTGCTCACGCTCTGCCGTGAGTAGCGGCGCGTTTGGGATCCCGTCGAAGGGCGACGCGAGCAACAGGAGTGCGATGTCGTTTGGCGAGCCGATGCCGCCCTGACCTGCGCCGCTGCGGTTTCGTCCCATGATGAAGTCGTGGTCGTAGTCTTCGTGGACACGCACCTCGAACACGGAGCGAATCATGCTGGCGTCCGCCGCGCGGCTCGCAAGATGGCCGGCGACCACCTCTAGCGTGCCCGGCGCCGAGGCTCGAACGACACCCGCGTCGGGCTCGACCACAGCGCAGTGGGCGGCGGTCACGACGACGAGGGGTGAAATCAGCGCCCCGGAGCAGAAGCCCACACTCGCACCCGCATGCCGGATCTCGACCGTGGCGAAGATCTGCTGGTCGGTCGCTGCCCAACCACCGACGACATTCGCATCGAAGTGGCCGATCTCCTCATCCCAGTCGGCTGCGTTGGACAGATCACCGCAGCCAAGGGTTATGCCCAAAAGGGTTACAAATAGGGCCTTGTATGCCTTTGCTGGATGCATCGGGAAAGGTAGGTGGGTGTATCATGGGTGCATCCCCCTTCATAGAGTGAACGGGTGTCGCGCACTCGGGATCCGATCATTGTGTGAGCTGCCGAACGTTTGGCCGATGCGGAAAACTTGGTGTGGGTCGGATGGGAGACGAGAGTCGTTCCCGTGGAAGGCATGAACCGTC
>JBARTN010000058.1:0-9696 GCA_049645265.1 Polyangiales bacterium
AGGCAAGGCGAAGCTGTCAGAGATTACAGCGGCCGGTGAACACGCCTGGGAGTCGATCAAGGACGGCGTTGAATCTGCTTGGGACGCATTGAAGTCTGGGGTGACTGACGCGGCCGCAAAGTTCAAAAAGTGAGCTCTGCGCAGCGATCGCTTTGGCATTGGGACATGGTTGGATGTAGCAGTCGAAGAGCTCGGGGCAGACCAAGCGAGCTACTCCACTGCCGACCGAATCAATAGCGGGAAGGCCAAAATCGAGCAGCTTCGCGAAATCTGTCCCGGTCTTCTCGATCCGGGTGTGAACGTGGTGGGCATCACTGACGAAGAACAGCGTCGTCGAAACAACGGAAACGCGGGTTATCTCGACCCTCGCAGGAAAGACCGCGGGCCGACTGAGAAGGTCGAGCTCAATCGCGAGGGACTGCGCACGGTTTTGGCGATCTGCTGGCCGAAATTAACCGACTAACCGCGCGCATACCGTCGCTTCCGCAACAATGGGAGGCTGCGCAAGCTTGCCTGAAGCGTGCTCCCTTCGCGCTGACACAGCGCTGTTAGGAGGATTCGATCTCCCGTTTCACGGCAGCGACTAGCGCGTGCATCGACAGCGTTTCCGCAAGCTCCCGATTCACATCTGGGATTTGTGACATTGTCATAAGAATGTCCGGCAACGCGTTTTGCTCGTGTTCTTTGGACGTGTTTTCGTCGATACCTGTCCCCGAAACCCTTCGAGAATCGTCGGAACCAGGCGAATCGCCCGATGTTCGATTCCCACCGCCTCCACTACTTAAGACAAGTGATCGCTTGTGGTTAGCGAGTTCGCCGATCGGCAGTGACCACATAGTGACCATCGTCGGCTGCCTTCGGCGCGGGTTCGTCGAGTTTGGCGACAGCCTGTTTGAGCCGTGACTCGCTCAAATGGGCGTAGATCATCGTCGCCTCGATGTTCGCGTGGCCCAATAGCTCCTGAACCACCTTGAGCGGCTCGCCGCGCATCACGAGATGGCTTGCGAAGGTGTGTCGAAGCACGTGCCACTGGATGGTGCGGTCGAGACCTGCCTTTCGGCAGGCGCGCGGCAACACCCGTTTGATCATGTCGCGGGTCAGGAGAGACCCGTCCTCCTGACAGAACACCAGCTCTCCGCGGAGGTGCCGGTGGTCTCTGAGTATCCGAGTTAGGCTCGGAGGTATCGGCACCCGTCGAGAGAGCCCATTCTTGGGAGTCCCGAAGGTCCTTTTCCAGACGGACCGCTTCACGAAGATCTGGCCATTGACCAGATCGACGTCCGTTTGGCGCAGGGCGAGCAGCTCGCCTAGCCGGAGCCCGGCTTTCAGTCCCGTCGCGACCATGGCTTGGAACTCCGAGGGAGTCGCCCCGAGAAGGCGTTCGGCCTCCTCGAAGTCGAGGAAATCGAATTCGGGTCGGCGTTTCTTCATCCATTTGAAGGTAGGGACGACCTCGATCAGGCCCCACTCCTGCGCGGACCGGAGCGCGGTGCGTAGCACCGACAGGTGATTGTTGATCGTCTTTGGCGATAGGCCCTTTGCGAGTTGGGTGCTCTTGAACCGCTCGAGCTGTCGGACCCCGATCTCGGACAGGAGCCGCCTTCCAAAGAACGGCGCGAGGTGGCAGCGGATGATCAACTCCTTCGAGTAGACCTCGCTGGGCTTGTTGTTGGTCTTCGCATACGTCTCGAGCCATTCCCTGAGGAAGGTCTGGCTCGTAGGCGCGGTTCTGCTTTCCTCGGACTTCCCAGCCTGGGGGGTCAACGGCTCGCCTTGCATCACGCGCTGAAGGAGGAGCCGTTCGTACTCCTTTGCGCCTCTTTGAGTATCGATGGGCGATTTCTTTCGGTAGCGTTTGCCTTGGTAGCTGAAATCGACCGTCCATCTTCCATCTCGTTTGATGACCGTCATCGTTGGTTATTCCTCCGATGCGGACACCCGGTTTTCCTGCATGTACCGTAGCACATCGGTCTTCAGGAATCGGACACGACGGAGCACTCGGATGTGGGTGATACGCTTGCCGGATATGAGCGCATAGACACTCTTTTCAGAGATGCGAAGAAACTCGGCGAGCTCAGGGACCGTGAGGACATCCGGAAGCGCGTCGGACATCGGACGCAATGACCGCGCGCCCTCAACACCCATCTGCGTCACGGCGTGCCCTCCTTGAACGAAGCTGCCCCTCGCTGACGGCATCACGAATGATCTCCCGTAGGTCGGCTTCGGTCATTACGACGAGATCAAGGGAGTCGCTCATCTCTTGGGGTCCAGGTCGCGATCAGGGTCCATCATCGCCTCGATTTCTTCTGGCGTGAGCCCAGGCGGACGTTTGCGTGGGGGCAGATATCGCTTGCCCTGGCCGAGCACGCTGACGGCTCTTCCCGGTTGCTGCTCAGGTGCCTTCACGGCCTTGGGTTCGACAGCCGCGGCGGTCTGGCAGTGCTTTCGACAGTAGCGAAGAAAGGACCGATACGAACCCGGGAATGGCACCGACCTCTCAAAGTAGATTTGGCAGACGTGCCGTACTGAGAAGCCCGCCTTCAACCAGGCGTTGATTTCCTCGAGCCGCTCTAGGAAGTAGGGATACGGCGTTTTCTCGGCAGCCTTGCGCCGCAGCCCGGCCAAATTAGATCTCTCCTCCTCGTCCATCACTCTTGTTATCGGTTTTGCCCCCCAAAATGTTGTCCTGGCTCGTGATTTTTTTCGCGTCGGGCTCCCCGCAGGCGATTGGTCAGCGTGTGGCTCCGAGTGCACTCCGTGTGACTCTGAGTGCACTCCGTGTGCACTCCGTGTGACAGCATGGGTCAGGGTGGGACCCAACTTGTTGGGGCAAGGAAGAGTTTTGTTTAACAAAACTGCGAGCGCGGCGCGCGACGTCTTCGACGTTCGCCGCTTTGCACTCGGTTGACGTGCTCAACGCCTTCGGCTTATTCGCACATGCAATACGAGATCGGCGCTAGACAAACGTCGGACGCTGCCTATGATTTTCGAGTGGGGAGTCTTCGGCATTTCATCGGTGTGCGGGTCGGCGATGAGCATCTCGTCCGCCTCGAAGCCCTCGAGAATGCGTCCGGGTTCACCCGTGGAGAGATCCTACGTCGTTTGCTTCTAACCGCCGAAATCCCCAGCGCACGCGCGCGCCAGGAGGTCCAAGACCTTCTGAGGATTCAACGAGAGCAGAGCCGTCTCGGTGGATTGCTCAAGAAGGCGCTGACCGAGCGCGAGGAGAAGGCAGCGCTTCGCCATACCTTGGTCGAGGTCGAACGCAACGCAACCGAGCTCAGGCGCGTCATCGCACATCTCGTTCGCCCGCGATGATCATCACGCCCAATCAGCCCAAGGACGATAAGACGTTCTGTGCCAATTCAAAGGCCCTGTCTGCACCACGAGCAACTCGAAATAGCATCTGGTATCCTGCAATTCGGTTCTTAGAGTGGTCCCAGTGGCAGTATGCTGGGTTGTTGCCGGCAGACGCCAACCACGCGGTGGGGTTGTTCGACGGACTAGACGCTCTGCTTCGCTGGGGCGTTCTGTTGTTCGGGGGGCGAGGCCGATGGCCAAAGGCGTGGAATCACCTTTGGGACGCTCTGCCGATAGGCGAGATAGCGCTGGCCGAACTGGCGTACGAGGTCGCGCTCTTCGAAAAAGAGGCCGACGAAGACGTACATCGACATCGCCGTTGTGAACACGAAGTGCCCAACGGTCATGACTGGCGCTGCCCAGATTCCAATCAAGATCCCCAGTTGGATCGGGTGCCGGACGACGCGATAGATGGGCGGGGTGCGAAACTCCAAATCTGGAATCGGTCGGCCGCGGAACGCACTCCATGCCTGTGTCAGGCCGAACAAGTGAAAGTGGTTGAGCGCGAACGTCGCCCAGACGAGGGTGGCCCAACCGACGGCTTGCACGGTCAGAATGGGATAGACGGCGGCCGGCTGCTCCAAGCGCCAGATCGTCGTCGTCATCGGCGACCAGAACGCAAAGGCAAGGGCGAGACAGACCACGGTTGCAAGGACATATGTCGCTCGCTCGGCAGGCTCCGGAATGATTGCGGCCGCGGCTCTCTTGAATGAGCGCCTTGCCATCACGCTGTGCTGCAGGCCGAAGAGCAGGACGAGGCCGAGGTTGATCGCGATGGCAGCGGCCCAGTGACGCGGCGTACCGGAGTTGACGGAGGGAAGGATCGGGACGTCGTTGAGGAACATCACCATCCAGAGGAAGACGGCGTGGAACCCCGCGTAGCAAATGGTCGCATAGAGCAATATGGCCCAGCGGCTGCGCGTCGAGAGCGGGATGACTTGGCGGGGGGTCTCGGACTGGTCGATACGGTTCATGGCGTTCTCCTTGGTCGCTCGGACGGTCGTCGTCCCTGCTCAAAGGGCGCCAGGGCGCGTCGCGCAGCCCGCTAGACCTCTCCTAGCGGAGTCAAAGTCGCCAATCGACAGCCGTTTTCGGCTCGTAGCAGCAGAATGAGCCCGTGCGGACCGCCTTGGCGAAGTGCTCGCCGGCAGCCGGGTGGGCCTCGGCGATGCGCTCTATGGCCTCGCGGATTCGTGCAGTCACGGCCTTGCGCGCACGTTCGCCCGAATCCTTGAGCTTGCGACTTCGGCCGCCAAGCCCGGTCGCCGCGCGGAGCTCGGCGAAGATCGCGTCGTGCTCCTGCTCGAGACGCTGGATTCGGCCGAGGTCGTTGAACGACTGCGCCTCCTCGAGGCCTTCCTCGATGGCCTGCAAGCGTGCGCGGTACTCGCTCCGCGCGCGTTCGTCCAGCACCTCGTCGCTACCGCTCGGCGGCGTTGGCCGCTCGATTCCCTGCATGAGCGCTGCCGCTGCGATCTCTTCTCCCGGAGCCCTGAGAAGGGCAGCAAGGTCGGCGAGTCCCTTGCTGTGCTTGAGATGCGTCTGAACGGCGTCAAATCTCAGCGTCCACACGTTACCTTCGCGAAGAAGGGCGTTTTGCGCGGAGCCATTGGCCTGCGCCACGGCTTGCGGTCTTTCGCCCGTACCGAGGAAGGCGAAGATCGCATCCAATACCGGACCGGTGTCGCCTTCCCACGGTGGATGGGCGGTGCCCTCGAGCGGCGTGAAGGACGCGTCCGGGAGGCTCGCGGCGAGCTCGCGCCCGGAGTCGAACGGAATGGCGCTGTCATCGTGTCGGTGCAGTACGAGGCATGGCACTCGAACACGAGGTGCGATCGACGCGACATCGCCTGAATAGGTGAGCGATAGGAGCTGCGCCGCGGTCTCGCTGTCGGCTGCATCCCGTTGCATTCTGGTCGTATGCCGAATTGCCTCGGGCGAGAGGTCTGGCGTGAAGATCGAGGCAAGCGCCTTCGAGCCAAGCCCCCAGCTCGCTCGAACCAGGCCCAACATGGCCTCGCGCCCTTCCGGGCTGCCGATCGTGCAGCCCCGAAGATACGAGCCGTGCAGAACGATGTTCCGAACCCTCGTCGGGTGCTCAACCGCGTAGGTGACTGCCGTTGGTCCGCCGCAGGACACGGCGAACAACGTGACCTCGTCGAGCCCCAAATGGTCGATGAGGCGCTCCAAATCGGTGACCTCGCGCTCGACCGTCATGTCGTTTTTGTCGCGTATTCGGTCACTGAGCCCTACGCCCACTCTATCGTAGCGAACCACCAGGTGGTGTTGCGCCAATGCGCTGAAGAATTCGCGAAAATGGTCATGTTCCCAATCCTTTTGGACATGACTGATCCACCATGCCGGAAACACGATCGCCGGGCCCTCGCCATCCGTGGCGTAAGCGAGGCGTTCTCCTTCAGTGGCCTGGCAAAAACGGATGTTGGGCACGCCGCAACAGTAGCGGTCGCGCGGGTTCTCTACAACGCGCTCCGTCCGCGCGGGTGAAAGCGCCCCAAAGCCGTCGCTATGCGCAGGCTAGCGGCCGCCTGTCCGGATCTGGCGCCTCCTGGGTGGAGCCGTGCTCCGCCAGCACAACAAACAGTGCACCCACGCGAAAGCGCCGCCGAAAGAGGCAAATCATGGAAACCGCACCTGCCATCGAACCATCAAGCCCTGGGGAGCTCATGAATCAACGACGCGGCAAGCTGATCCGGACTTATCGCAAGCACCCGCAACGAGCGTTGATTCAAGATGGAGCGCGTACTGCGCAGACGCGCTACGCACCGAGCGATCCGCTGCACAGTGAGGTCGAAATCGGGCTTGGGTACGGCGTCAAGGGGCCCGTCGGCGTACACCGCGCACTCGGGGGTCTGCACGATTTTCCGAATCCGGGTGACCTATTGTGCGCTGCGCTAGCGGCATGCACCGATTCGACGATTCGTCAGATCGCGGGCCAACTCCATGTCGACATTCTCGCGCTCGAAGTGTCGGTCGCGGGGGATGTCGATGTGCGCGGTACGCTCTGCGTATCGCAGGAGGTCCCGGTAGGGTTTCAACACATGGGTGTGAGCGTACGACTCGAGTTGGAGCCAAGCACTCTGCCTCGAATGGAAGCCAAGTTGTTGGCGGCCGCGGAGCACTGCTGCCTGGTGCTACAGACGCTTCGGCAAGGCGTGCCGGTGACGCTCGAGCTCGGCACCGCCGATGACGGCCGAGGCGGGTGATCAAGTCCGGGCAATTCCAAAGCTGGAGGAGCCAAAAGGTTCTGGATATTGGAAGGAAGCAAATGGAAATTTTTTATACGATGTTCGCGGCGCGATGCTCGTCCGACAGACCGAGAAGCTCTGCGTCACCCTCGACACCCGTCGCAATAGCACCCCGATCGCGGTCGACTTCGAGGTCGCCCACCCGGCCCACACCTAACCCGATGCGGCCGCCACCCAAACAGGTACTACAGCTCGCCTGTCATGGGAGTGCGCCATGACAATGTCTTTACCGGTCTGGGTGCTGCTCGCGTTCGCGGTTTGGTCGATGCTGGTTCTGATCTTGACCGTCGGCATCTACCGCTGGGGTCTGATCTTCGCCGGCCGGGTTCAAGTCAACGAGTTCCGCGCAGATCAGATCGAAGGTTCAGATCGGTACCGCCGCGCGATGCGCGCCCACCTGAACTGCCTGGAGAATCTGCCGATCTATGGCGCGATCGTCCTTGTCATCGTCGTGAGCGGCGCACAGAGCGCTGCGCTGGACGCGTTGGCGCTCACGCTGATCGGGGCCCGAATCGCGCAGACCTTGATTCACGTTTCGTGGGAGCAGACCAACCTCCTCGCCTATCTGCGCTTTGGCTTCTTTTTCGTTCAGCTGATCTGCATGTTCTGGATGACGGCTCTGGTCGTACTGCACGCCATCTAGCCGGGCCGGCTTCGGCGGCGCTTGTTCTTCGCTGGCGCAGAAATACGACGAACCCTCGGAACCGCGGTCTTCAGCGGCATGCTGGGCGTCACCCTGGTCGGGCTCTTCCTCATGCTCTCTCCGGACGGTCCCGAACCGGCAGTATTCGACATTGCCAGAAATGAGGGAGCGCCCGCAAGAGCAAGTCTGGCGCCCTAGTGGTGTATTGAGAAGGAGCGTTCATGACTGGCACTGAGTTGAATCAACGGGACGACCACCGAGTGACGATTGGGCCGCGGTTCTGTGGTCCGCCGACTTCGGGAAACGGGGGGTATTCCTGTGGGCTTCTGGGCCATGCGCTTGGGGGGTGTGTGGAGGTCACCCTCCTGAAGCCGCCGCCACTCGAGGTAGTGCTGCGCATCGAACACGACGACGAGGGCGCGCAACTGCTTCACGATGAGACGGAGATCGCGAAGGCGCGTCCGGCGGAGCTCGATCTCGCGATACCATCATCGCCGAGTTTTGAAGAGGCGGTAACGTTGTCGTCGAAGTTTGCCGGCTTTGAAGCGCATGCGTTTCCGACGTGCTTTGTCTGTGGACCAGAACGCGATCAGGGTGATGGTCTTTGCATCTTTCCGGGGAGGGCGTCGCCGGAAGCGCCGGTGGCTGCAGCATGGACACCCGATGCATCGCTGTGCGATGACGAGGGGCTGGTTCTTCCGGAGATTGTTTGGTCGGCGCTTGACTGCCCGGGGTACTTCGCCATCGCTGAGGTTGGCGAAACCGCGGTTCTCGGACGCATGACCGCATCGATCAACAAGAGGCCACGCGGCGGCGAGCCGTGTGTCGTTTTGGGGTGGGCCATCGGGCGCGATGGACGAAAGCTCCACGCCGGGACCGCGTTGTTCGGACCAGGCCACGCGCTCTATGCGTCTGCAAAGCAGACCTGGATCAAGCTCCCTTAGCTCATGGGCACCATGTTGAGAACCGAATTGCGCGGTAACTAGACCGTATGTCGCGTTGCTCGCGGCACAGACGCCTGCGGAGTGAAATGCGCGTGGCGCTCAACCGCTCATTGCCCCTTGCCTGCCCTGCACTCATCGCAGCCCTCACATGCACGTGTCTCGCACTCCCTGCCTGCACGGGATCGGAAAGCAGAGTCTCGTGACCAATCGCTGATCAAGCCTGCGTCGTCATCGTCCCGCTCGTTGACCTGACGTTGACGTGGCGATGTGAAATCAAGTGATCTCAAGTGACGAACCGTGAACACGCCGATGCAGGCAAGTCCCTGTCATGTTTGAGGTTTCTGTGTGATTCCAGTGTGTTGTGATGGTCGGTGAAAACCGGCTTTTGTGAACTCATAACCCGAAGGTCGTCAGTTCAAATCTGGCCCCCGCAACCCATAGCGTTGTCCGCTCTTCGAAGCCCTCGGTGCTCGCCGGGGGCTTTGTCGTTCCAGCGAAGAAAAGGGCGCCTCCGCGGACGGTCCAGCGGGCCCGGTAGTGCCCGTTTTCGAGCGGGTGGAGCTGAATGCCATCGTCGAGGAGGTGCTTGAGCGCTTCGCGCGCGTCCTTGGGGCTCTTGTCGAATAGCGCGCCCAGTTGGCGAATACGCGCGACGACGTCCTCGGGTCGCGGTGCATCGAGTGGCTCGAGCGCAGCTCCGAGCTCTTGAAGGTGGCGCTCCTGTTTGTCCGCGAGCGCTTCGAGCTCCCGGATCTTCTCAAGGACGGCGGTCGGGGCCGCGCCGCGGGAGGCGAGCTCGACGAGGTTGTCAATCCTTCCTCGAGTCTCTGCGAGTGACTTCTCCGCCTCTGCTTTCTCGTCCGGCACGGTGCGCTGTGCGCGCGCAAGTTCCGACTTCGAGGCCTCGATCAAATGGGCCACGACCTCGGGTCGGTCGAAGTATCGGAGCATGGCGGACGTGAACGCTTCTCGAAGAGCGCCTTCCATCACGGTGCGCGAGTTGTCGCAGCTGCCGCCGTTGCCGCGGCTCGCATCACATCGGTAGCGAGGCTTCTGCGTCTTCTCGATGACCATCGGGCCGCCGCAGATGCCGCAGCGAATGAGGGTGGACATGGGATAGACCCGCCGGGCGGTACTCGCTCCACCTTCCCGGGCGTAGGCCGAGGGGCCCACCGTGGCGTGCCGCTCTCGGGCTTCTTCGTTGATGGCCTGCACCCTAGACCAGGTCTCTTCGTCCACGATGCGAAGCGCGGGCAGCGCGACCTCGATCACCGGAGACTCGGCCGGCCGCACCACGCGCTTGCCCGTCGTTGGGTTCTTCTTCCAAGCGCGAGCCCCAAAGGTCCAGCGGCCGGCGTACTTCGAGTTCTTGAGCATCGAGCGGACTCCAGACATGGCCCACCCGTCGCGCCGTTTTCGCGAATCCTTCTGTCGCCCGCGGGGCGGTTCGACCCCTTCGTCGTTGAGGGTCTTGGCGATATCC
>JBARTN010000059.1:0-11279 GCA_049645265.1 Polyangiales bacterium
CGGTGGTGTACATCCCGCCCTGCGCGTTGCAGACCTGGCGAAGGCGGCGCTTGACCATCGCGGTGTAGGCGCGGTCTCCGTCGACGGTTCCCAGCATCAGACAACGCTCGCCCTTTTTGAAACCCCGCAGACTCACGAGCGTGTCGATCGGCGTGCCCTCGACTCCATAGAGCTTGAAGGCGATGTCGGTTTCCTCCGGATCGGACAATCGGAAGACGGATGGAACACCAAACTCACCCTGCATGATCTCACGCACAGCGGCCGTCCCGCTCTGCCAATTCGGAAAGATGAAGCTGAAGCGGCGCGTGTTCTCAGGCTGGTAGCGAAAAACCTTCAAGGTCACCGCCACCAAGATCCCATATGCCCCTTCGCTTCCGATCATGATCTGATCGAGGTTGGGGCCGGTCGAATACGCGGGGACGTCGACGGTTTTGATCGTGCCAACCGGTGTGATGTACTCCTGGCTCAGCACCAGATCTTCGGCCTTGCCGTAGTACGTCGAATTCTGCCCGGCGCCGCGCGTCACCACCCAGCCTCCGGCCGACGAAAACTCGAAGGACTGCGGGAAATGACCGCAGGTATACGCGTGCGGTGCGTTGAAACGCTCGCGCGCACCGTTGAGGGCTGCTTCGAGATCGGGCCCGAGAATACCGGGCTCCACAGTGACCGTTTGATTCACGACATTGAGAGACAGGACGCGCTTCATGTGCGTGCCGAGATGGATCGAAACCCCCGCTTTCACGCACTCGGTGCCGCGGGTCACGCTCGAGCCTGCGGCGTAGGTATAGAGGGGAATTTCTTGCTCGTGGCAGTAGCGAACGATCTGCTCGACATCGTCGCGGTCGCGCGAGTGCAGCACCAGGTCGGGAAGATTCTCTACTTTGTGGTCGCGCAGCCGAAGCGCGTCGATCATCGTCTTGCCGTACGACACGCGGAGCCTCGAGTAGACATCCTCGCTCACGTTCTCGTCGCCCAGCAAACGGCGGAAGAAGCTGACCTGCTCGGAGCTAAGCGAAATCGAAGGGTCCGCTGTCACCTCTTCGAGGCCTAGCTTCTGTGGCTTCTCGAAGTGCTCGTCCCCGAGTCCAAACGTCTCTTTCATCAAGGCGTAGAGCCGCGGATTCGGGTGCTTGTAGGCCTCTGGCGCTCCCCACTTGAACGCCGAACGATAAGAACGCTTTGGAAGCGTTCCCTCGAACCACTGCGGAGTGAAGGAATCCTGGTCCGTCATGCTTTCTCTCTTTCCGTCGGCTTACCCGGCATGTCCCACGGAGTTCCAATGAGCGCCAGCTTCATTCGCATGAGCCTCGAAGGCTGGACGCGATTGGGCCGTAGCGGCAACTGATGCTCCTCGATGAGCCCCGAGTCGAGCCCGTCGACGAGCTCGATCGAGCCGTAGGGCCGCAGCAACTCGTCGACCGCCTTCCGATTGGGCTCGCTGAGACGCCGATACTCGTTTTGAAGCACTTCGAGGCAATACACGCGGTAGCGCACGACCTTGAGATTTCGATACGTGACGCCGTGCGCTTGGTGATCGACTCGTGCTTGCCCGGCGGCCCAGGCGCGCGCGTTACGCAAGAGGAAAGGCCAGTAGCTCTGACCGATCTCCCGCAGGAAGTATTCCCACCCCGGTTGCGAAAAATCGCTCAGGATGGGCTCTCGCCCAAGGCGATGCGCCCGCGCGTTCCACAGGCGCCCGACCCAGGCATATACCGCTGGCGCTCGCTCTTCCATGACGCGGCTCGGCGTAGGGTCCTGCGCGTAGTGCCTAAACATCGGCCCGAACAAACCGATGTCGACGAGCGTCGGATGACTTCCAAGCAGATACGGTTGCGCGTCGAGAAGCTCGCTCATGGCGTCGAGCAGGTCGAGGTACTGTTGTTTCACCTGTGGCTCCGTTTCGGCGCTCAGTCCGTCACCGCGCAAGTAGGTCGCCATCTGGCGGCGCCCGTAGTACCAGCCGGCGAGCCACTTGGGCGCCGGGAAATCGGCCAGCACCTCGTGCCCGATGCGATGCATGAGAAGCTTTCGTGACTCGATCGGCTGCCAGCGCCAATAGAGCGCCGCCCGCCAGCACCATTCGTCGGCGTAGTCCTCGACCAGCTTCGACATGAAGCGGAGGACAGGGTCGCGGGGGATCACCGGCGGCTCCGGATACGCCGCGTCGAGCCAGTCGATCATCGGCGTCGTGTCTTTGAGCCACTGCCCATTGGCCAGGCGCAACACCGGCACCTTCATGAGCCCGGTCGCCGGAAGGATCTCGTCGCGCATGACTTTCATGTCGACGACTCGTCGCTCGTAGGGAATCTCCTTGTAACGAAGGTACGCTTCCATCTTGCCGCTGAAATAAGACATGTCCGCGAGGTACGCGGTAATCGGCTCCCAATCTGGATGTCGTGACTCAGCCATTGGTGTTCCTCCAGCGATTCCGGATCGAGTCTTGAGAGAGGCACGGTAACATGTCACAGGACTCGCGGACGCTCATTCAGGAATGCGAGCGCCAAGGAGCCAAGCATGGACGGAAGAGAAACCGCATTAATCACCGGTGCCTCGATGGGCATCGGCAAAGAGCTGGCAAAGATCTTCGCATCGGACGGACACGACCTGGTGCTGGTCGCGCGCAGCGAAGACAAGCTTCAGGCTTGGCGCAGGAGCTCGAGGGCGCGCATGGAATTCGCGCACACGTCGTGCCCGCGGACCTCACCGACCCAGGAGCGCCGGCCCGCATCTTTGCCGTCCTCCAAAGCGAGGGGCTCGAGGTCGACTATCTGGTCAACAATGCCGGCTTCGGCGCAAACGGCCCCTTCGCGGAGCTTCCCCTCCAGTCACAGATGGACATGCTCCAGGTCAACATCGATGCGCTCGTTGCGCTCACTCACCTTGCCTTGCAAGGCATGCTCGCGCGCAAAAGGGGACGGGTCCTGAACATCGCATCGACCGCCGGCTTTCAACCGGGGCCAGACATGGCCGTGTACTATGCGACCAAATCATTCGTGCTCCTGTTCTCCGAAGCAGTTGCAGAAGAGGTCAAGGACGCCGGCGTCACGGTGACCGCGCACTGTCCAGGCGCCACCATGACCAGCTTCGCCGGTACCGCGGGGAACGACAAGAGCATCCTTTTCAAGCTCGGGGCCGCGCCGGCCGACAAAGTGGCCAGGCATGCCTACCGTTCGATGATGAAGGGCAAAGTCGTCGCCATCGAGGGCTTGATGAACTGGCTGACTGCATTCAGCGTGCGGTTCAGCCCGCGATTTCTGGTTCGCAAACTCGCCGGCTGGATGAACAAAACATGATCGACACGAGATTCTTTTCGCTACTGGGGCCGCTAGCGCTCCTTCTTTTCGGTTCGGTGGCATCGGCGCAGGGAGCCTGGTCCTACGAGCCCTCTCAAACTTCGCCCTACACGACTCGCCCGGTCGAACAGTACCCGCCTCAGCCATACGCCGAGCAGCGAGCCTCGCACCGGGGCTATCAGGGCTCTTTCAGCCTTGGGGTCCCGATATGGTTGAAGGCCGACAAGGACGTGGTGCGACCGGGCGTGGATCTGAACGGCTTCGGCGGCTTCGACATGGGCTACGTGGTTTTCGGCCTCGGGCTCGGCGCAATGTGGACGCCGATCAACTTCTACAACATTCCCAGCATCGACCCGGGCTATGACCGTCGACCGATGACCCGCCTCTACCTCGCGCCGGAAGTTCGCGTTCAGCTGCCAAACAACACCCCTCTCCTGCCATATCTGGGCATCAGCTTCGATGCGAACTGGTGGCGCGTAGCGGAAACGAACGTGGTCTGCACCGGCAACATTTACTACTACTGCGCGCGAATCGCAGTCTTCCGCTTCACTCCCGGCATGACCGCGAAGATAGGCCTCGCGATCCGGGTAGCGAGCGGAAGCTACATCGACCTCGGCGTGAAGTACTCGCTGACAGGCCCTGGTAGCTTCTTCTCCCAGCGCGAGCAGTGGATCACGCCTTACGTCGGCATTCTCTTTCGCTGAGCCTAGACGTACTTCTTGAGCTCGAGCCGCGCGACCATCCCTCGGTGCACTTCGTCCGGGCCGTCGGCAATTCGGAGAGCGCGCGCCATCGCCAGGAGGCGCGTGAGCTCGAGGTCGGACATGCCCTCGCCGCCATGGATTTGAATCGCTGCATCGACCACCGATTGCAGCACATTGGGCGCGATGACTTTGATGGCGGAGATGTCGACCAAGGCGCCAAAGGTACCCATCGTGTCGAGCGCCCAGGCTGCCTTCATGGTCAAAAGCCGCGCCTGGTCGATCGACATCCGAGAGTTTGCGATGATGTCGCGATTGCCGCCCAGGTTCGAGAGCGGCTTGCCAAAAGCGACCCGAAGCACCGCGCGCTGACAGAGACGCTCGAGGGCTCGCTCCGCGGCGCCGATCGCGCGCATGCAGTGATGGATGCGTCCAGGCCCGAGGCGGCCTTGGGCGATTTCGAAGCCACGGCCGGGCCCGGCAATGATGGCGCTCACCGGAAGACGCACGTCGTCGAATAGCACCTCGGCGTGCCCATGCGGCTCATCGAGGTGACCAAACACGGGTAACATGCGCAGAACCTTCACACCCTTGGCGTCGGCCGGCACCAGCACCATCGAATGACGTTCATGCCGACTGGCATTCGGATCGGTGACGCCCATGAAAATGTAGAAGCCGCAACGGGGGTCACCAGCGCCGCTGGTCCACCACTTCTGACCGTTGAGCACGACCTCGTCACCCACGACCTCGCACGTGGCCTGCATGTTGGTCGCATCGCTCGACGCGACGGCCGGTTCGGTCATCGCAAAGCCGGATCGGATCTTCCCCTCGAGCAAGGGCTCGAGCCACTCTTGCTTCTGCGCCTCGGAGCCGTACTTGACGAGAACCTCGGCGTTGCCAGTGTCGGGTGCGCTGCAGTTGAACACCTCCGGCGCCAGGAAGCTGCGCCCGGTGATCTCGGCGACGGGCGCATAGTCACGGTTGTCGAGACCGGCGCCATACTCTTCGTCGGGCAAGAAGAGATTCCACAGCCCAAGCGCTCTTGCTTCAGCCTTGAGCTCCTCGACGATCGGCGGAATCTTCCAGTCCCGCCAATCGTCGCTGCCGACGAGCTGGTCGAGATAGGTCTGCTCGTTGGGCACGATGCGCTCGCGGACGAAACGCTCCGCCTGCGCCATCACGGTTTGAGCCCGCTCCGAATGCGTGAAATCCATAGTTCGAGTTGATACCGCATGCGTCGAGACAATTCACGCAGGAAGTATGTGCTTCCGGTGCTAGGTTTCGCGAAACTGAGGCAGCCGAAGCACATGGCAACACAAAGCAATCCCTTGATCGACGATGGTCTCGTCGATTTTCTTCTCTACTCCGTGCTCGACGCCGAGTCGCTCTGCGAGCTCGAAGCCTATCGGCACCACTCGAAAGAGACCTTCGACCTCTATATCGACAGCGTGCGGCGGTTCTCGCGTCAAGACCTCCTGCCAACGTACAGGCCCATGGATGAAGAGCCGCCGGTGTTTCGCGACGGGCGAATCCATACCCACCCCGCGCTGCCCGCGCTCTATGAACAGATGATCGACCTCGGCGTGCTCACCGCGACTCGCCCCGAATCGGTCGGCGGTCAGCAGATGCCCATGCTTATCAATACGATGGCGAGCGCGTACCTCATGGCGGCCAATCTGAGCGCGTACGGCTACATCGGCCTCACGCTGGGAGCGGGGCATTTGATCGAAGCGTTTGGTTCGGACGACGTCAAAGAGCGCTTCCTCGCGCGCATGTATGAAGGCGAGTGGACTGGGACGATGGCCCTCACCGAGCCACAGGCCGGAAGCAGCCTCGGCGACATCAGCACCACCGCAACACCGACTGACGACGGCCACTACCTCATCAAGGGCAGCAAGATCTTCATCTCCGGCGCCGATCACGGCATCGCCGAGAACGTCGTCAACCTCACCTTGGCCCGAATCAAAGGCGCGCCCGAGGGGACCAAGGGGATTTCCTTGTTCGCCATCCCGCGCCTGCGCGAAGAAGTCGGTCGCCTGGTCTCGAACGACGTCACGGTGGCCGGCATGATTCACAAGATCGGTTGGCGTGGAATTCCGAGCCTGGCGTTGGAGTTTGGCGATGAAGGCGACTGCAGGGGCTGGCTCGTCGGAGAGCCCAATCAGGGCCTTCGCTGCATGTTTCAGATGATGAACGAGGCTCGCATCATGGTGGGAGTCAACGGCTTCGCGACGGCGTCCGCTGCATATCACGAGGCGCGAATCTATGCGCTCGATCGCAGGCAGGGGCGCACGCCGGGCCGGCGCGACGGCGAACAGGTGCCGATCGTCGAGCACGCCGACGTTCGTCGGATGCTCTTACGTCAAAAAGCAATCGTCGAAGGAAGCCTGGCGTTGCTCGGCACCGTCTCCCGCTACGCGGACGTCGCTGCGCAAGGTGCATCGGCGGAGGACCGGGAGCGTGCCGACCTGTTGCTCAACTTGCTCACCCCGGTTGCGAAGACCTTCCCCGCCGAGCGAGGCTTCGAGTCCAATGTGCTCTCTGTTCAAATCCACGGCGGCTACGGCTACACGAGCGAATACCTTCCCGAAGCCTACATGCGCGATCAGAAGCTCAACACGATTCATGAGGGAACCAACGGGATACAAAGCATGGATTTGCTCGGCCGGCAGGTGATGTCCAAAGGCGGTGCCCCGCTGCGGGCGCTCGCCGAAGAGATCGGCCGCACCATTGGGCGAGCACGGGAGGCGGGCTGCGACGCGGAGCTCTGTTCGGCCCTCGAAGAAGCGGTCGCTCGGGTTGGCGCCATCACCATGGAGCTCGGCCAGCGCGGCATGGCGGGAGATGCCGACGGCATGCTCGGTCATAGTTGGGACTACCTCGACATGTTCGCAACGCTGGTCATCGGCTGGCAGTGGCTCAATATGGCAGCGACGGCGCGTACCGCGCCCGTTTCCGAGGCACGCAAACGTGGGACCGACGCAGCGGCGCAGTATTGGATCCGGACTGAGGTCCCGCGCATCCCGCTGCTCGCGGAGCTCTGCCGCTCCAACGAGGACTCTTACATCCGGGCGGAACAGGACTGGTTCTAGGGCTCAGCGCGACTTCTTCTCGGCAATCTTTTGGCGGCACACCTTGTTGATGAGCCGCAGCTCTTCAATCTTTTCCTCGATCTGCTCCTTCTTGTCCTGGAGCTCGGCGATCATTTCTGCGCTTCGCGCCGCCGAAATCTCGAGTTGCTTCAGGCGGCCCTCACCGTGTTGGCCATAGAGGTCGAGGTAGTCCTTGGTTTCCTCGAGCGTATAGCCGAGCGACTTCGCGCGAACGATGATGTGCAGGCGCGCACGATCGCGACGCGTGTAGATTCGAGCGCCGTTCAGCCTCTTTGGCGAAAGCAAGTTTTTGGACTCGTAGAAACGGATCGCACGATGGCTGATCGCGAACTCGTCTGCGAGGTCCGAGATCGAGAACAATTCGGGCGGTTGACCCTCCCCGTGGGCCTCGACGAACGCCTTTACCGTGTCGTTCCGGGCAGTTGTCTTCGAAGCCGAGGCCATCGGCACCAAGCATAGCGCGACGGGCTTGCTGTATCAACAGGTGACTTACGTGGCTGAGCGCTGCTTGACGTATACGTAACCCTAGACTAGTAATGCGCTGAAGCTCTCGAAGCCGGAGGACGGAGATGGATAAGGCGATCATCACCTGTGCGTTGAACGGCGTGCTCACCAACCCGAAACAACACCCTGTTCCCGTCACTCCCGAAGAAATGGGCGCATCGGCGCGGGACGCTTACAATGCGGGCGCCTCGATCGTGCACATCCATTTTCGCCGCCAGGAGCCGGGCATGGGGCACTTTCCGTCCTGGGATCCGGAGGTTGCCGCGGCTGCGAGCGATGCGATCCGCGAGGCCTGCCCTGGCATCATCATCAATCAGACCACGGGCGTGATCGACGAGGATGTCTCGGGACCGATCGCCTGCCTTCATCGAATCAAGCCAGAGATCGCCGCCTGCAACGCGGGCAGCCTCAACTACTTGAAGCTCAAGAGGGACAACACCTGGGCCTGGCCTCCGATGGTGTTTCTCAACAGCGTCGACAAGGTCCAAAAGATGCTGGATGCGATGAAAGAGACGCACACCACCGCAGAGATGGAGTGCTTCGACGTTGGGATCGTTCGTTCGGTCGGACTCTATCTTAGAGCTGGAATGGCCAAGGAGATGCACTACAACTTCGTCATGGGTGTCGCATCGGGGATGCCTTGCGATCCAGAGCTGCTCGAGCTCCTCATGAAGTACAAGAGCGGCGACGCCCACTGGCAAGCGACGCTCATCGGCCGCGAAGACATCTGGGAAACGCACCAACGGGCCGCCGATCTCGGAGGCATGCTCCGAACTGGCGTCGAGGACACCTTCTACCTGCCGAACGGTGACAAAACGACGGGCAATGGACAGCTGATCGAAGCGCTGGCCCAGTGCGCGCGCAATGCTGGCCGCGAGGTCGCATCGCCGACGGAAGCCAGGGAGATGCTGGGCTTCAACTAGGGTTCGAGATTGTCAGCCGCCGAAGCCGGAGGTAAAGACCAGCCATGGCCAGTAAGGTGTACCCAGACGCGATCTCCGCCCTCGATGGGCTGCTCCGCGACGAGATGACCCTGATGTCCGGAGGTTTCGGCCTGTGCGGAATCCCCGAGGCGCTGATCGAAGCCGTTGCGAAGTCCGGTGTGAAAGGCCTGACGGTGATCTCCAACAACGCGGGTGTCGATGGCATCGGCCTCGGCGTGATGTTGGAAACGCGGCAGATCGTGAAGATGGTTTCGTCGTACGTGGGTGAAAACAAACTCTTCGCCAAGCAGTTCCTCGACGGGGATTTGACGGTCGAGTTCAACCCACAGGGCACCTTGGCCGAGCGGATCCGCGCTGGTGGCGCTGGGATACCGGCGTTTTTCACGAGGACCGGCGTCGGAACCTCGGTCGCCGAGGGCAAAGAAGTCCGCGAGTTCGACGGCGAGTCGTATGTGATGGAGCGTGGCCTCGTCGCGGACCTGGCGATCGTGCATGCGTGGAAAGGCGATACGGAAGGTAATCTCATCTACCGAAAGACCGCGCGGAACTTCAACCCCATGATGGCCACCGCCGGCAAAGTGACGGTTGCCGAAGTCGAGCATCTCGTCGAGCCGGGCGAGCTGGAGCCCGATCAGATCATGACACCGGGCATCTACGTCGATCGCATCATTCACTACCCAGCTCCCCGGAAGCACATCGAACAACGGACCACGCGCCCGCACGCCTGAGGAGAAGACGATGGCTTGGACCCGCGACCAAATGGCTGCACGTGCCGCGCGAGAGCTTCGCGACGGCTTCTACGTGAATCTCGGAATCGGCATACCGACCCTCGTCTCGAACCACATTCCGGCGGGGATGACTGTGCAGCTGCAAAGCGAAAACGGCATGCTCGGGATGGGCCCGTTCCCTTACGAGGGCGACGAGGACGCGGACTTGATCAACGCCGGAAAGCAGACCGTGACCGAGCTGCCCACGACGAGCTTCTTCTCGAGCGCCGAGTCGTTTGCCATGATTCGCGGCGGGCACATCGATCTTTCCATCCTCGGGGCGATGCAGGTTGCGGAAAACGGCGACCTCGCGAACTGGATGATCCCCGGAAAAATGGTCAAGGGGATGGGCGGCGCCATGGACCTGGTCGCGGGCGTTCCTCGGGTCGTCGTCGTGATGGAGCACACGGCCAAGGGCAAGCCCAAGCTCCTGAAGCGCTGCACGCTGCCACTCACCGGCACCCACGTGGTCGACTTGCTCATCACCGATCTCGGTGTCTTCGAAATCGACAAGAAGGGCGGCGGGGGCATGACCCTAGTCGAGCTGGCGGATGGCGCCACCCTCGAGCAAATCGCCGAGACCACCGAGGGGGCGTACCGCGTCGCCGCTGGGCTCTAGCCGAAAAACAAAAGGACCAAGCCGACGTAGAGCCCCATGCCGATCGCGAGAATTGCGGTGTAGCCGGCGATCTGGCGAGCCTTGAGGCCGGTGATCGCAAGCAGCGGCAGGGCCCAGAACGGCTGTAAGAGGTTCGTCCACTCGTCTCCATAGGCAAAGGCCATCACCGTGCGCGCGGAATCGAGCTCGAGGGCGGCGGCCGCGGTGAGCAAAACGTCGCTTTGAAGCGCCCACTGGCCCCCGCCCGAGGGCACGAAGAAATTCACCAAGCCCGCGCTCAGAAACGTCAGGAGGGGAAAGGTGCTGCTGGATGCGATGGAAGCCATGGCTGACGAAAGCCGCTCGATCATTCCGCTCGCCTGCATCACGCCGAGGATACCGAAATACAAAGGGAACTGAACGATGATGGCCCCCGCGCCGCGCGCACCGTCCGAGACCGAATCGAGAAAACTCCGAATCGAGCCGTGTGCGGCAAGCGCCAGCGCCAAGAAGAAGAGATTCACGGAGTTGAGATCGAACGCGACTTCCCCTCGAACCCAGCCGTAGCCGACGAGCAGCACAGCCGCGCCGCCGACGGCGAGTACCAGAACCGAGTGCTTACCCCGCTGCGATGCGACCGCACGCACCGCTGGGAGGTCTGGAACCAGTGCGGTTTTCGGTGCGAGCGCAATGCACATCAGTGGCAGCAAGATCAGCAAGCCACCGGTGACGACGAGATTCAGCGACGAGAAGAGCGTTTCGCTCACAGGGATGCCCTGGGTCGTGCCATGCGTGAACTGCGCCGATTCGGCCGCCTTCAGGGGAGCCGAGCCGCTGAGGCCACCATGCCATACCGCGAGCCCAGCGTACGCAGCAGCCCCGAGCACGGGAATGTCCATCGGCCGGCTGTCTTCTGCAGCGCTGTGCGCGATCTCCCGAACCACGAACGCGGCGACGACCGCCCCGAGACCCCATTGGATGACGCCGGTTAGGCAGGCGATGAGCGCGACCAAGCCAGCGGCCTCCGGCGTCCGCTTGGGCACGCGTGCGACCGCCCGGACCACCCTCTGCACCGGGGGACTCGACGCCAAGGCTTGGCCGGTCACCAAGATGAGGCACATCTGCAGCGCAAAGGCGAGTAGCGGCGTGCTCGAAAAGCCTCCGTACCAGCCCTGAAGTACCGTCGCGACGGACCCCGAGAGCACGAACCCTCCGAGGAGCGCAATCGAGGTCAGTGCGAGCACGAGGACGAATGGATCGGGAACCCAGCGTTCGGCCCACCGGCTGAAAACCTCACCAAGCCGAGCCAGCATGGCGTGAACCATACCACCAAGTGCCACCATCCCGCCCGTGCTTGCG
>JBARTN010000060.1:0-5456 GCA_049645265.1 Polyangiales bacterium
CTACCATTTGGTAGGGAGCCGCGCAAACCCGGTCGCGCTGCTAGGCTTCCGCGATGCCTAACCCGTTGATCCAACTCGGATTCGAGATTCCCTTTGACCAGATCGAGGCCGCGCAGGTGGAACCGGCCACCGACGAGCTGCTGGCGCGATCCCGAGCGGCGGTCGACGAAATCGTGACGAACGAAGCGCCTCGCAGCTACGCCAACACGCTGCGCGCCATCGAGGAAGCCACCGAGATGCTCGAACGGACCTCGACCGTCGTCGTTCACTTGGAAAGCGTCGCAAGCAGCGAGGCGCTGCGTGCCGCATACAACGCGGCCCATCCGAAGGTGAGTGCGTTCTGGTCGGAGCTCGCGATGAACGACGGACTGTATCAGGCCGTTCGCGCATTTGCGCAAACCGATGAAGCGGCGGCGCTTCCCGCGACCGAGAAGCGCTTCTTGAAAAAGACCCTCGACGACTTTCGAAGGCACGGCGCCGAGCTCGGCCCCGAAGACAAGGCAAAGCTCCAAGAAATCGAGGTTGAGCTCACCAAGCTCACGACGGAGTTCTCGCAAAACGTCTTGGACGAAACCAATGCCTTCGAGCTCTTGATCAGCGACGAAGGCAAGCTCGGGGGCTTACCCGACAGCGCGAAGCAAGCGGCAGCGGAGAACGCACGCGCAAAGGGCCTTGGTGGCTGGCGGTTCACGCTTCATGCGCCGAGCATGATCCCGGTGCTAACCTATTTGGACGACGCGAGCATCCGCGAACATGTCTGGCGTGCCTACAACACCCGCGCCGTTTGCGGCGAACGCGACAACCGCAAGGTTATCGCACGGGTTCTCGAGCTTCGCCGCGCCAAGGCCAAGCTGCTCGGATACGCCGATTTTGCGGACCTGGTGACCGAAGACCGAATGGCTAAGGCGGGCGCAAAGGCAAAAGCGTTCATCGACGATCTGCGCGAGCGCACCGAGCAGGCGTTTCGCCGAGAGAATCTGGAGCTCGAGGCCTTTCGCAAAGAGATCGAAGGCGCCTCGGCACCCGCGCTCGAGGCCTGGGACATCGCCTACTACTCGGAGAAGCAGCGGCAGGCGAAGTACGACTTCAACGAGGAAGAGCTTCGGCCGTATTTCCCACTCGATCGCGTGCTCCGAGGCCTCTTCGCAACCGCGCAGGCGCTTTACGAAATCGAGATCGTCGAGCGAGACGCCAAAGTCTGGGACCCCGAAGTCAAAGCCTATGCCATCCACGATCGTGACGGCACGATGATCGCCGCCTTTTACGTCGACCTGTTTCCGCGTGAGAACAAGCGCGGCGGCGCCTGGATGAACTCGCTGATCAGTGCTGCGTATCGTGAAGGGCAGCCGGTGCCGCAGCTCGGGCTGTTTTGCGCCAACGTCAATCCACCGGTCGGTGGCAAACCCGCGCTCCTGACGCACCTTGAGGTGGAGACGCTTTTTCACGAGTTCGGCCATTTGCTGCACCACTGCTTCAGCCGCGTGAGCGTGCGAAGCCTGGCGGGGACGAACGTCGCCTGGGACTTCGTGGAGCTGCCCTCGCAGATCATGGAGAACTGGTGTTGGGAGCGGAGCGGCCTCGATCTCTTCGCGGCACACTACGAAACCGGCGAACGGATCCCGGACGAACTCTATCAGAAGATGGTGCGCGCCAGGACCTACCGCGCAGCCAACGCACAGATGCGGCAGCTGGGCTTTTCAGCCGTCGATCTCGCCCTCCACCAAGACTACGACCCGGCTCGCGATGGCGACGTCATGGCGTACGCCCGGGAAATCATCCAGGCGCATTCGGCGACCAAGCTTCCCGACGACTACGCAATGCTCGCGGGGTTCGGCCACGTCTTCGCCCACCCGACGGGCTATGCGTCCGGCTACTACAGCTACAAATGGGCCGAGGTGCTCGACGCGGACGCGTTCACCCGTTTCAAACGGGAAGGCATCACCAATCCCGGCGTCGGGCGCGCGTTCCGCGATGCGATCCTGTCCAAGGGAAACAGTGAAGAAGCAGAGAAGCTCTACGAGGACTTCATGGGGAGGGGGCCAGAGCTCGACCCCCTGCTCGAGCGGACCGGCTTACTGTAGCAGCGCCTACTCCGCGACTGCGCGCAGGTCGACGGACACTGCGATATCGTTCGCGACCTTCAGCCGTACGATCGACGGAACCGAAACATCGTGATCTTCGAGCACTACGTTGAAGTCGGCCTTGATTCGAAGCTGCTTTCCGGACCAGTTCGCCGTGCCTTTGGCGAGGACGGGCTTGCTGACCCCGTGAGCGGTGAACTTGCCCTTGACCTGAACCTTGCGGTCTTTGCCTGACTTGAGCTCCGGGGAGTCCTTCTTGCCGAGGACGACTTCCGTGATCTCGAAATGGATGTGCGGGGTCTTCTTCGCGTCGAGCCAACCGTCGCCCTGGAGGTGCTCGTCGCGGAGATCATTACCGGTGCGCAACGACGCCACGGGAACCTTGAACGAGCCCGTCGTCTTGCGGATATCCGCCGGATCGAGGCTGAGGCTACCGCTGACTTTCGAGCTCCTGCCTTTCATCGTGTCGAGCGGAGCGTCCGAGACGAAGGTCGCTTTGCTCTTGCCGTCCGCGCGTACGAGAAACGTCGTCGCATCTGCCTGAGAGACTGCCGGCACTGCCATGTACGCGGCCAAGATCAGACTGACTCCGGTTGCGTTCTTCATCATTCGCGCGTTCCCCCTTGCCTCAAGTATGCCGGTTTTGGACGGCAGCTTCACCCCCGTATTCACGCGGCTGCCACGATTCGGGCGGTCTCGTGGAACGTCCAATTCTCGTTGTCCCGCTCCGCCCGGCCGAGCTCCCACTCGTCGCGAAACAGGGCCACCGGGCGATTGTCCCGGTCGACGACGGCCATCGGGACTCGCTTGGCCTTGAGCTCCGCGCAGTCCGCGGCACCGGTCACCCAACGCGCGTGCTGGTACGGGAGAAGGTCGAACGTCACCCTGGCGCCATACTCGTGCTCGAGACGGAACATCAGCACATCGAATTGCAGGCGACCCACGACGCCGCACACCGGATCTTTCTCGCGGCCCGGTTCCATGAAGAGCTGAACCGTGCCTTCTTCGGAAAGCTCTTGGATGCCTTTTTGGAGCTGCTTGCGTTTGAGCGGATCGAGAAGCTGCAGCCGCCCGAAGTGCTCCGGAGAGAACTGCGGAACCGCGTCGAAGCTCATGGGGCCGTTCGTCGATAAAGTGTCGCCGATTCGAAACAGCCCGGGGTCGTAGAGGCCCACGATGTCGCCCGCGTAGGCCTCGAGCACGCTCTCGCGTTCCTGCGCGAAAAATTGCTCCGCACGATTGAGTCGGATCTCTTTTCCGAGTCGGAAGTGGTTGACGCGCATGCCTCCTTCGAACTTCCCGGAGCAGATGCGCGCGAACGCGATACGATCCCTGTGAGACGGGTCCATGTTGGCCTGCACCTTGAATATGAATGCGCTGAAGCGATCGTCGTCCGGGCTGACCGTGACGTCTCCGGTTGCTTCGCGCTTGCCCGGTGGCGGGCAGAGGCCCTTGAACGACCGCAAAAAGGGCTCGACTCCGAAGTTGGTGAGTGCGCTGCCAAAGAACACAGGCGTGATTTCACCCGCGAGAAATCGCTCTTCGTCCCACTCTTCGCCTGCACCGTCGAGGAGCTCCAGCTCGTCGCGAAGGGTTTGTGCGGCTTCTTCGCCGAGCAGAGCATTGAGCTCGGGGTCTTCGAGGCCGGTGACCTTCATGACCGCGCGCTTGGATTGGCCCTCGGACGAACGCTCGAAACGAATGACCAGGTTGTTGATTCGATCGTAGACCCCTTGAAACAAATCGCCGCTTCCGATCGGCCAGGTGAACGGCACCGTGCTCACGCCGAGCACCTCTTCAACCTCGCTCATCAAGGCGAAGGCATCGCGCGCGGGGCGGTCCATCTTGTTGATGAACGTCACGACCGGTGTGTTGCGCAGGCGGCAAACGTGAAAGAGCTTGCGCGTCTGAGGCTCGACGCCTCTCGCAGCGTCGAGAATCATGATGCCGCAGTCGGCCGCCATCAAAGTTCGATACGTGTCCTCGCTGAAGTCGTTGTGGCCAGGCGTGTCGAGCAGGTTCCAACGGATGTCGTCGTACTCGAATTGCAAGACCGAGGTCGTGACCGAAATACCGCGCTGTTTTTCGAGCGCCATCCAATCGCTGACCGCAGATCGCTTTGCCTTGCGCGACTTGACGGCGCCGGCCGCATGAATGGCACCCCCGTAAAGCAGCAGCTTCTCGGTCAAAGTAGTCTTGCCAGCATCCGGATGCGAGATGATCGCGAAAGTGCGCCGCCTTTGGTATTCGTTCTGGCCCATGCCCCGGCGGCAAGATAGCCACTGTGCTCGGTTGCGCCAGTCTGCGAACGTGCTGTGATGCGCGCTGCCAATGGCGGGGCTATTTCCAGAAATCGAGCCGTACGATTCGGGCCATCTTCGGGTCGACGAGCTGCACTCCGTGTACTTCGAGCAATGCGGCAATCCTCAGGGAAAGCCGGCCCTCTTCGTGCATGGAGGGCCTGGCGGCGGCGCGAGCTCGGTGCACCGCCGGTTCTGGGACCCTTCGGTCTACCGCATCATTCTCTTCGATCAGCGCGGCTGCGGCCGGAGCACGCCTCACGCAGAGCTGCGAAACAACACGACCTGGGATCTAGTCCAGGACATGGAGCGAATCCGGGAGCACCTCTGTATCGAGCGCTGGCAGTTGTTCGGCGGCTCCTGGGGGAGCACGCTCAGTTTGACCTATGCCCAGCAGCACCCGGAGCGTGTGTCTGACCTGGTGCTTCGCGGCATCTTTCTACTCCGGCAACGCGAGATCGACTGGTACTATCAGGAAGGCGCTAGCCGGATCTTCCCGGAGGCCTGGGCGAAGTATCTCGAGCCGATTCCCAAAGAAGAGCGCGGCAACATGGTGGACGCGTACTACCGCCGCCTCACGAGTACCGATCGAACCGAACGGATTCGAGCCGCGCGCGCATGGAGCATGTGGGAAGGCAGCACCAGCAGGCTCATCCCCGACCCGGAGTTGATCGAACGGACCGGCGACGAAACCTTTGCCGAATCATTCGCCCGGATCGAGTGCCACTACTTCGTCAATGGCGGCTTTTTTCCAGACGACAACCAGCTCCTGAACAACGTCGAGCGCATCCAACACATCCCGGCACTCATCGTCCAAGGCCGCTACGACATCGTCTGCCCTGCCGAAAGCGCCTACGAGCTCCACCGGGCCTTACCCAACAGCACCCTCGAAATCGCCCCCCGCTCCGGCCACTCCGCCCTAGAAACCGAAATCACCGCATTGCTCGTCGCCGCCACCGGCCGGTAAGGGAACACTCTCCTACCTAGAGAACTTGCGGTATTTGATTCGGTGCGGGACGTCGGCGTCGGTGCCTAGGCGGGCTTTGCGGTCGGCGGCGTAGTCGGCGTAGGAGCC
>JBARTN010000061.1:0-2136 GCA_049645265.1 Polyangiales bacterium
AAAGAAGACCTGGCTCGCGATCAACGCCGTTGGTGGCGCGGCCGTCCTCGCCCTACTCGGGCTGCTTCTCTTCGCGGTTCAGACCGCATTTCTCGACCCGCTGGTCTGGCCGCAGTTCTTCTAGCTCGCCCTCTTCGGGAACCAGGGTACCAGCACACTCACCCGCTTCATGTGCTCAGCGTACTCGGGGCGCCGTTCGCAGCTGCGTCGATCCATCCATGGGATCGAGACGCCCAGGAACATCCCAGTCATCATGAGCGGCCCCGCGATCGTCCACAGGAAGCTCCGGTCTGCTGCTAGCCCGAAGAGATAGAGCCCCCACCAAAACGTGAGCTCACCAAAATAGTTCGGATGGCGCGAATACTTCCAGAGCCCGGCCTTGATGATCTCGCCCGGACGCTTGACCTTCGCAAAGGCCACGAGCTGCTGATCGGCCACCGTCTCGATCGTGATCGCACCTGCAGTAATGATGAGGGCCAGAAGATCGATCCATGAAAGCGGATCGCTGCCCTGCGTGAGCGCGACCCAAGCACCACTCAAGCCGAACAAGACCTCGACGGTTGGGAAGAGATGAATTCCGAACAGATCGGAGAAGAACCAAAGCTTGGGAGCCTTTTCCTTCATGATCAGGTAGCGCCAGTCGGCGTGATGGAGCCCCGGCCAGCTACGCGCCCAGTTGTAGGTGAGGCGCACGCCCCACCAGGTCACCAGGAAGAGGACCGCCCCCGCACGAACCGGGTTGACCGCTTCCCCGGCGTGAAAAACCCAATAGAAAACGATGACGATGGGCGCCACCGACCAGTACGCGTCGTACATACTGGAGCACTTGAGCCCCCGCGAGAACGCGAACATGACGAAGGTCGCGGCGAGATCGGCAATCGCGACGGTCCAGAAGGAGTCGAGGCCCTCCGGAACGAGGAGCAGCGAGACCCAAGCGACGGCACAGGCCGTAAGATAACCAGCGACCAGCCAACCGAACGAGGCTCGACGGCTCCAGCGTGGCGCAGTCATGTGACTCGGCTCAGCCGCTCAAGTTCTGATTCGCGAAGTCCCAGTTGACCAGCGACTCGAGGAACACCTTGATGTAGTCGGGGCGCGCGTTCCGGTAGTCGATGTAGTACGCGTGCTCCCAGACATCGATCGTGAGAAGCGGCTTGGCGCTCGTGGTGATCGGTGTCTCAGCGTTGGGCGTCTTTTGGATGGCGAGCTTGTCGCCTTCCGCCACGAGCCATGCCCAGCCGGAACCGAACTGCGTCGCCGCTGCGTTCGCGAACGCCTCGCTGAACTTGTCGTAGCCGCCAAAGCTGCCGTTGATGGCGTCGGCAATCGCGCCGCTCGGCCGACCGCCGCCTCCTGGCTTCATGCTGTTCCAGTAGAAGCTGTGGTTCCAAACCTGAGCTGCGTTGTTGAACGTCGCCCCACCCTCACGGATGATGTCGACCAGGGACTTGCTCGCGAGGTCGGTGCCTTCGATCGCGGCGTTGAGCTTGCTTACGTAGCCCGCGTGATGCTTGCCATAGTGGTACTCGATCGTCTCGGCGCTGATGTGGGGCGCGAGGGCATCTTGGGCCCACGGAAGGGCTGGCAGTTCGATCGCCATGTTCTCATCTCCGTACTTGGTTTGGAGCCCGTAGACCGGGCCTTGAGGGCACAAAGGTAGATTCCTTGGACTCGTTGATCAACCTCTTAGCGCGGCTGGGGACGATGTCCAGACTAGGCAGGGGCGAGATCGGGGGCGTCGTCGTCGTTGTCCTCCGGGCCGCTCATTTCGACGAGACTGCTCTCGCCGTCCATCACGGCCCATGACGCCCAAAGGGCTTGGTTGCCCTCGCCCTCACGGACCCCGTCGAGCAGGAACCAGTCGGACTGGGCTTTGTCGGCTTGAAGGTCGAGGATGAGGTACCCGCGACGTTCATTCTCGTAGTCCCGAACGTGCGGTTCGCGTGCGAAAATTTCGGCGACTCCCGGAGGAATCCCGGGCGGTGAGCTGATCCCGGGCACCACGAATTCGACGGCCACCGCAGCATCTCGCATTTCCTCGGTGTAGCTGCCGTCATCGATGGTGACGTCCATGGCCCAGGAGGAGTGAACGTCGCCAGTCAGGACCACGACGTTTGAGATCTCGTTGTCACGCAG
>JBARTN010000062.1:0-4907 GCA_049645265.1 Polyangiales bacterium
CATCAGGCAACCTTCAGCGTTCCCGAGGCAGCGATGCAAGAAGGCGAGAACACGCTTTCGATCGAGCCGACCAGCCCCGGTTCGAGCATGCTGTACCTCGACTCTGCGGACTTGACCTACACGCGCGGTTACACGACCAGCGCGCTCTCCCTTCTCTTCGGTGCCGGTCAAGATGCGTCGCTGGAGGTCACCGGTCTCACCGGCGGCGACCTGCAGCTCCTCGACGTGTCCGAGCCGCGGCAGCCGGTGCGCCTCAGTGACGCGGTCGTCAGCGCGACCGGGCTTCAACTAGCAACCGAGACAGGCCACAGCTACTTCGCGCTGAGCGAAACGGAGCTGCGCTCGCCCACTTCGATCTGGAACGACGTGCCCTCGAGCCTCCGAAGCGACGCCAACGCGGCCGATTACTTGCTGATCACACCGGCGGAGCTCATCGATGGAGCGCAGGCGCTGGCCGACTACCGCGAAGCCGAAGGCCTCAGCACGATGCTCATCGAGCTTCAAGACATCTACGACGAATTTGCCTTTGGCACGCCGGACCCGAACGCGATTCGTGAATTCCTGGGGTACGCGAATGGCAACTGGGCGACGTCGCCCAAGTTCGTCGTGCTCGTCGGCAAAGGCTCCTTCGACTACCGCGACATTCAAGGCCTCGGAGGCAACTTGCTCCCAGCCGTCATGGTGCGGACGCAGGAAGGTCTCTTTTCCTCAGACACCAAGTACGCCGACTACCTTGGGGACGATGGCATGCCGGATGTCGCGATCGGCCGTCTCCCCGTGCTTTCCGCCGTGGATCTCGACTCGGTCATCCAGCAGATCATCGACTACGAAGGTTCGATCGACTCGCTGCTCGACGACGTCACCATGCTCGCGGATGCAACCCTTCCGCAGGACGACTTCGGGATGTCCAGCGATGCTGTCAGCGAAGTGCTGCCCCTCGACTGGAACGCGACAGCGGTCTACCGCTCTGAGCTAGGCGATTTGGAATCGACGCGCGCCCTCTTCTTCGACGAGGTTCGCAAGGGGCCGAGGTTGGTGAACTATCTCGGCCATGCCGGGACCACGTCGCTCGGATTCATCGAAAAACTCTTCAGCATCGACGACCTGGAAACGATGACGATCGACGGGACCCAGCCCCTGTTCTCGAACATGACCTGCATCTCGTCTCGATTCGAGATACCTGGCCTCGTTTCCCTCGGTGAGGCAATGCTGCTCGATGATGAAGCGGCGGTCGCGGTCTGGGGCCCATCGGGTGTGTCGATCAACGCGCAAGCCACGCTGTTAGCGCGCGAGCTGATGAACGAGCTCAGCAACGGCGACGAAACACGAATCGGCCCCATGATCAACCGCGCCTTCCCGGTGCTGTCGGACTTGGAGTTCGGCCGCGAGATGATCTCGATCTACCACCTCTTCGGCGACCCTGCGCTGCGTGTCGCCAAGGCTGATGATCCGGGCACGGGTGGCGCAGGTGGTGATGGCGGCGCGGCCGGAAGCGCCGGGACCGGCGGAGTTGGAGGCGATGGCGGCACCGACGCAGGCGGCGGCCGCTGTTCGGTCGGCTGGACACGGCCGAGCGCGAGCATTCCGTTGCTGCTGCTGCTCAGCACCTTGGCGCTCGCGTGGCGGCGCCGACGCCGCTCCTAGTCGTTCACCCGAGAGGCGCCACATAGGCCAAACTGCGATGCGGCCTTCCGGAAGCGAGCGTCACGGGCCGTGTTGGCCACTTGCAGTAGCTTTTCGTCGCACTCGCAGCGAGCTCGTTCCTCCGCCGGCGCCCCCTCCCAAACCTTCGCAAACGCTTCGGTGCTGAAGAGGTGCGACAGACTCTGGGTCACGATTGCCGCGCAGAGCTCCGGCATCCATTCAGCCGGCCCAGCGGACCTCCTTGCCAGGCCGAGCAGATAGGCCGCCGCCGAGCAGGAAAACGAGACTACTCAGGACCGATTTGGTCGAATCCCTTTCAGAATCGGCGCCGAGCTCAGTTGACCTGCGCTTCGGAGGCGCCACCGAGCGACTGACCCTGACGGGCGTGATGCTCGATTGCAGCCCGCACGAAGCTGGTGAACAGAGGATGTGGCCGGTGCGGCTTGCTCTTGAACTCGGGGTGGAATTGGCAGCCGACGAAGTGCGGGTGGCCCGGAAGCTCAACCATTTCGACCAGGCGCTCGTCCGGAGAGACCCCACACAGGACCAGGCCGCCTTCTTCCAGCTGCTCCCGGTACTCGTTGTTGACCTCGTAGCGGTGCCGGTGCCGCTCGCTGATCTGAGAGGTTCCGTAAATCTGGGCGGCCATGGAGCCGGGCTTGATCGTGCAGGGGTACGCCCCCAGACGCATCGTCGCGCCCTTGGACTCGATGCCCCGCTGATCGGGCATGATGTCGACCACGAGATGCTTCGCGTTGCGATCGAACTCGGCACTGTTCGCTCCATCGAGCCGGCACACGTTCCGAGCGTACTCCACGACGGCCATCTGCATCCCGAGACAGATGCCAAAAAATGGAATCCCGTTCTCGCGCGCGAACTCAATCGCTCGAATCTTGCCCTCCGAGCCGCGGTCGCCAAACCCGCCTGGGACCAGAATCGCGTCGTGTTGGCCCAACCGTGCCTCGAGGTCCCCGCCTTCGAGCTCTTCGCTGTCGACGTAGTCGAGGTCGAGCTTCACGTCGCATTCGAGAGCCGCATGCACCAAGGACTCGTGTAGCGACTTGTACGAGTCGCGCATGTGCACATACTTCCCGACGAGTGCAATCGAAACGTGGCCTCTGCCAGGAGCCATGTAGCGGTCGACCGTCCGGCGCCAAACCGAAAGGTCTGGGTCACGCGACCAGATGTTGAGCCGCTCCGCCAGCAGGCGATCGAGCCCCTGCTCGTGAAGCGTCAACGGAAGCTCGTAGATCACTTTCACGTCGGGCGCCGCGATCACCGCTTGAACCGGCACGTTGCAGAAATGCGCGATCTTCTCTTTGAGCTTGTGCGGCAGCTCGCGGTCGACGCGGCAAAGCAGAAGCTCGGGCTGAATCCCGAGGCCCAAGAGCTGTTTCACCGAGTGCTGGGTCGGCTTGGTCTTGAGCTCGCCGGCCGCCGCGATGTGCGGGATGAGCGTAACGTGAACCGAGACGCTGTTCTGAGGACCGAGCTCGCCGCGCAACTGTCGAACCGCCTCGAGGAACGGCAGCGACTCGATGTCACCGACGGTGCCACCCACCTCGACGATCGCCACGTCGACATCGCGCGTGGCCTCCCGGACCCGAGCTTTGATCTCGTCCGTGATGTGCGGAATGACCTGAATCGTCGCCCCGAGGTATTCGCCTCGACGCTCTTTTGCGATGACCGAATCGTAGATTTTGCCGGTCGTGAAGTTGTTCGCCTTGGTCATGGTCGCTTTGGTGAAGCGCTCGTAATGACCGAGGTCGAGGTCTGCTTCCGCGCCGTCGTCGGTGACGAAGACCTCGCCGTGCTGGAATGGCGACATCGTGCCGGGATCGACATTGATGTACGGATCCAACTTCATGTTGGTGACCCGTAGTCCTCGTGCTTCGAGGAGCGCGCCCATCGAAGCGGCGGCTAGGCCTTTTCCGATGGAGCTGACAACACCCCCAGTGACGAAGATGAACTTGGTGTGTCGTGCGTTCATCCGGTGGGGCTCCTGGAGCATTGCGTGTTGCACGCAACAGCTTGACCCTAAAGGCCCGACCTGAGCGTGTCAACGCGACTCTAGATCGAGGTTGCCGATACCGTGATTGCGCAAGTTTTCTAGCGCTGGGAATCCCCCGCGTCGAACGGGTCGGCAATCAGGGAAGCGCGGGTGACACCCGCCGACCCAAAGCGTTCGCGGAGCGCGCGGGTCGTAGCTGCCAAACGCTCCCGCCGCTCGCGCTCCAGGTCTGGAAACAACTCGGCGTCCGGCTCCTTGGTCAGCGACGAAACCGACACCCCGGTGAGGCGCACGCCGTCTTCGATCGCTTCGAAGCGCGAAAGCAATTCGCTAGCGGCTTGGAAGATCGCATCGGTGTCGGAGACCGCCCGCGAGAGGCGCGCTTGCCGGGTTCGTATGCGATGATCGCCGTACTTGAGCTTCAGCGTGACCACCTGCGCCCAGAGCCCCCTGTTCACGAGACGGTCCGCCACCTGCATCGACTGCCGCAAGATCGGCTTGAGCAGCGCGTCGATCGCCGTGAGGTCCTGTTCGAACGTCGTCTCGCTTCCAAGGCTCTTCGGTGGCGCCCCGACGACGACGGGCCGCTCGTCGATCCCGCGCGCAAGCTCGCGCGCCACCGGACCCCAACTCCCCATCAGCTGCTCGAGCGTCCGCAGATCGGCCCGCGCAAGGTCCCCAATGGTTTGTAGACCCGCCGCCCGCAACCTCACCCTGGCCTTGGGCCCCACCCGCCACATCCGCTCGAGCGGCAGCGGTGCGAGAAACTCGCCCTCCCCGCCCGCTGGAACGACGGTCAGCCCATCGGGCTTATCGACGTCGCTGGCGATCTTCGCGACGAACTTGTTCGACGCGACACCTGCCGAGCCGGTCAGCCCGATCTCGGCGCAAACGTCCTCCTTAATCAGCCGCGCGATCTCGGGCCCCTCCCCAAACAGCGTCCGGCTGCCGGTCACGTCGAGGAAGGCTTCATCGACCGACAGCCCCTCGACCAACGGCGTGTACCGCCGAAAAACCTCGAAAACTCGGCCGCTGAGCTCCGAATAGCGTGCCCGCCGCGGCGGGACGACGACCGCATGCGGGCAACGGCGCAGCGCCTCGACCATCGACATCGCCGAGCGAACCCCTGTCGGGCGCGCCTCATAGGACGCCGCGGTCACCACCCCCCGACGCGAGCGTGCGCCCACCAAGACCGGCTGCCCTCGCAAATCCGGGTTGTCCAGCTGCTCCACCGACGCGAAAAACGCGTCCA
>JBARTN010000063.1:0-3361 GCA_049645265.1 Polyangiales bacterium
CCGAGCAGATGTTCACGCTGCACATTCCGATCACCACGGGGGCCCGTGTGTACTTCGCGGAGTCGATCGAAGCGGTGCCCGAGAACCTCAAAGAGGTACAGCCCACCATCTTCTTCGGCGTGCCGCGAATTTGGGAGAAGTTCCATGCCGGGATCTCCGCCAAGCTCGAACAAGCGACGGGCGTGAAGGCCAAGCTCGTGAAATGGGCGATGAAAGTCGGCTGGGACGCGAACCAGACCCCGGACGGCCACAAAGGCCTGCAATATCAGCTCGCCCACAAACTCATCTACTCGAAGCTCCTGCCAGCGATCGGCATGGGGAACGCACGGGTTTGCGTCACCGGCGCCGCACCGATCGCCCGCGAGGTGCTGGAGTTCTTCGCGAGCTTGAACCTCGTCGTTCTCGAGGTGTACGGGCAGTCGGAGGACAGCGGCCCGACCAGCTTCAACACCCCGACCCGGTATCGTTTCGGCAGCGTCGGCCCTGCGCTTCCGGGCGTGGAGGTCAAGATCGCCGAGGACGACGAGATCATGGTCAAGGGCCCCAATGTCTTCCTGGGTTATTACAAGGACAAGGAAGCCACCGATGCCACGCTCTCCGACGGCTGGTTGCATTCGGGCGACTTGGGAGCTTTCGATCGCGACGGCTTTTTGAACATCACCGGCCGCAAAAAGGACATCATCATCACCGCGGGTGGCAAGAACATCACGCCGAAGAATCTCGAGTCGGGAATCAAGAACCACCCGCTGGTCGATGAAGCCGTCGTAATCGGCGACCGGCGCAAGTACCTGAGCGCGCTCGTCACGATCGACGCCGAAGCGGGCCCGGCCTGGGCCGCGGCTAATGGCGAAGATGCAAGCGCGCTTCACAAGAGCGCGAAGCTCAGGGCGAGCATCCAAACGCACATCGACAAGATGAACGAGGAGTTCGCGCGTGTGGAGCAGATCAAGAAGTTCACCATTCTCAAACGTAACTTCACCGTCGAAGACGGCGAGCTCACGCCGACCTTGAAAGTGAAGCGCGCCAAGGTGAACGATCACTTCGCCGAAGACATCGAAGCGATGTACGACGAAGGTAGCGCCCAGCCCCAAGCACGGGCCTGATCGAGTCAGCGAGAGGCGATTGGGTCGCGGGCGGCGTCTAACCGACGACCGTCACCGTGACCTGCCGCCGATGCCCCCGACGGCGGTGTTCCCAGAGAAAAACGCCCTGCCAGGTGCCGAGGGCGCAACGCCCCCCGCTCACCGGAATGCCCAGCGAAGTCTGAGTAAGCGCGGTTTTGACGTGCGCCGGCATGTCGTCGGGGCCTTCGATCGTGTGGACATAGAGCGCATCGCCGTCGGGGACGAGCCTCGAAAGAAAAGCGTCGAGATCGCGCTGGACGTCGGGGTCGGCATTCTCGTTGATGATCAACGATGCGCTGGTGTGGTGCACGAAGACGGTGCAGAGGCCCTCGTGGATCCCAGAGGCTGTGACGGCCTCCTGGACCTGTTGGGTGATTTCGCGGGTGCCCCTACCCCGCGTCTCGACCGTGAAGGTCTGCGACCTGGCAGTCATGACGGCGATACTCTCATCCACATCGCCGCTTGGTCGCCTTGGTAGATCAAGATCTCGTCCTGCGTGAAGCGAAACTCGTAACGGCCAAACACCTGCTTGTCGCGCTGACGGATCTTCGTCGCGCGAAGGTCCATGTCGAGCGGCGGGCCCATCTTCGCGAGGGCGGCGAATCGCGCGTCGTAGATTCGGCCGCCGTAGCCAATCCAGCCGTCGGCGTGGCGGAGGCCGAGGCAATAATAGGTGTGCATGAAGCCGAGTATCCCGGTCAGGTGCACCATGAGGCCGCCGCTCACATGCCGCGGATGGCGCACCGGGTGTGCCCGCTGATCGCGAGTCAGAGGAAGGTCGGGGCGCGTGGTCATCCGCGCCCGCAGGATCCCCGCCTCCTTGTCGACTTCCACGAGCTCGTCGATGCAGATCGCACCGGGGCCATAGGGGCAATCAGCAACGAATTCAGGGTCCAATGGCATGGTCTAAACTCCCTGGGCATCCGCATCCCAAATCACTTTGTGCATCTGCATCTGCACACGAACCGGCAACTGGTCCTCGAGGACCCACTTCACTAGGTCCTTAGGGTCGAGCTCTCCCCAGACGCAACCGAGTAAGACCGCATGGACGCGTTCGGGGAGGCCATGCTCCTCGATGACGCCTTTCGCCCAGTCGTAGTCGGCGCGGTCCGCAAGAACGAATTTCACCTCGTCTCGTTTGCTGAGGTCAGCGATGTTCTCCCATCGATTGCGTTGTGACTCGCCGCTTCCCGGGGCTTTGAGATCCATGATTCGATGGACGCGAGGATCGACCTTGGAGATGTCGCGCTCGCCACTGGTTTCGAGCATGACGGTGCGCCCCGCATCGCAAAGCTCCTTGAGCAAGGGGATCGCACCCGCTTGGAGCAGTGGCTCGCCGCCCGTGAGCTCGACGAGCGGCGTGCGAAACGAAAGCGCCTTCTCCAGCACCTCGGCGCGCGGCATGTCGGTTCCGCCCACGAACGCCTGAGGGGTGTCACACCAACGGCAACGCAGGTTGCAGCGAGAGAGCCGGACGAAGGTGCAAGGAAGCCCGGCGAAGGTCGATTCACCCTGAACCGATTCGTAGATTTCGTGAATTCGTATCTGCTCGTCGTCGGTCATCTCAATCTTGGGTTGCCTGTGATGAGGATGAGCATCTGTCCCTCTTGCGCGGCACGCTCGGGAACCTCGACGATCAGATCCCACATTCCGGGCTTCGCATCCACCTCCAAGGTCTGAGTGCGTCGGCGAACGCAGCGCTTGCCGTTTTCGTTGATGCGGACCCAAAGAACGCGGTGCTTGTACCCAGCGAGGTCGAGCGCAGAGACGCGGAGGCGAGTGCCCTCCGCAAGCTCGACGCGTTTGCGGTAGAGGCGGGTGTTGGGTTTGAGGGCGCCGCAGTTTTTGGGGAGGGCTTCGGCGAGGGGGAGAGAGGGTTTGGGGAGGAGGGTGGAGGAGGGGAAAGGGGGGGGAGTGGTGGCCGTGGCCGTAGGGCCGTGGCCGTAGGGCCGTGACCGTAGGGCCGTGTCGGTGGCCGTGTCCGCGTCCGTGCCAGCGTCAGTGCCAGCGCCAGTGTCAGTGCCAGTGCCAGTGCCAGTGCCAGTGCCAGCGCCAGCGCCAGTGCCAGTGCCAGCGCCAGTGCCAGCGGGGGTGTCCCGGACGGGAGGTTAGAACTCCAATCGTGCCGATTCGACGTTCCAGTGGAGGTGGGCGCCCTGGGGGCGCTGTATCTCCCGGCGCAGCCGCCGCCGCTTTCCTTTGCGTACGCCGAGCATGATCCCGGAGGTGATCATGCC
>JBARTN010000064.1:0-9927 GCA_049645265.1 Polyangiales bacterium
AGGTTGCTCATGACCGTAGTGACGAGGGTGCGTCGCCGAAGGCGCTTGGCGCGGAGCATGCGCGTCGCGCACAGAGCCATGATCGCGTCGCCGTCGATCTGATTGCCCTTCTCGTCGATCATGATGATGCGGTCGGCGTCGCCGTCGAGGGCGATACCGAGATTTGCGCCGCGCTTTCGGACCTCTTTGGCGCAGGTCTCCGGATGCAATGCGCCGACCTTGTGGTTGATGTTTTTGCCGTTGGGCCGCACCCCGATGGCGTGGGTCGTCGCACCGAGCTCGGAGAAGACCAGCGGTGCGGTTCGGTACGCGGCGCCGTGCGCGGCGTCGACCACGATCCTCACGCCTTCCAAGGTCAACTCGTCGGGGAAAGACCCTTTGACGAACGCAACGTAACGCCCCGGTGCATCGTCCAAGCGCTCTGCGCGGCCAACGCGGACGCCGGTCGGACGCTTCTTGTCGAGCTCCGAACCGAAGATCAGAGCCTCGACTTCCAGCTCGACTTTATCGGGGAGCTTGAAGCCATCCGATCCGAAGATCTTGATTCCATTGTCCTGGTAGGCATTGTGCGACGCGCTGATGACCACGCCTGCATCGGCACGCATGCTAGTCGTGAGGTGAGCGATGGCGGGAGTCGGCAATGGCCCCGACAGCAGCACTTCACCGCCAAGTGCGCAGATGCCCGAAGCGACGGCCGTCTCGAAGAGGTAGCCTGAAAGGCGAGTGTCCTTTCCGACTACGATCCTAGGGACGTGCTTGGCCCGCTTTCCGGCTTGATACGCGATGGCGGCGCCGATGCGAAAGGCGATCTCCGGCGTCATGTCCCCGCGATTGGCGAGGCCGCGAATGCCATCGGTTCCGAATAGTTTGCGACTCATGCTTGCCTCATGGCTCCCAGGTGATGTCGATACTCCAGTTCGACGGCGGAGCGAAGGTGCCCATCGTCACGAAGTTTAGTGGCCAAAGAGCCTCGATCAAGAAACCAGGACGCTGGGCCTGTGCCGTCGTGTTTGGGCCGCCCTCGCTTCGCCGCGCCACGAACTGCCCTTCGACGTACAGCCCTCGGATCGGAACATTGTCCGGAAGCACGCTGTCCACGTTGAAACCGACTTGTACGGCCGTGTCACCCTCGGTGTCGTCAACGGAGGCTTGTCCTTGAGTGATGCCAAACGTCGGCGCAAATCCGCCAAACTGAGACTGCAAGGAAGCGGAGAAAAGACCGGCTGCCACACCGCTCAGGAAGTTCGTCGTCTCCTGGGACGCTTGTGCGGTCGACGTGTTGACCCCGCGTTGCTGGCGGGTCGTGCCTGTGACGAGCAGGGCGATCACCTGCGCCTGGCTGGTCGTGGGCACGCTCGACTTGAACTCGATCGTCGGGTCGCTGAGCCGACCAGAGACGATGACGGTCACCGTATCGTTGCTCCCGCGCAGGGAGTGGCGCGCAACCAGGTCGACCTTGGCGTCCATCTCGGGGTCGCCGTCGAAGACCATGTTGCCGGAACGCACTTCGAACCGTTTCCCGAAAACCTTGAAGTTGCCCGTATGGAGGGTGACCGTGCCGTCTACGGAAAACTCTTCGGCCATGCGCGTGTCCAACTTGGCCGTTGCTTCGACGTAGAACCCCTGGTCTTTGCTCCGGATGACGAGTCGATCGTCGGAGCGCACCCTCAGGTTCACGAAGTACGCGCCGGATTTGCGAACCGGCTCGTCGTCTTCGCCGATGAGGAAGACCTCCGGATGTGGCGCGAGGTCTTGTGGGGTCGCCGAGGTTTCCGGGATGTCGAGCACGAGCTTGCGCAGGCTCACCTCTCCATCGAGGCCATCGTCCTCGAACTTTGCCCTCAAGCGGGCGGCTCCGTCGAGCCGCGCGATGATCGAGCCCTCTTGGCGTAGAGGGAAATCCTTCGCTTCGACGACCACGTCCGCTTCATTGAGGCGCAGCTTCTTGATCCCAACGCGGCCGTCGAGCTTCGCCGAGCCGTTCGTGTCGGTCACTTCCAGACCCGTAATCGCGACGCCATCCTCGTCGAAAATCGCACGTCCAGCCACGTTCTCGAGCGTCTGCCCCACCGCTCGAACGTCGACTCGACCATCCGTGAGATCGACGCTCCCCACGAGCTTGGGGTCCTGCACGCGGCCCTGAGCCGTCACGCTGCCTTGGAGGATTCCTTCGACGTTGACCACGCCGGCCATCCAGGCGAGCACGGCCTGCAGTGGCATCCTATCGAAGTTCGCCTTGGCGTCCACCTCGCCCTTCTTGGCCAGCTCCGGGACCGGGTGTTCGTTGTCCCAAATCAGAGGCACTTTCGCTGCAATCGTCGTGGAGCCCCCGTTCCACCAACGCATGTCCACGTCGATGGCTCCGACCCCGTCTTGGTACCCACCGGAAACTCGGTTTAGCCACGGCGGCGTTTCGACGATGGTATTGACCATCCCGCCCCGCCGGCCCGGCTCCAGTCGACGCGCGCGAAGCTCGTCGGACTCCATCGAGAACGAAAGATTTGGATCGTCGCCGAAGAGGCCCGTGGCTTTGAGTCGCGCCGAGAGGACGCCCGCGGCGTACCGGCAGAGGTAAGGCAAGTTCTCCATGGGCGCGTCATAGAAGTCCGCGCTGATTTGGGTGATCGGCCAGGCGGGAATCTCGGCCTTTCGCAACCAATCGTCGAGCGGCGTCACTGAAGAGGCCCGCAAGTCGAGCACCTTTGCGTCTCCCACGACGCCGTCCATGGTCAGCTCGGTGACCCCGTCTTCTAGATGCGCTCTGATCGTAGCGCGCGGGTGGGCTTCGCTTCCGCAAAGGCCCTCCGAGGATTCCGAGAGCCAATCGATGCTGGAATGGAAATCGCCTCGGGTTCGGAATGCCCCGCCGGCGAGCGTGAAGCTGGCTGCGAGCCTCAGGCGGTCCGCATCTGGGACGAAGAACTCGCCGAGTTTCTTCGGGTACGCGCTCAATCGCCTTGGCGGCACGCGCACCGAAATTCGCCACGGCGAAGTCGCCAGCGCTTCCACAGCCTCGCTCGGCTCCTGTGCCAAGTGAACCAAGTCGACGAGCAGGCTGCCTTCGCCTTCGATCAGCTCGCCTTCGTCATCCGCCATGCGAACTTGGGCGAGCAGCGCGCCATACTCGTACCGAAAATCCGACGCGAGCTCCACGGGGCCCCAGCGGTCGACCGTGAACCCTGGGATCTTGATGGTCCCCTTGAATGCAGATGCATCGATTGGGCCCGAGAAGCGAATGCTGGCGTCGGCGTAGCCCCGCACGTTGGGCATGTCTTCCTGCAAAATCAGCTCGAGCAGCGTGACGTCCATCGCCCCGGTGCTCAGCGTCGTCTCGTAGACGCCTTCGCGCAGAGACTCGGCAATCCCACCGGGCATGGGGTCCACGAAGCCGGTCGTGCTCAGGGTGAAGTTTCCGCGCCCGCCGAAGTCGACCTGCGCATCCGCGTCGAGCAGCCCCTTGTCGTATTTGATCAGATAAGCGGCATTGACCGGAGAGACATCCCAGAGGACCGCGTCGGTTAGGGTACCCTCCGCGACAATCGTTGGCTCTCGGTCGAGATCGCCGCGAAACTCGAAGTGAAGGTCGACCCCGCCCGTGAAATCCGGTGCCTCCTGCGGATAGAGAATCTTCAACACGGCCAAATCGAAGTTCTCTAGGTCGGCGCGGATGTCATCGGGCCCGTCGAAAAGCCACACGCCCTGGGCGTCGAGACGCTGCGGCCCATTGCCGATCAAGATTCGATCGAACGAGAGCCCCTTGTCGGGGTCCAGCGTCGCGTTGTTGACGGAACCCCTCCATGAGAGATCGCCCACGGCGAGCTCGACCTCGTCGACATCTAGCCGATAGACGCCCTCAGTGGCGTCCACGCGGGCTTGAAACTGGGCGTGGCGATCGCCGGGCGCCGTGAACTCGCCCGCCGCCGTGTACTCCTCGGGACCTCCTTTCAGAAGCGCCTGCCCGTTGCCAATCGGGTATCCAGCAACCCGGAGCGCCGCGCCGTCGAGCGCTAGGTCGACCTTGGGCTTGAAGGGATCACCCCAGACCCGTCCTTCGAGGACGAGGAAGTGCGCGTTGAGCGCTCCATACTCGAAGCGATCGAAGCGCACGCGGCCCTTGGCCTCGAAGTCGTCACGCACAGTCTGGCGTACGCGCAAGTCGAACTCGACGCCGCCCTCGATGCCCGGCACGAATTTTTCGAAATTGGGATCGCCGCTCACCTCGGGAATGTGACCAACGACGTGGATGTCCGTGACGCCTGCGTACTCCACGTGTCCGTCCAGCTGGAGGTCACCGCCTGCGTATTCCGCTTCAACCGAGTCGATGTCCAGCCCGTCGTCACGGGCTCGGATCTTCGCGAAAAGGGCCGGAACGTGGATGTCTTCATAATTGAAGCCCTCCGTTTCGATCTCGACCCCTAGGACATCCTCGTTCTTCGGGTCGCTCGTCATTTCGATGCGACCGCCCACGGCGACTTCCGGTACGCCGCCGATCACTTTGGCTAGCTCGAGGCGAAGGCTGGCGATCTCGATTCGAGTAACGCCCTCCGTTGGAAGGTCCCCGTTGATGCGCGTGCGCCCTCCCGCGGTCTGTACGTCGGCTTGGAGGCGATAGTCCTCCTCGGGCCCCCAAAGGCGCACCCAGCCGGTCGCGTCTCCTTTGAGCGACTCCGCCCAGTCGAAGCCGACCTCGTACAGGGTTTCCGCTCGAACCGGTTCCACACGTACGAAGAGATCGAGGTCCCAGGGGTCTTCGGGGGCGCTGTCTTCGCGCGGGCTGTAGACGAGCTCGGCGGTCAGCTTCTCTTCCCCGCGGCTCGCCTCCGCGGTGACCTGCGTGCCTCTCATGTCGGTGTGCACGCTGCCGACGATGTTGTCGATGCTCGCTTCGAACGGGAAGGGGCTGACCATACGGCCCTCGGCGGACCAGACCTCGATATCGGTAATCCAGAAAAACTCCATTCGACCCTTGGTGTCGAGGTCGACGACTCGGATGTTCTCCAGCCCGAGCAGCTCTCCTGTCACCTCGAGGTTGCGGAGGTCCATGTTGTCGACGATTGCGTGGAAGGGCTCTCCTACCGCGGGCGTTTGGTCGGCCGCCTCGAATGCTGCCAAGAACGTCGGCGCTCCTTCGCCATCGTCGATGAGGTCGACCCAGCCATTGGTCAGCTCGGCATAATAGAAACGGAGGCGCCCACGAAGACCGGCGATGGGATCGATGCCGAGCTCCACCGTCTCGCCGTAGATGATCGCATTGCCGTCGGGGTCATAGACGAACGTGTCTTTGACGATCGTGTGCCACAGCCGGAGTTGGGTGATGTAGCCGGCGTGCATGGTACCGACCATCTGGCCGGACACGAACTCGTTGAGCATGTCACGCCCGATCCGTCGTCCGAGGTCCGTGTCCAGGTGAAACAGAACGCTCGAGAGCAGCGACACGATGGCCAGGAGCGGCCAGCCGAGAAACCAGCTCACCAATCGGGATATCCAGCGCATCAGTAGGCCTCACCGATGGTGAAATGGAAGGCCCCTGGCACGCCCCCGCGAATGAATCGGAAGATGTTGAACGCGTTCGGCGGCGGGTCTCCGCGAACGACCTGCCACTTGGGAATCAGGAAACCGAAGTCGAGACGGATCGGGCCCACCGGGGTTTGGTAGCGGAACCCGAAACCCGCTGCGGCGCGAATGTAGTTGAAACGCCACACGTCACCTCGGTTCACGTCGCCGAAGTCCATGAACAAGGCTGTCCCGAAAGCTTGGGTGACGGGAACGCGCCATTCGATGCCAGCCTCCCATCGGCGAAGCCCGCCGTCGTTTCTAGCGTCGAAGCCCTCACGGTTGAGGGAATCGACGCTGCCTGGGTCGCCCAGAAAGCCGCCAAAGAAGCCACGGTGACTGGTGGCACCGCCCGAGCGCAGACGGTAGTTTTGCGGCCCGAGCTCCTGCCCGATGAGGTCCAAGCGATTGCGGTCTCGCGCAAATATGAACATCGCGCCCATGCTGAATCGAAACGCCAGCGTCGACGAAAGAGGCAAGGGCGCGTAGCCGCGAACCTCGGGGGTGACGCGAACATACTGCCAAGATCGCCGCAACTTGGCCGGCGACTGCTGGCTTCCGACTTGAAAGAAGAACCCGGCGCGCGGGCTTCGCGAGTCGTCTCGAAGGTCGACGATGAGGCTCTCGTCAAAAAACACGACCTGGTAGCTGGTCGGGAACCGGGGGTCTTCGTCGACGATCAGATAGGTATCGTAGTTCAAGGCGCCGACGAGCAGGAGCCGGCCGTTGAAGAAGGGTCGCGAGAGGCTTCCGCGAACTTGAAGGTCGTGGCGGCGAAAGAGCTCGTAGGGGTCGGGGCCCCAGTCGTGGCGAAATTGAATCGCCGATGTGGTGCGTGGCTCGAGAAATGCGGGTCGCCGATACTCGACGCGGAGCTCATTTCCAAAGATGAATCCTCGGCCGAAGCGAAAGAACGGGTCGCGGGCGACGATTTTTGGCCGATCCTCGATACGGAGTCGCCGGAAACCACCGATGAAATTTCGGTGCTCGAACAGACCGAACAAGTGAACGTCCGAAATACGGGTGTCCTGTTCGAGGGTCAGTGTGGCGATCGTGCCGCTCTGGACCCCGGCGCCGATACCCCAGCGGATGCTCCTGCCGGGCTCGACGGCGATGTTGACGTCGACGACTCCCGTGCACTGTTCCTCCCCGTCGCGTCGCGGAGTCGAGGTTACGTTCACCGATGCGAGCGCGCCCAGCGCGTAGACCGCTCGCTGGGCGTCCGCGAGGTCGCTCAAGCGGAAGGCTTGTCCCGTCTTCAGGTCGGCCACATCCAAAATCGTATCCGCAGGAAGCGTACCGCTGCCGGTGACGGTGATGTCGCCGAGCGTGCAGGAGGGCCCGGTTTCGACAAAGAGCCCGACCGAAGCCTCTCTGGATTCTCGATCGATCTCCACACGCCCCGATGCGTTGCCGCAGGCATAACTCGCCTCTTTCAACTGGCGCCGGATCGCGCGCTTGCTCCTCTCGTAGATCGATTCGTCGAACGGCTTGCCGACCTCGAGCTCGACGGCTTTCTCGAGCTTTTTCTGGTTCTCCAATTCCCAGGTTTCGTGGCCGCTCACCTCGATCGATTTCACCAAGACGGGATTGCCCTCTTCGATGTCGATTTCGATGCTGAGCTTGCAGCCTTCGTCGGCGCCTTCTCGGTCGCAAGGGGCTTGACCGCCAGGCGCCACGACGATGCGGTCGTCGCCTGCGGCCGAGGGTGGGTCGAACTCGGTGCTGACCACGGCCGCGTCGTAGTAACCGCGCGCCTGGTACCAGCGCTCGATTCGCTGCATGTCACGGTCGAACACCGCGGAATCCAGGGTGGGCCAGCCCTTGCGGAGTTTCCTCCAGAGGTCGAACGACACCCGTTTCCCGTCGAAGGGGGGAGCACCGCAACTTGGGTCCGGGTTGGTGCCGAACGCGAAGGTGACCCTCTCCCGCTCCTGGCTGGCGAGACAAGCCCTCAGGGCCTGTGGATCGAGCTGATCCATCCCGTTGAAACGGATCCGGTCGATGCCGTAGGCATCCTCTGGGATCGTCTTGCATCCGCTCGCCAGAACGAGCAGGAGGCAGATGCATCGCCGGCGAGCCATCTACCTAGGGCTTGTAGCGCGGGGAACCCCAATTCCGCCAGCGAACTCCGTGATTTCGGCCGTTTGGCGACCGTCCTGCCTGCTGCTAAAGCTATCGCCGCCTCGCCATGAAACAGTACTTCGTCCAGACCTTTGGCTGCCAGATGAACGTCCACGACTCCCGTCGTATCGAGGAGGTCCTGCGGGCGAGCGGCTACCGTGAGGCAAGCGAGCCTGCCCTGGCCGATCTCCTGCTCGTCAACACCTGCAGCGTGCGCGAGAAGGCGGAGCACAAGTTGATGAGCCTTCTCGGGACGTTTCGGCCGTTCAAGGAGGCCCGGAGAGGCATGATTCTGGCGGTGACGGGCTGCGTCGCCCAGCAGGAAGGCGAGCGATTGCTTCGAAAGGCGCCCTTTGTAGACATTGTCCTCGGACCGGACAACATCCCCGAGCTTCCCGCGCTGATCCGCGAAGTCGAGCAGGGGGCCCCGCCGATCACCAGGACGGTGTTCGACATGGATGACCCGAAATTCCTCCGGTCCAAGCCTCATGCAGATCGCCGGGAGGTCACGGCGTACGTGACGGTCATGAAGGGCTGCGACGAGCGCTGCACATTCTGTATCGTTCCCTATACACGTGGGTCCGAGCGTTATCGGCCTGCAGACCAGATCGTCGGTGAGATTCGCGATCTCGTCCGAGGGGGCGTGCGGGAGATCACCCTCCTCGGGCAGACCGTCAACTCCTGGCACGAACCCGGTTCGGATGCGGAGCCTAGCAAGGCGGAGTCGCGGCTGGCCGCGTCCACATCTCGCTTTGCGGGGCTGCTCCGGCGGATCGCAAAAGACGTTCCTGACCTCTGGCGGCTTCGCTACACCTCTCCTCACCCACGGCACATCACCGCTGAGCTGGTGGCGGCGCACGCCGATCTCGGGGTGCTTCCCTCGCACGTGCATCTGCCGGTGCAATCGGGTTCCGATCGCCTGCTCCGGCGGATGGCGCGCCGCTACACGGCCGAGGAATACATCGCGCGGACCGACGCGTTGAGGCAAGCCAAGCCAGGGCTCACGCTTTCCGCAGACTTCATCGTCGGCTTCCCAGGGGAAACCGAGGAAGACTTCGAACAGACGCTGGAGCTGGTGCGGCGCGTCGGCTTCGTTGCCGCGTTTGCGTTCAAATACTCCCCGAGGCCGTACACGCCGGCGCTCAAGCTCGGTGATGAGGTCTCCGAAGAGGTGAAAGACGAGCGCCTCGCTCGCTTGTTTGGCCTCGTCGAGACGCAACAGCAAGCGCACCTCCAATCGTTGGTCGGCCGGGATGTGCAGGTTCTGGTCGAAGGCCCTTCACCAGGGGACACTGGGCGCTTCGCCGGGCGCAGCGAGCGAAATGAGATCGTTCATTTGATCGCGCCCGAAGGTCACGACCCCACCGGCGAGTTGGTGACCGTGACAATCGACCAGCCGTTTCGCCACAGCCTGTCGGGCTACATGACCGGGGCAGTCGGCCGTGGGGCCTGCGGCCCGCGCACGCACCTTTCTGTGCTTGGCGCAGGAGGCGTAGCCTGAATAGCGACTCGCTTCGGGAGGGCCTTTGGCCATGGCGCTTTGCGCTTCTGTACATGGCTCTCATTTTCGTGATTTCGTCGTTTGAGATCGAAATTCCGGGCATTCGGCTCATCCCGCTGCGCGACAAAGGTATCCACCTCGTCGAATACGCGGCGCTGGGCTGGCTCTGCGCCACGGCATCCAGGCGAAGCTGGCCTTCCGCTTCGTCGTGGCGAACGGCAGCGTTTGCGGTCTTTGTGTCCGTGCTCTGGGGCCTGTCCGACGAGATTCACCAGGCGTTCGTGCCGGGTCGATCCGCCGAGCTCAGTGATGTCGTTGCCGATCTGTTCGGCAGCATTGCCGGCGCCATCGGCTCGCATCTTTTTTCGAACAGAACTGTGAGCTAATGCACTGCAAATCTGGACCTCGAGCGACCGACACCATTGACGCGTTCAGTCCTAATATTTAGATTGAGGTTGCTGAGAACGAAGCCGTTCTCGAAACCAAAAACAACAACTTTTGCCGGTGGATCCCCCCCATAAGTCCCCGGTTATTCCCCGCCCGGTCGTGTCTCCCCCCCTCCGAACGACCGGGCGACCCTTATTAAGGGGCAGTGCCAGTGCCAGTGTCAGTGCCAGTTTTGGTTACACCGCCCGCCCACCCCCACCCGTAGTCCTCCCTGCCGCACCCTGCGCTTCGCTTGGGCTTGGCGGCGCCTCTGGCGCCGGGCTTCGCCTTCGGCTCGCGCTGCCGCGCATGTGCGGGTGCCA
>JBARTN010000065.1:0-35079 GCA_049645265.1 Polyangiales bacterium
GTCGCCCCGAACGCGCGATGTAAAACGCCTCGCGAATGGTCGGAGCAATTTGCTCGGGCACGGTCACCAGGTAGTTGTGCTTGGTGATTGGGATGGTGCAGCCGGTGATGTCGGTCTCCTGGAACGCATCGCTGCCGATGAGGTGAGACGGAACCTGCCCGGTGATGCAGACCATCGGGATCGAATCGAGCATGGCGGTGGCAATGCCCGTGACGAGATTGGTCGCACCCGGCCCCGAGGTTGCGATACAGACACCGACCTGCCCCGATGCGCGGGCGTAGCCATCGGCCATGTGCGAAGCGCCTTGCTCGTGGCGCGTCAGCACGTGGTGGATCGGGTATTGGATCATCGCGTCGTAGGCCGGCATGATCGCGCCGCCCGGATACCCGAAGCAGACCTCGACCCCCTCGCGTACGAGCGCTTCCCAAATGATCTGAGATCCGGAAAGCGATTCGCCGATGCGATTCTTCAGCTTGGGATTTGCGGGTGTCACGAGGGTCTCCTTCGTTGCTGGCTGGCTCCAACTAGTTGATTTGAGGTGGCATTCAAGGGGCGCGCGCCCAACGAAAAAGGCGCCGGGTCGATCACCGACCGGGCGCCTGTCCGGAGGACAAATTGCGGCATGACTGACGTCTGCCAGTTCGTTGTAGTTTTACGTTGTGAGTGTCTGTTCATGGGTCTAAGGCAACAAAAAAGCCCCCGCATGCTCGATGCGAGGGCCAGAAACGGAGTGGGTTGGTCTGTGGGTTGGTTCTGGTCCCCGCCTATGCCTGCGTAACTAGCAGGAGGCTAATAATGAGGCCGACTACAACTACAACACCACCCACCAGGCCCGCGCGAAGCGCGTCCATCGGATCATTCATAGCGATCGGCTCATGAACCATTACCGCCCCATTGTGCTGCCAACCCCCCACACGGTCAAGGGGGGACACTCTCTACCCCTTCAACCCAATGGAATCACCCACCTTCTCAGCGTTCGTCTAGGTCTACGGCGACGGTTTGCTCGGTGGGGCTTACGGTGAGGGGCTCGGAGCGCTGCTCGATTTTGTCGCCGAATGCGTCCCACCAGGCCTCGGCGTGTGCGCGGGTCCAGGGTGCGACCGCGAGTCGATCGAGGGCGTCGGCAAGCTCTTGTCCGGAGGCTGGCCTGTCGGCTTGGTCCTTTTCCAAGCAAGCCATGATGAGCGCCTCCAGCCCGGCGGGGATGTCTAGCGACGACGCTTCCGAGAGTGGCATGGGCTTGGTGTGCATGTGGTGCAGGCAGACTTCCATGATCGTCTTCCCGTCGAAGACGTGGCCGCCCGCAAGCAGGTAGTATCCAACCGCGCCGAGCGCATAAAGATCGGTACGCGCGTCGATCGCTTGCGGGTCCTGGATTGCCTCGGGGCTCAAGTAGTGTGGCGTGCCCTTGATCGACATCGTGTTGGTCTTCTCGAGGTCATCGACCTTGCCGAGATTCTTCACGAGTCCGAAGTCGAGGACTTTGGTCACGTCCAGCTCGCCGCCTTGACGCGCGAGCATGATGTTGCTCGGTTTGATGTCGCGATGAATCAACCCAACTTGGTGCGCTTCGTTCAGCGCAAGTGCCGCGTCACGAAGAATGCGCACGACCCGCTCGACAGGTTGCGCGCCGCCGGCTCCGACCACTTGGCTCAGGGTCGCCCCGTCGAGCAGCTCCATTGCGTAATAGAACAGCCCATCGGGGGTCCGGCCGTAGTCGTAGATGGTGACCGTGTTCGGGTGGGTGAGCTTTGCGGTCAGCTGCACCTCTCGACGAAAGCGGTCGAGGGCGTCCGGGTCGGCAAGCTCGGGCCGCAGCAGCTTGATGGCGGTCGGCCGTTTCAACATGCCGTGCTGCGCCTCGTAAACGACGCCCATTGCGCCCTCTCCGAGCTTACGGCGGAGGTTGTATTGGCCGAGGCTTTGGATGTCGCGCACCTCTTTGCGCAATCGGTGAATCACCCGGGACGCAAGGGCTGCGAGGCCGATGGTGAGCGTCCACCACATGAGCGTGATCACCGATTGTGCGGATGCGACGCGCTCGGCGGACTCTGCCGGGTAGCCGAACACCCGCCAGATGTCGAGGTCGATGCTCAAGTAGTGGTAGTACATCGCCGCCACGAGAGGGATCCCGATGAGGATGCCGAGGACCGTGGTTCGCCGGGCGGAGCTCGGCACGAATACGCTCCGGGCAAACATCACGAGCGCCAGAATGAACGCGGTGATCGTGTCGGCCCCGACCTCGGGTCGAATGTCCAGACCCATGCCGATGTAGCAAACGCTGGTGAGGAAGATTCCGGTGTTCTCGACTCCGTGAATCGTGTTGACCGAGAGATTGCCGCGGCGGCAGATCAGCCACACCGCCAACAGGGGTAGGATCCCGGCGGCGTGAATCAGGAACCCGGGGTCGGTGACCTGTTCCTCGAGAACCCCAAACAGAACGCCCAAGACCAGGCGAAAGGCCAAGGCAGTGCCGCCGAGGATGGCGCCGATGAGGCCAAACACGGCGACGCGCCGCTGAAGAAAGGCGCGGGCTTCGGGATGCGCGAAGTAGGTGCTGCTGCTCATGCCGGCCTGCCCATGATGACTAACTTCGCAGGTTGTAGCCACTGCGCAGGAGCGCGCTTGCCACACCGAGGACCACGAGGAACGACATCAGCACGACTCCGGCGCTCGTGACGGGCGAAACGTCTGCCACGCCGAGGAAACCGTACCGAAGGCCGTTGACCATGTAGAGCAGCGGGTTCAGACGGCTGACGGTGTTCCAGGGCTCCGGGAGGAGATCGATCGAATAGAAGACGCCACCGAGGAAGGCCAAGGGGAGCAGCACGAAGTTGGGAAATATCGCGAGATGATCGAACTTCTGCGCCCAAAGCGCGGCGATCATTCCCAGGAGCGCGAGCGTCGCGGTCACGAAGATCGTGAAGAAGAGCGTCCAGCCGATGTGGCGCAGGGGGAACCAGGTGAACGAGAGGGCGACGAGGTACACCAGCGTGCCCACGATGATCGCCCTGATCATCGCGGCGCCTACGTAGGCGAGAACCATCTCCAACGCACCGATTGGAGCGACCAGGATGTCCGTGATCGTTCCGTTGATTTTCGACTGAAACAGGCTGGACGAGGTGTTTAAAAAGGAGTCCCGAATCATCGTCATCATCACGAGGCCGGGCACCACGAATTGGATGTAGGGGACGCCGGAGATCTCGCGGAGCCGGGAGCCCAGTGCAACGCCGAAAACCAAGATGTAGAGGCTCGTCGTCACGAGCGGGCTCAGCACCGTCTGCAGCCAGACTTTGCTGAAACGGCGCACCTCTTTGAGGAAGAGCGTCTTGAGGGCGATCGTGCTCATGCCGCGTGTTTTCCGTCTGCCTTGCGGATCAGCTCCAGGTAAATATCTTCCAACGACCGTCCGCCGTGGCGTTCCAACAAGCTTTCGCGGCTCTCGACCAGAAGGAGCTCGCCCTTGTGCAGAACTCCGATGCGGTCCGCGAGCTTTTCGGCTTCTTCGATGTAGTGGGTGGTCAGCACGATGGTGGTGCCTGCGGTCCGGAGGTCCTCGACCTCCTGCCAGAGCTCGCGGCGTAGCTCGACGTCCACGCCGGAAGTCGGTTCATCGAGGAAGAGGAGCCGCGGGTCATGGACGAGCGCCTTGGCCACGAGGAGGCGCCGCTTCATCCCACCGGACAGCGTCCGCGTGTACGCGTCGCGCTTATCGCCCAGCGCAAAGGTCTCGAGCAGGCTCTCTGCACGACTGCGGTTCGGTTCGACTCCCATGAGCCCCATTTGAATCATCAAGCTTTCGAGGGGAGTGAAGAACGGGTCGTAGCCGATCTCCTGGGGCACCAGGCCAACCAGGCGGCGGGTGGTCCGGAAGTCGTTCACCGTGTCGAAGCCGAGGACCTCGATGCTTCCTCCGGTCTGCTTGGCCAGCCCCGTGATGCAGTGAATCAGGGTCGACTTCCCTGCGCCGTTCGGGCCGAGAAGCGCGAAAATCTCGCCCTCGTAGACCTCGAGCGACAGGTCTTTCAGCGCCGTGAACTTCCCGTAGCGTTTCGTAACATGGCGGCAGCGGAGAACCGGCGGCTTCATCGCGGCCGACTATAGCGACCTAGGCAGCGATGACCAGGCTATCCCGGGGTGTGTCGCAGATGGAACGACTTGGGTCGCGTCAGCTGCGCATAGCCGAGCGTGGACAAGCTGCAGCCTCGGCCCGAGTCCTTGACGCCGACCCAGGCGAGCTCGGGGTCGAGGTAGTCGCAGCGATTCATGTACCAGGTTCCGGTTTCGACGCTTGCGCCGATTCGTTGAGCGCGATCGAGGTCGCTCGTCCACACCGAGGCAGTGAGGCCGTAATCGCTGTCGTTCATCAAGTTGATCGCTTCGGCGTCGTCCCGCACCCGCATGATGCCGACCGCGGGACCGAATGTTTCTTCGCTCATGATCCGCATCGAGTGGTCGACGTCCACCAGCGCCTGCGGCGCCATGTAGGGCAAGCCGCGATTGGTTTCTTCGAAATGGCTCGGGTCGAGCAGGGCGCGCGCGCCGGCCGCGATCGCTTCGTCGATTTGGGCCTGGATGCCTTCGGCGTTGCGGATGCGAACGACGGGGCCGAGCGTGGTCGACGAATCCCGCGGGTCGCCGAGCATGAGCTCGTTGGCCACGGCGATGAAGGCTTCGAGGAAGGGTTCATACACGTCGCGATGCACGTAGATTCGCTCGATACCGCAGCAGGATTGCCCCGCGTTGTAGAACGCACCGTCGACGAGGTTTGCTGCGGAGCGCTCGATGTCGGCATCGCTGCACACGTAAGCGGGGTCTTTGCCCCCGAGCTCGAGTGCAGCTCCGATGAATCGCTTCGACGCGGCTCTCTGGATTGCATGACCGCCTCCAACCGAGCCGGTGAACGCCACGAATGCGACCCGCGGGTCTGCGATCACATCCGCAACGCCGCCATGATCGAGAAAGAGAACCTGAAGGACCCCAGCAGGTAGGCCGGCTTCCTTGGCCGCACGCCCGATGCGTTCGGCGACGAGCGGCGTCTGCTCCGAGTGCTTGAGCACGACCGTGTTGCCCGCAACGAGCGCTGGCACCAAGGCGTTGACCGCGGTCAGCCAAGGGTAGTTCCATGGCGCAACGACGAAAACGGCGCCCAAGGGCTCCCTCCGAATGAGCCGCGTGAAGCCATCTCGCGCCGCGAGCTCGATGTCGCCGAGCCCCTGAGCTGCAAGGTCGATCATCGTTCGCCCGCGAAGCAACCAACCACCCACCTCACCGCCGCCGTCGCGGACCGGTCGCCCCATTTGCATCGTGAGCTCCTGAGCGACGGCGTCGGCTTCATGCACGGCAAGCTCCACGAAGCGCCGGACCATCGTGCTCCGTTCTTCTAGGCGGAGCTCTCGCCACGGTTCAAAGGCTTTCCTGGCGGCGGCCAGCGTTCGTTCGATGTCCTTGGCCCCGTCGAGAGCGCGCTCAAAGACGATGCTTCCATCTACGGGGGAAATGGTTTGGAAGCGCCCGGTCATGGCCGGTAGCGTTTCTCAGCTCCTGGGTGGCGTCAATCCGGGCTTGCACATTGGTCCCCGCCGGGGCACCACGTGGCGATGGCGATGCCCAAACTCGAAGGCAAGATACTGATCACCGGGGCGAGCGGCTTCATTGGCAGCCGGCTGCGCGACGCGCTTCTTGCCTCTGGTTCCGACGTCGTCGCGATACGCCGGCCGGGGTCGCCCCCTTCGACCGCGGGGCGCTCGGTCGAGGCGGACTACGCGGTCCTCGCCGACTTGGAGCGCATCGTGGGCGAGGAGAAGCCGGACTACGTCTTGCACGTGGCCGGCGTGACCAAGGGCAGCTCCTACGAGGACTTTCGCCTCGGCAACGTCATGCCGACCCGGAACTTGCTCGCAGCCCTCCGTCGGGAGCATTCCGACGCCAAGCGATTCGTCCTGGTGTCGTCTTGGGCCTCGTACGGGCCCTCCGCAACCTCGGCGCCTCATCGTGAGGAGAATCCGCCGCGACCGATCGAGCACTACGGGGAGAGCAAGCGCGAAGCAGAGGAAGCGGTCGAAGAGGAATCCGGCGGCGTGCCTTGGACCATCCTACGACCCTCCGCGGTCTACGGGCCGGGCGATGTCGACTATTTCAACTTGTTCAAAAGCGCGATGCTCGGTTGGAACGTGTACTTCGGCAATCGTGAGCGACTGATGTCGATCATCTACGCCGATGACTGCGTTCGAGGAATCCTCGAAGCCGCCAAGCACCCGAACAGCGTCAACAAGGGTTACTTCCTGACCAGTGAGGAGCAGGTGACCTGGGAGCGGTTCCAATCCGAGGTGGTTCGAGTCGTTGGCCGACGAGCGCGAACGGTCGACTTGCCCGAGCAGCTGATATCGATTGCCGCCCTCGGGGGAGAGCTCGCTACCCGATTCGACAAGAAGCCGAGGCTCTTGAACCTGCAGAAGGCGAAGATGGGCGCGCAGCAGGCCTGGACCTGCGTGGGTGACGCGGCCAGCCGAGACTTCGGTTTCACGGCCGAAGTCGACCTCGCCGAAGGCATCCGACGGACCCACGACTGGTACGAAGCCAACGATTGGTATCCGAGCCGCAACCCAAACGGTTTTCTCTCGGTGCGGTCACTCCGCGGCCTGGCTCGTCGTCTCTGCCGCTCCCGGTGAGAGCTTTTCCAAGAGGCGATGCCCAGTGGACGTGATCTGGTCCAACAGGTAGCGCGCCCTGGGCTCGGCCCGCTCGAGATGCCGCTCGAGAACGTCGGCTCGTTCCGGATGTTTTTTGGCTTGCGCCAGGAGCAGCTCGGCGATCGCGGTGTCGCCGAGAAGCTGGATCAGTCGCTCGGCGTGCAGCATCGCAAAGGCGAAGTCGCGCTTTGGATTCCAGCTCTTGGTGAGCTCGTCGGACCATTCGCCGATCGGCTTGCGGCGAAGGCCCTTCAACTTGTTGCCTGCCGTCTTCAGCACCAGGTGTTGCTGCGCGCTCAGTGAGACGGTCTGGAGCTGCGCGACCCGTCGTTCGAGCGGGTCGCGGCTAGAGAGCGAACGCCAGCGCGTTTGCGCCAAGCGCTTCACGAATGCCTGCGGGTTCTTGATGATCCCGCCGAGCGTGTCCTTCATCGCCATCAGCGCCTGAATTTGGCTCGTTCCTTCGTAGATCGGCATGACGAGCGCGTCGCGAAGCAGCTTCTCCGGCAGGTAGTCGCGGGTGTAGCCGTTGCCGCCGTGAATCTGAAGCGAAGTGCGAGCGTGCTCGACGGCCTTTTCCGCGGCGAAGTACTTGAGGAGCGGGGTGAGGCGCCGCGCCATTTTCTGATGGAACTTCATGCGCCGCTTCATCCGCTTCTGCTCATCTTCGCCGAGGTCCCCGTAGTGAACGGAGAGAGCCAGCTTCTGTGCCATTTCTTCGTGGAAACAGGCTGTGATCGCCATGGCGCGGATGCCCTGAATTTCGGTCTGCATCGTTTCGAGGTACTCGGCGATCATCTCGTGCCGATCGATTGTCTTGCCCATCGATCCACGCCCGGCGGCATACTCGACCGCAGCTCGGTACGAGGACTCGCTCAGCCCGAGGCATTCGAAACCAACGCCAAGCCGCGCGTTGTTCATCAGCGTGAGCATGTACTTGAAGCCTTCACCCCGTTCGCCCACCAGCTCGGCGGGCGCTTTGTCGTAGACCAGCCCGCAGGTCGCCGAACCGTGATGACCGAGCTTCTCCTGGACGCGGCTCAGTTGCACGATGCGAGTCCGATTCCCATCCGCGTCGTCTTCATACGTCTTCACCAAAAACATCGAAAGCCCGTTCAAGCCGCTCATGGGATCGTCTGGGTCGATGTCTTCGGTGCGCGCGATCACGAAGTGATATTTGCCGTGACCCGAGGTGATGAAGATCTTCTCCCCGGTCACGTACCAGTTGCCATCGGCGTCCTGCTCCCCAACCGCCCGGAGCGCTGCCATGTCAGACCCGGCGTCGGGTTCCGTGATGTCCATGCAGCCCCAGGCTCTACCCGATGCGATCTCTTCGATCATCGTTCGCCAGCGTGTTTCGATGATCCTGCCGGTCACCGGATCGATCTCGGAGCTCCCTTCGAGCGCCGAGAAGACGATTGCTGCCATCGCCATCCCTGCGTGGAAGCCGTGGTGGGCCATCGCCGAGACGTCAGCTCGCGCCATGAGCTCGCTGTTCATGAAGTAGACCATCATGGGTGCGTTCATCCCACCGAGCTCGCGCGGGATCGGCAGACCGTGAAGATCGAGGTCCTTGATCTTCTCGAAAATCCCTGCGAGCCGTTCGGGAAACACCACCTCTCCGCCGACGAATTCGACTCCTTGATCGTCGATTTCCCTTTCGTAGGGCTTGATCTCTTCGGCGGTGAGTTGCCCGAACATTTCGATGATGTCCCGGTAGAAGTCGACCGCTTCTTCGGTGCTGCTGAAGCCGCCTGCGTCCGCATCGGCGAAGTCGTGCTCGGTGATTTGCACCAGCGAGTCCCAGTCCACGCCCTTGTCGAAGTAGTATTGAAGATCGTCGTTGTCTTTGAAGAAATTAGCCATGCTCAGTTCTCGCCTTCGCTCTCTGTGTAGAGGCTCGATCGCGCGACGCGGATCAGCTCGCGCGCGTGACGCTTTCGCGTGCTCCCTCGGACCGGATCATCCGGCAGAATCGTTTGCAGCGTGTCGATGACCGCAGTTCCTGCCACCGCCATCGTGATCACCTCGACCGCGTACGCTTGTGGGTCGACGCCGGGCCGGACCAAGCCTTGCGCCTTCGCGCGCTCGAGCTGCCCGCCCAGTAGCTCGACCCAAGGTTGCACGAATGCCGCGAGCATCGCTTGCATCTGCTCGGGCCGGTCGAGGGTCTCGCGCAGAAATAGACGTGCGCGGTCCGGGTCCTCGATGAAAAACTCGCTAAGCGCTTGCATCGTCGCGTCGAACCGCTCTTCGGTGGACGCCTTCAACAGAAGGCCGGGCAACACCGAGTTCCAGTGCGCGAGCATTTGGGCGAGCACGTTCTCGCGGAGCTCGTCCTTCGACCTGAAGTGATAGAGGAGGCTCGGCTTCCGGATGCCAACCGCGTCGGCGATCTCCTGGACCGAAGTCCCGTCGTACCCCTGCTCCGAGAACAATCGCGTCGCTTGGGTCAGAATCTGGTTGCGTACGTCCAACTCTCTACCAACTGGTCGTCATATGTCTACCAAATGGTAGGGAGAATGCAAGGAGAAAGGAACTTCAGCGCCAAGGCCAGCCGCGTCATCCGGCGAAGAGAGCATTGATTTCGCGCTACCCTCAGCGCGGGAAGCTCTTGGTCAGGAGGCCGGGAAAGAGGGCGTTGGATGTCTTGGGATGCAGTGTCCGAGCAGTGGGAGATTCTAGTCGTCGCGCTCATTTTGGGCGGTGCACACGTCATCGCACCGCGGGTGAACGCGCTCGCCAAGTACCCGGAACGACAGCAGGCCTTTGGTGGAGGGCTCTCCGTCGCCTATGTCTTTCTACATCTCATCCCGGGCCTCGACGCGTCCGACGGTGTCGTGGGGCCGCGCATCTATTTCATCGCGCTCCTCGGCTTCGTCGTCTTCTACGGCTTGGACGTCATGTTCCAACCACCGAAGCATACACACCCAACCAAATACCATGCGTATCTCGCGGTGTTCTTCCTCTACGATGGGCTCCTGGTGTTCACGCTCGGCCTCCAGCTCCCCTCGACGCCCCTCTTGAGCCTGGTCTTCGCCGTCGCGCTCGCGCTCGATGTGCTCGACACCGATCTAGAGCTGCAAGAGGAATACGGGGCACGTTTCGTCAAGTCGGGACGCTGGGTCCTGCTCGCAGGCGTGGCGGGCGGCTATGCCCTGAACCTCGTTCGCCGTCCGGACCCTTTCGTGATCGATATCCTCACCGCGGCGCTTGCCGGATTCATGATGTTTCACACGTTCAACCAGCAGTTCCCCGTGGGTCGAAACAAGAAGTTCCCTTGGTTCTTGGCCGGGCTTCTCACGTTTAATATGCTCCACGTGTTGCTGGGCGCAGCGGACTGAGCTGCGCGACCGCAGATCATGTGCCGTAGAGAGGGTCCGCGCCTCAATCGATCGGGTCGCCGATCGGCAGGAGCTGCGCGGGGTCCTGTTCGGCGTGGTCCGGCGCCTCACGTCGCTCGAGCACGGAGATGGTGCGCCACCAAGTTTCGACCCCTTCCACACGGGAGGGCTCGATCGGCGCGCCGATCATCGGCATCAGCAAGTGTGTGTCCAGGCTTGGAGCGATCTCGACCAATCGTTCCGCCGGTTGGTCCCAGTCATGAATCGCGAGGTCGAAGGTCCCCCAGTGGACCGGCAAGAAGCTTCCTCCGCCAAGCAGATCCAATGCTTTGAGGGCGTTGTCGGGCCCGAGGTGGATGTGGCCCCAGGCCGGATGGAAGGCGCCGACTTCGAGCATCACCAGGTCGAAGGGACCGAGCCGGTGAGCGATCTCTTCGTACTCGGCGGTGAGGCCCGTGTCGCCGCTGAAGAATGCGCCATGTCGAGGGCCGCGCAGCGCAAAGGAAGACCAGAGGGTGCGATTGCGGTCGGCTGCGGCACGTCCCGAGAAGTGCTGTGAGGGTGCGGCTGTAATGCGGAGGTCGGCATGCGGAAGCTCGGCGCTCTCCCACCAATCGAGCTCGGTAATTCGCTCCGGTGGCACGCCCCAGGCCTCGAGGTGCGCGCCGACGCCGAGTGATGTGTAAAAGGAGACGTCTTGTCGAATCAGCTCGACGATGCTCGGGTAGTCGAGATGGTCATAGTGGTCGTGCGAGATGATCACCGCGTCGAGCGGAGGGAGCTGAGAGATCGGGACCGGGACCGGCTGAAAGCGTTTGGGGCCGACGAGGCGGCTTGGAGAGACGCGCCGACTCCAGACCGGGTCGGTGAGGACCCGGACGCCGTCGATCTCGAGAAGCAGCGTCGAATGGCCGAGCCAAGTTGCCCGCAGTCCGGTCTCTGCAGGCTTCGCCCAGACTTCGACCGGGCGTACCGAAGGGAGTGGTGCAATGGGGACGCGCCGACGACCTCCGAAAAGGAACTCCCGCATGACGGGGAACGTCGAGCCCCTCTCGAGATTGGGGCCGACGCCGGAGGTGTTGCGGAAGGTTCCGTCGAGGAACCGCGGAGACGCGTGCATCCGTTCGCGGCGAAGGCCGCTGGATCGTCGACGGAAGGGAGACATCGGTCGGAAGTGTATAGGGCAATCGCCGACGGTGTCACGGTGTGCCGATCCCAGCGCCAGCGCCAGCGCCAGTACCAGCGCCAGTACCAGCGCCAGTGCCGGCGTCAGCGTCAGCGTCAGTGTTGCCGTGATAGGCTGTCGGCATGTCGCGCCTCGACGATGCACTGAGCGGGTTTGACGCCGCCAACGCCGAGGATCCGAGCACGGAGACGGTGAATGGCCAGTTGGTTCCCAAGGAGCTCGTCTACGGCCAACGGATGTCCGCGCGCCTCGCGACGTTTGCCCCCGACGCCACCGAAACCGTTCAGCTTGCCGCACGCGCCCAGCACATACGCCGTTGGGAAGTGCCGAGGGATCGCTATCCGGAGGGCAGAGCCGGGTATCTCAAATGGCGCACCGATCTCTACAAACGACATGGTGAGATTGCCGGCGCGATCATGGAAGGCGTCGGCTACGACACCGATGCTATCGAACGGGTAAAGACACTGCTCCGGAAGCGCGGTTTGAAAACCGACCCGGACGTCCAGCTGCTCGAAGACGTCATCTGTCTCCTGTTTCTAGAGCACTACTTTCATGACTTCGCGCAGAAGCATCAAGAGGAGAAGCTGATTCCCATCGTGCAGAAGACTTGGAAGAAGATGACGGACGAGGCACACCGGGCAGCGCTTGAGCTCGACTATGCGCCGGAGGACCTTGCCATCATTCGGAAGGCTTTGCGGAGCGACTAGCGTCGGGCTGCAAAATCGAAGAGCTCCGCGACGGCATCAGAGCTTCAGGCGCCCCTCTTTCACGTCGGTCCAGCGTTCCATGGTGAGCAGCTCGTAGCCAGCCGTGGTGCGAACGTAGAGCGGGTCGCCGACCGCAGCGGGGTCGACGCCTTCTTTTCTGAGTTCGTTCTTTTGGATTTTGAATGTCCCGGTCTTCGCCAGGCCGCCCATCACGCGGACGAATCGCGGTTGTGCGTAAGGCGGAAGCTCCGAAACGGCATTCCAAAACCGGCGCGGGTCGAACTCGCCCGAGGGCACCACCGCGGCGAGACCTGCTTGGCCTTCCATGTTCGGAACGGGCACACCGATCACGGTCGCTTCGTCGATACCGTCATTGTGTGTGATGACGTCTGCGACCTCGGCGGTGGATACGTTCTCGCCTTTCCATCGAAAGGTGTCGCCGATTCGGTCGACGAAGTAGTAGAAGCCGTCGGCATCGCGACGGAGGAGGTCGCCCGAGCGGAAGTACTCGTCGCCTTTCTTGAAGACGTTGCGGAGCAGCTTCTTTTGCGTCGCCGATTCGTCGGTGTAGCCCCGGTACTCGAGCCCGCCTGCCGAGACTTTCGGCACACGGATTAGGAGCTCGCCGACTTCATCATTGCCGCACGGAATGCAGAAGCCCTTCCTGTCGCGAAGGTGTTGGTCGAGGTCGACGTCGTACTGGACGATCCGTAGCCAGCCGGAGAGCCCTCCGAGTGGGACCCGGCCAACCGACCCTTCGCGCCCGCTGATGTTGGCGATGAACCCCGGGGCTTCGGTTGCGCCATAGAACTCGCGGATGTTCTCTATTCCGAATCGCGCTTTGAACCTCGGCCAGATGTCGGGGCGAAGCCCGTTGCCGACGGCAACGCGTACGGGGTTCGGTAGCTCCTTCGGATGCGGTGGCGAGTTGACGAGGTAGCGACACAGCTCCCCAATGTAGAGAATCGCTGTGGCCTTATAGCGATGAACATCGTCCCAAAACGCGCTCGCGCTGAACGAGCGGCGCATCGCCATCGGGACGCGCGCAATCATCGCTGCCGACGCGCCGAGGAGGAGGCCGTTTGCATGATAGAGCGGAAGCACGCAGTAGAGCTTGTCGCCCGGACGGAACGCGTACATCAGCGGCCCGAAACCTGCGCCGGCGAGAATCGCGCGAGCGTGTGAGACTCGACATGGCTTGGGCAGCCCTGTCGTTCCGGACGTGTAGATGTAGACGAAATCGTCCTCTGCCTTGACCGGCGCAGGGGGGTAGGCCGTGGCCGGCGTGTCGGCAAGAAGGCCTGCATACGGATTCTCATCGAACACGAGAATGCGATCGAGGGATTGGCATAGCTCTTCGCAATCGCGCAACCCTGGCTCCAAGGTGTGGCTCACGAGAACCACTTTCGCTTTCGACACCTCGACCGCATGGGAAAGTGGGCGTCCGCCAAGATTGGTGTTCAGCAAGGCCGCCGTTGCGCCGACGCGTGAAATGCCGAGCACCGAGGCGATGTAGAAAGGCGAGTTCTCCGCCAGAAGGGCGACGACGTCTCCGGGCTTGACGCCGGCCGCCGCAATCACGTGCGCGACCCGCGAGCTCGTATTCGCGAGCTCGGACCAGGTCAGATGTTCGTGCTCCATTTCATAGGCGAGGTCATGCGGCGCTTCTTGAGCGTTCTTCAGTGCCACGTGAAGCAGGCTTTCGATTTGCTTCAATCGCGTGCGAAGCAACCAAGGAACGGTTTCCTTCAACGCTTTCGGCCCAAAACGCAGCTCTGCCAACACCGAAGACCGCCACGACGACGAAGCTAGGCGCGAGAACATGTCGGGAAGTGTACGCGCTCCAAACCTAGATTCGAGACGTTTTTTTCGGGTCCATGTGGTACAAGGATCGGCCCGTGCCGACGTGGACCGACATCAAGGATCACGCGAGGTCCAGCTATAAGCTGGCCGAGGAGCACGACCACAGCTTCAAGGTCGTGTTCGCATACCCTGGAAACCGTCTTCAGGCCGTGATCGTGTCTCACTATCAAGCCATGGGTCGTTCCTGGGTGGACTTTTCGTCGGCCTGTTGCCGAGCCGATCGCATGGACCCGGAGGCCGCGCTTCAACAGAGCTTCAACTTGGCCGTCGGCTCCCTGTGTTTGGATGGCGATGTGTACGTCGTTCGCCAGACTGCCATCGCGGATCATCTGCACCTCCCCGATCTCGAGCTATCGATGCACGCCGTCGCCCGCGCAGCGGACCAGATCGAACAGTCGCTGCCCCTGTACGAACCGGCATCTGATAGGCTCCCGGACGTGGAAGACGTGGAACAGGAGCGCGCCTAACTTGCCATTCGCGGTGGAGATTTCAGGCTTCCTGGGGGTGTTCACCCTCTTGATGGGGATTTGGGGCGTTCTCGTGCCCGCGCGCCTCGCGGACTTGGTGACTCGTTTTGGTTCAAAAGGGGGCCTCTGGTTCGCGGCGGGCATCCGGTTGGTCTTCGGGCTCGCGCTTTGGTTTGCTGCCCCGGCTTCGCGCGCGCCGCTCCTGCTGCAGGTGCTCGGATTCGTCGCCTTGGTCGCAGCCGTCGTCCTCCCGTTCATGGGCGTCGACCGCTTCAAGCGCCTAATCGACTGGTGGACGGCGCTCTCTCCAAACGCGATGCGCTTCAACTCACTCTTTGCCGTCGCGGTTGGGGCAGCCATCCTTTGGGCGCTGCTCCCCGTGGCTCGTTGATCGAAGAACCCGCACCATGCCTCAGCTAGAGGTCAGCGCTTGGGACTTGACGATCCTAGTTGGCTACATCGTGCTCACGCGCATCGCCTTCGGATGGTTCTTTGCCAGACAGACGCGCGGGGAGGGCACCGAGGGTTTCTTTCTCGCAGGCCACCGCATGCGCTGGCCCATCATCGGGCTCTCTTTCTATGTGTCGAACATGGGAGGCAGCAGCTTCGTCGGGTTGCCGGGCGCCGGTTACCAACACGGCATCAGCGTCTTTCACTACGAGTGGATGCCGGCGCTGCTCATGATCCTGTTTGCGGTGTTCTTTCTTCCGGTGTTCTTGCGCGCTCGCATTTACACGGCCCCTCAGTATCTAGAACAGCGCTTCGGGCGTGCGCCAAGGCTCGCGTTCTCAGCGATGCTCTTGTTGACGAGTATGCTCGTCGATGCCCCCGGCTCGCTCTACGCAGGCGCCATGGTGCTCAAAACGCTGCTTCCAGGCGTGTCGATATGGATCACGATCACCGTGGCTGCCGTCGCCGCCGGTGTGTACATCACGTTTGGCGGCCTCGGCGCCGTGGTAGCCAATGACGCCTTGCAGGCGCTCTTGATCCTCGCCGGCGGCATCGTGATCTCGGTTCTCGCTTGGCAAGCGGTTCCATCATGGGATGCAGTCGTCGAAGCCGCGAAGCCCGGTGCTCTGAATCTCATGCAGCCCGCCAGTGACCCCGTCATGCCTTGGCCTGGGATTGCCGGGGTGTTCATCGTGGGCATGTATTTCTGGTGCACCAACCAGTTCATCATTCAACGCGCGCTCGGCGCGCAAACGCTCGACGACGGGCGCTGGGGTGCGCTGTTTGCCGGGTTGCTCAAGCTTCCCAATCTCTTCATCTTGATCTTGCCCGGTGTCTTCGCGACCGTTCTGTACCCCAACCTCGAAAACCCCGACATGGTGTTCCCGATGTTGGCCTTCGACCTTCTTCCAATCGGCCTACGTGGCTTCATGCTCGCGGTGCTCGCTGCGGCGATGCTCTCCAGTCTCGAGGCGATCCTCCACTCGGCCTCGACCTTGTTCACGATGGACTTCGTGCAAACCGCACGTCCAGACATGGACAGCCAGCAGCTCGCGCGATGGGGCCGCGGCGCAATTCTGGTCTTCATGGTGCTCGCCGTCGTTTGGACGCCACAGATTTCGCGCTTTCCCACCCTCTGGCAGTACCTGCAGTCGATTCTCTCGTATCTGACGCCGCCGGTGGTTGCGGTGTTCCTGCTTGGCCTGTTCTGGCGTCGAGCCAATGGCCCAGGCGCGCTTGCAGGCCTCGTCGTTGGAGTTCCCCTGGGGGTCGTGGGCTGGGTTGCGGTAGAGCTACTGTCTCTGTTCGAGCTTCAGTATCTGTACGCTGCCGTGTTGATGTTCGTGTTGGGTATCGGGCTAGTCGTCGGGGCCAGCCTCCTGACACCAGCACCCGTAGCCAGCGAAGTCGAGCCTCATCTCTGGCACCCGAAGGATGCGGCTGTCAAATGCAACGAGGTTTGGTACCGGGACTACCGACTGCAGTCGGTCGCGCTCGCAACGATCTCCGTCGCGCTGGTCATTTGGTGGTGGTGACTAGTAGCCCGTGCCGCTGAATCGGTCCGTGTCACCTCGGTAGATGAAACCGATGAAGGGTTCGGCCCACCACTGCATGCGTTCGAAGAAATTGCCGGTGCCGCTCATGGAGTACTGGAAGCCGACGTCGAGATACATGGCGCCCTTGAGATGGATTCCGACACCCGCTTTGCCACTAAAGCCTGGGGCGAACTGCCCGCGGGCATCCTCGCGGCAGTAGAACCAGCCGCAGCCTCTGCTGAGCGCTGCGAAGCTCCAGAGATTCGCGTCGAATGAGCCGGTGACGTACGGAAGGACCGCGTCGAACACAGGCACTTGGAATCGAATGCCGGGCGAGAAGGACAAGCGCACCAGCGGCTCGAGTCCCGAAGGATTCAGCACACCCGGGATCTTAGTGGTGTTGATCGGCGTCCACTGAAGACCCAATGCAAAGTCGAACACCACCCAGCCGATGTCGAAACCTGCCCAAGCCGTGAAGCTCGCACCCGGCCTCACGATTTCGTGGTCGACGTTGAAGTAGATCGGCACGCCAACCTCGACACCGCCTTGAAACCGAAGCGCAACGCGTCGCTCCTGAGCCGACGCGGACGAAGCGAAAAGGCAGACGGCCAGGGCGATCCAGAGGGGCTTGAGGCGGGCTTGCACCGGGCGGACCTTACGTCAGGGGCTGAGGCGGTGCCACCCCGTAGAGCGACTCCGTCGCCACGGGGCTAGGTGCCGGCGCCGGTGTCAGTAGTGCGATGCGATCCAACTGGCGAAGTCCTGGTAGCCGATCGCTTCGTGCCGACTTTGGATCGTTGCCGATAGCGCTTTCATGGCGTCGACCGACATCGCTTCACCGCCCGCCGCCCGCTCCGCAACCTCCCTAGCTTCGGCCGAACCAAGTCCGGGCGTTTCTTCCGGCTCGTCGCCGACACCCAAGTACGCCGCCACCACCTTCGCGATCATCTCGATCGCGTTCTCCCTGCTGTCTCTGATGTTCCCTTTGCCAGTCAGCACGTTGCCTAGCCCAAACACGCCGGGGAGGCCGTGGACCTCGCCCGTATCCCAGCTGTCGTAGTGATAGAGCTCGCCCTTGGTAGGAATGCCTTCGATGGGTTTGGGGATGCTGCCGATCGAGCTGATCACCATTGACGCGTGCACATCGACCTCGCTGCCTTCCACGCCACGCACTCTGCCGTCTACGACTTCGGTCTTCTGAAACCGAATCCCGGTCAAACGGTCGCCTTCGACGATTGTTTCGATGGGCCGCGAGAGCTCTTCGAACTTAACGAAGTACTTACGGATGACCCGGTCCATGATTTTTACGCGCGCGTTCTGGAGCTTGGCCAGCTGTTCGGGAGTCGGGTTGTCTGCGCTAGCCAGCGGCATGTCTTCTTTGCGGCGCCGGTAGTAGAGCGTGCAGCCCTTGACCCCGAGCTCTTCGGCGCTGAGACCGACGGCTTCGAGCGTTCGTGGAATGCCCTTGATTTCCATCTTCACGATGTCGACCTCGATGCCGCGCGCTCGAAGCGCGCGAGCGTAGAGCTCCAAATTGACGACTTTAACGACGTCGATGGACGCGAGCCCGCCGCCGACGACGATGGTGTCATCGGGAATCTCGAAGACCGGCCCGTCGTAACCCTCGTCTTCGTAGTGGTTGAACCAGTACACGAACTCGTTCTGGTACACGAGCCCGCGCCCTTCATAGGCGTCGGCTCCTTCCACCGGCAGTCGGCGGTCACACCAGGCGCCGTTTGCAAGCACGACCGCACTGAACCCAAGCTCGCGGTAAAGCTTGTCCCACGGAAGAGCCGTTCCAATCTCCGTTTTCGGGACGAAGATCACGGCGTCGCTACCGAGGTTTTCGTTGATCTTCAGGTATTCTTTGTCACGCAGTTTCTCGTGCCAGCGTGGCAGGCCGTCTTCGATCTTTCCGTACGGCCGCGCGCCTTGTTCGAACACGACGGGGATCGCCCCTCGTGCAGCGCACGCGGCTGCGGCTTCCGACCCTGCGACGGCTCCCCCAATGATCGCCACCACCGGCTTCGGCTCCGTCGCGTCCCTCAAAGCTTGGAGCGCATTCACGAGGCCCGATCTAGCCCGATTCGATGACTGGAACAACCGCGCGATTAGATGAAACGGGATGTTCCTCGGACGCCGGTGCTCTGCAAGTCGTCGCTGAACTGATACTCGGGATCGAGCAGGTCGTTGATACGGTCCATGACGAGGTCCACCGCGCCTTGAAACTTGTCGCGATGCTTGTGCTCCGCCTCCGCGGAGAACGGCACGTAGTCCTCGTGGATATGGAACTCAGCGAGCTCTTCGTAGGGGATCGGATCGCCAATTCGATAGACGATCGTCCCCGCCTTTCCGATTGGCAGCGAGCCGGTGTACACGTGGTCGCAGCCATTGCAGCCGATGGGCACGATGGTTTTCCTATAGCGGAGCGCCATTTCCATCATCCCGATTCGGCCACGAGGGAGACGAATCGATCGCGTGCCTTGCGGGAAGACGAGCAGGTCGAGCCCGAGCTCCAACGATCGCTCGTTGAGCCTGACGAACTCGGCCATCATCGCGGTGAACACGCGATTGATGCCGACGGCATAGGTGCAGACACGCGGGTCGAAGTCCAAGCCGAGAATGTTGCGCGGGGACTCGAAGAGCTCATTCGGGATTTCAGAGACATCGACGGTGCTCGAGTCCTCGCCAGGGGTGGCATCCTCGTTCACGAGCGCCCGTAAGATGTCGTACTCAGCTTGAGTCGGCCGTCTGCCGATCGTAAGCGCGAAGTCCTTGGTGATGATGTAGCCGCGCGATACCGTCGGAAGGTTGCTGGTGAGCTCCATGAACGTCGCCACGATTGGGGTTTCGTAGTACTTCCCCTTCACCCAAACCGTGATGTAGCGCTCTTTGAGCTTCCACATCTTGTACATGAAGGGGAAGTAGTTGAAGCGGTCCGTGTGGTTCATCGCATAGATGACCGGCTCGTCCGGTATCTTTTCAATTCCCTCGATGCGGATGTCGATGCCCGGCAGGAAGTTGTAGTTCGGCGTGAGCACGGCGTGGCCGAAAAACACCTGGCCGATCGGGCGCTTCATGAGCCGGATGCGCTTGAGTCGTGGAAGATCGAGCATCGGACGGTCACGATGTGATCAGAAGCAAGCCTCCTGTCAATTCGCGAGCCCCAACCGCTGCAGGGGCCATGCGGCGATTGGCCGGACGGGTTCCGGCTGACTTTTCCACGGGGGGTGCTACAAAAACCTTTACGCCTAAGGTATCAAGAAGGATACCGACCAAACTGGCGAGCCGCTTCGAGAGGACTTAGGTTGCGGCGAAAGGAAAAAGGAGACTGAGTGGCGAGAAGAGGCCCAAGAGGTAGGAGAAAGAAGTTCGAGCGCAATTTCGACCAGGAAGACAAGCGCGACGACCACATCAAGCTGAACGGCGTGGTGAGTCAGGTCTACGCTGGCGGCCAGTTCGAAGTGACGACGGAATCCGGCGCTGCGGTGCGCGCGCAGCTTTGCGGCCGGATGCGGAAATTCAGGATCCGCGTGATCCTAGGTGATCGTGTAACGGTGGCGCTGTCCCCGTATGACCTCACGCACGGCATGATCGTGTTTCGCGATAAGTAGCGCCCGCCGCTCGGCCAACCGCTAGGCACGGGCCGCGACGATTTCATCGCACCAGGCGATGAGGTCGTCGGTCACTTCTTGGCGATTCGTTTCGTTGAGCGTTTCATGTCGCGCGTTCGGGTAGAGCTTGAGCCGAACGTCGAAGACCGCGGCGCGCTTGTACGCATCGTGGAGATTCTTCATACCCTTGCTGTTGTCGCCGACGGGGTCTTGCTCCCCCGCGAAGAGGTAGAGGGGCTTGTCTTGGGGCACCTTGGCCACGTTGCTCGGCTTCGAGATGCGGTCGAGGCCGATCAACAAGTCGAGCCAGGTTTGCGTCGACACTGCGAAACCCATCAGCGGGTCCGCGACGTACTTGTCGACTTCGTCAGGGTCGCGTGAAAGCCAATCAAACTCGGTGCGCGCCGGCTCGAACGGCTTGTTGTATTCGCCAAAGGTGAGCTTCTGCAGCACGGGGCTTGGATTGCGCTTGCCGACGCGAACTCGCTCGATCCGCGCGAGCAGCTTGCCGATCATGGCGATGGGAGGCGGCTTTCCGTTCGAACCGGAGAGTGCGGCGGCAACCATGTCGTTGGGACGTTCGAACAGCAGCTGTTGGAGCACGAATGAACCCATCGAGTGCCCGAGTATGATGATTGGAACGTCGGGGTGACGCTTGGCGATTTCCCGATTCACCCCGTGCGCGTCTTCGACGATGCGATTCCAGCTGTCGCTGTCCGCCATGTGGCCGGGCGGGCCCCCCTCGGGAATGCTCTGACCGTGCCCACGGTGATCATGGGCATAGACGCTGTATCCTGCCGTGGCGAGCGCCTGTGCAAGACGCGCGTACCGGGACCCGTACTCCGCCATCCCGTGTAGGATCTGCACGATCGCCTTGGGGTTCTGAACCACCCAGCCGCTCACGCGAAGATTCGCGCCGTCCACCGTCTGAAACGCAAAATCCGCCGTCTTCATATCAGCGGCAGCATACTCGAAATGGCCGCTTGGTCGATCGCTAGGAAGCGCGCCCAGAGATTCAGGCCTTTGTCACAGTAACTCTGCAATACGTTCACCATGCTCGAGCGCTTGTCCGCGTCGACCAGCGGCTCGGGGAGCAGCGGGTCCAGCACGACGTGGCGAATGCCTTCACGTCCCAGCAGAAACGCTTCGCGGACGGAGTCGTTGAGCGGGAGCACCTCGAGGCGGTCCATGCTGACCTTCAGATCCCCATGTAGCTTCGAATAGGTTCGCTCCAGTGCAGGGCTGTCCCAGAGTGCGCGGGCGCGCTCTTCTTGCTTGGGATCGAGCTCTTCCATGCGAAACACGGATGCCTCGGGGTCGAGGCCGAGCGCTACGAGCTCACGACGAAGGCCGTCGATTCCAGGCATCAGGTTGTTCGGCCGGAGGAACAAGCCTGGGTTCAGCTCCTCGAAGCCGAGGTAGCGAAGCGCGCGCAGCCGGCGCCGAAGGGCAGGGCGATCGGTACGCGACAGGTCTGCCGTGAAAACGGCGGCCCAAGATCCGTCCCAGTGGCTCAGGCGCGAGGAAACGGTCCGCCAGCCATGGATCTTCTCGTTGACCACCTGGGCGCTCGGGCCGAGTCGATATTCGCCCCGACCCGGCGACTCGAGGAGCCCTTCGGCACGCAGGCGAACGATGGCCACGCGAACGCTGTTTTCGGCGATGTCGAAGACCGATGCGGCCTGGACGAGTGTACGCACGGGTAGCGCGCCCTCGTAAATCGACTCGCCGGCCGAAAGGACCTCCAACACAACCGCTTTGGCGCTCACGTTCATCAGGATGACATTACGCGAAATTAGCAGATGTTCTACCAGACGTAATAGAACACGTTTCACTTCTGGTGTAGCGCATGGGCCGGGGGCAGGCCAGGCGATGCTGACACGCCCCCCATCCGGAGCTAAGACTGCCCGCGATGGTCCGGCTCAGCGTCAATGTGAACAAGGTCGCTACGCTTCGAAATTCACGAGGCGGGGCCGTGCCCAGCCTGGTCGAGGCGGTCCAGGTCTGCGTCGACGCTGGGGCTCCGGGGATTACCGTACATCCGCGCGGCGACCAAAGGCACATACGCCCTTTCGACGTGTACCAGATCGCCAATGCGCTCGAATCGGTGCGCGACCGGGTCGAGTACAACATCGAAGGCGACCCGCGGCCCGAGCTCGTCGAGCTCGTCGAAGACGTGCGCCCCGATCAGTGCACGCTCGTGCCCGTCCGACCTGGTGAGCTCACGAGCGAGGCCGGCTGGGCTGCCGACACACCCAGGGAGGAGCTCGCCGACATCATTCGTCGCTTTCAAGGGAGCGGGGTGCGCGTGAGTGTGTTCGTGGACCCGGCGCCGTCCGCAATCGACTGGGCGGCCGAGCTGGGCTCAGATCGCATCGAGCTCTATACCGAGCCTTACGCGCGTGCGTTCGAGCAAGGAGGCGATGCTCTGAGCCACAGCCTCGACCGCTATCGCAGGGCGGTCGAACGCGCGATCGCCAATGGACTTGGCGTCAATGCCGGGCACGACCTGGACTTGCAAAATCTGCCGTCGTTTCTGACCTTGCCCGGGATCGACGAAGTTTCGATCGGACATGCGCTCATGGCGCGCGCGATGTTCGTCGGCCTGGGGGCGGTCGTGGCGGAATACCTGGAAATTACAGGGGCTCGTTGACAGTGGAACGGAGTTCTTTAGAGTGCGGCGACCATGGCGAATAGGACCCACGAGAACCCATTGAGTGCGGTCCTGAGTGGGTTGCTCGACCAGCGGAGCAATGCCCCGAAGGTCGAGCCCGTGCCTGATCGCGTGCGACTCGACGGACGCGTCTGCCTGGTGACCGGCGCCAACAGCGGCTTGGGGAAAGCCATTGCGATTCGGCTCGCAAAGCGCGGCGCCCACGTGATCATGGCCTGCCGAAGCGGGATCCCCGAAGCGGGCGAAGAGGTTCGGGCCGAAAGCGGTGGCGGCAGCGTCGAGATGATGAACGTCGACCTCAGTGATTTCGATTCGATGGCGGCTTTTTGCGACGAGCTCCGCGATCGCAACGTGACGCTCGACGTCGCGATATTCAATGCAGGTGTCGTCCCAGTCACCGCGCGCACGAACAAGCACGGTCTCGAGCTGATGTTCGCGGTCAATTTCCTGGCCAAGTTCGTCGTGCTCGGTCGATTGCTGAATGACGGGGTGATTCCGAATGCGGTCTACGGTCACAATTCTCGGGCCGAGGCCCCGCCCCGGCTGATCTTCATTTCTTCGGAGACCCACCAGAGCTCGATCCCGATCGACTTCGACACCTTCGGCGAGCCGATCGAATACGGCGTGACGGACGGGGTGAAGTACTACGGACTGAGCAAGCTTCACCTGACGACGTTCTTCCATGAGCTCTCGAGGCGGCTCAATCCCGGGGGCGGTGGCGGAAACCCGGACGTCTGCGTCCACGCGGTCTGTCCAGGCGCCGTCAACTCCAACATGGCGCGTGAGGCGCCAAACTGGCTCAAGCCAGTTCTCAAGCCCGTCATGGCTCTGTTCTTCCAGAGCCCTGAAAAGGCATCGATCCCGGTCGACTATCTCGTCGCCTCGGACGAAATGGGTGAGAAGACCGGCGAGTACATGCACATGATGCGGTTTAAGGAGTCGTCCGAAGCCTCGATGGATCCGGACAAGGGTGCGCTGCTTTGGAGCAACGCCGAAGAGCTTCTGCGCGAACATGCCGTGCTTTGAGGCAATCAAATGAGCGATGAGCTGAGCAAACGAGAACGAGAGATCCTCGACGGAACGGTGTGGAACCAGTTTTGCGACACGCTCAAGATGGCAGGCAACGTCGTGCTTGGGCCCAACACCCCCAGCGATCCGATGAATCGAATGGAGGGTTTCCGGTACCTGAGCCGAATCACGCGCGCGGCGCTGCAAACGTTCGTCGAGCACAACGACCCGCTCGCGCCCGTGTTGCAACGGGTTGTGCATGAAACCGCGAAGATGGGCGCCGATCATCCCGACAACTACTACCAGAACGCAGCGATCAGCGGCGATTACGAGTATCGAATCTGGGGCAACCGCGGGACCGTCCACTATCTCGGGTTCTTCACGCAAAAAGGGAACTATGGGCAAGGTCGCGGCATGCCGCCGACGGGGTACATCGAAGCCTCGACGCTGGACGTCGCGCCGGACGGCAGCTTCGAGGTCATCCTGAGTACCGAGGAGCATGCCGGAAACTGGCTACCGATGGAGAAGGACAGCGGCACTCTGATCGTCCGCCAGACGCGTTTGGATCGCGAAAACGAAACCATTGCGGACTTGCACATCGAGCGCCTCGGTGGCGACGGAATGCCAACGCCCTTCGATCCACTCCGCTGCGCGGAGGGGCTTACCCAGTCGGCTGGCCTGGTGGCCGGTGCTGCGATGCTCTTTGCGAGCTGGGCCGAAGGCTTCAAGAAGCACCGCAACCAGTTGCCGCGATTCGACCAGAACGTCTCGAACATGGCGGGTGGGGTGCCCGACATCGCCTACTATCACAGCTATTGGAAGCTAGCGCCGGACGAGGCGCTGGTGATCGAGGCCACGCCACCGGACTGTGAGCACTGGAACTTCCAACTCAACAACTACTGGATGGAGTCGCTCGACTACCGTTACTACCCCGTCCACGTGAACAAGCACACGGCGAATTATCGGCCCGATGGCTCGGTCCGAGTGGTGGTCGCCGCGCAGGACAAGGGCTTCGACAATTGGATCGACACCGTCGGCCATGAAGAGGGCACGATGTGTTGGCGCTGGGTGCGCGCCAAGGAGCACCCCCAGCCGCAGACCCGGGTGGTGAAGCTTTCGGAGCTCTGAAGGGTTCGATGTCTTCGGCTCAGACCACGAGCAGCTTTGGCCAGCCATACCGTCCGGCAGCGATTGCCCTGGCCAACCGCGTCGGCCGCACGCTGTGGAAACTAGGCATCGGCGGGAAGCCGATCACGGTGCAAGGCGTGCTTTCGGACGCGCGCCGCAAAGTGGGGCTCGACGACTTTGGCGACGAGGGTTTCCTCGAGCCGCTCGAAGTGTTGGTCGACTCGATCAATCGTGAGGCGCGGCTCAATCCAGTGGGTCACATGATCATCCGTGGCCGAATCGTGGGTGTCTTGACCAACAAGCTGGTGGCCCAGGACACGATCAAGCGGCACCCGGAGATCCTGGACATTCCAGTCGAGGCGCCGATCGTGGTTGCTGGCCTGGCGCGCACCGGGACGACCATGTTGCATCGTTTAATCGCGCAGGACCCGGCCATTCGTTCGCTTGCATCGTGGGAGGCGATCAATCCGGCGCCCGCGAAGCAGAAACCTGGGCAGAAGAAAGACCCGCGATTCGCGCAGGCCGCCGCTGCTGCCAAAGGGCTCAAGTACATGTCGCCTGGATTCTTCGCGATCCACCCCGCCGAGCCAGACGCGCCCGAAGAAGAGGTGATCCTCCTCGAACAGGCGTTTCTGACGACGACTCCCGAGGCGATGATGAACGTGCCCACGTACTCCAAGTGGCTCGAAGCGCAGGATCACGTTCCGGCCTATCAGGCGCTCAAGCGCATGATGCAGTACTTGCAATGGCAGCGGCCGGGCATCGGCAAAGACATCCGCTGGGTGCTCAAGACGCCGCACCATCAGGAGTATTTCGACCCCTTGCTGAAGGTGTTTCCGAAGGCGATTCTCGTCCACACCCATCGCGACCCGCTCAAGACGAGCCCCTCGCTCTTCAGCATGCTCACCCATCTGCAAATGATCTTCAGCGACGAGGTCGATCCGAATCGGGTCGCACGCCACTGGCTCGGCAAGATCGAGAACATGGCACGGCGAACGCTGGCGACCCGGGAACGCGTCCGCGATCGAGGCTTCATCGACGTTTCGTACTACGATTTGATCAAGGACCCGCTGCCTCAGGTCGCTCGGATTTACGAGGCTGCGGGGCTCGAGCTCACACCTTCCACGGTCAGCCTCATGCAGGCCTCGCAGAGGCTCAACAAGCAGCACAAGTACGGCCGGCACAAGTACTCCCTGGCGGACTTCGGGATGACCGAAGAGGACGTCGAGTCGCGCATCGCGGCTTATCGCGCCCGCTTCGACGTTCCCTACGAATGAAAAACAGCTAGTATCCGCCGCGATGCACATCCTTTCCGCCATCTTGAGCACCGACGTCGCTGCCGTGCCGTTTTGGCAGCGCCTGATCTCGTTCTTTGGTCTGTTCGCAATGGTGGGGCTCGCCTGGCTGCTCTCCAAACATCGCGACCGGGTGCCATGGCGCGTCATCGGATGGGGTGTTGGCCTCCAGGTTTCCTTTGGCGTGCTGGTCATGAAGACCGACATCGGACTCCGGCTCTTTTCGATTCTCAACGACCTCGTGCTCGCTCTGCTCGGCTTCACGGCCCAAGGCACCGAGTTCATCTTCGGCGATTTCGCGTCGGAGAAATTCACCATCGCGATCAACGTGCTTCCGACACTGATCTTCTTTTCGTCCTTGATGACGGTCCTCTACCACCTCGGCATCATGCAGCGCCTCGTTGGCGTTTTTGCATGGGTCATGCGCCGCACCATGAAGACCTCCGGGCCCGAAACACTGTCGGTGGCTGCGAACACCTTCGTTGGCCAGACGGAGGCGCCTCTGTTGATCGCGCCGTTCATCGGCAAGATGAGCATGTCGGAGCTCAGCGCGGTCATGACCGGCGGCTTTGCGACGGTCGCCGGTGGGGTGCTGGCTGCTTACGTCGGTCTTCTCAAGGGTGTGTTCCCGGACATTGCCGGGCATCTGATCGCCGCAAGCGTGATGAGCGCTCCGGCAGCGCTGGTGATCGCCAAAGTCATGTGGCCTGAAACCGAGAAGGCCGAAATCGAAGAGGACGTGGTCGCCGAGGTCGACAGCCCGGACGCCAACGTCATCGATGCCGCCGCGCGCGGAGCCTACGAAGGAATGAAGCTGGCCTTGAACGTGGGGGCCATGCTCCTGGCCTTCATCGCATTGATCGCTCTCGGCAATGCGCTCCTCGGTTTGCCGTTTCAGCTCTACAACGATTGGATGGGGCTCGAAGGCGCGGCAGCGGTGGCGCCTCTGACGTTTCAGCAGGTCCTCGGATGGCTTTTTTGGCCGTTTGCTTTTCTGATCGGCGTTCCCGCTGCGGAGTGCGCCATGGTGGGAACCTTGCTCGGCGAGAAGATCGTCCTCACCGAATTCATCGCGTACCTACATCTCTACGAGTCGCTGTCGGATGGCGTGGTGCAGCTATCACACCGCACCGTCGTGATCGCGAGCTATGCGCTCTGTGGGTTTGCGAACTTCGGGTCGATTGGGATTCAGATCGGCGGCATCGGTGGGATTGCGCCGGAGCGGAGACACGACCTCGCACGCTTGGGCTTGCGCGCGATGTTCGGCGGCATGCTCGCCTCTTTGATGACGGCGGCCGTGGCGGGGATGCTCATTTAGCAGCGACAGCGACAGCGACAGCGACAGTGCCAGTGCCAGTGCCAGTGGGGGTGCGCGTGCAGACGCGACAATTTGCCACCTTTCGTTGCGGGGCGAGCGGGCTTATGTGAGTAGATGATGATGCGTATCGCGGCGTTCTCGGTCGTCTTTTTCGCCTTCGGCTGTGCTTCGGTGCCCGCTGAAGAGGCCCCCAGGGACGAGGGTCGGCAGGTGCAGTCGATTGTGCGCAATACCCTGAGCCCGTTCTGTCCCGGCAAGACCCTCAACTCCTGCCCCAGCCCGAAGGCCGGGGAGTGGCGGCGGGATATTCGCGAGTGGGTCGAGGCAGGCGTGCCCGAACCGGAGATCCGCAGTCGACTCCAGGCGAGGGTCCCCACCTTCGATTTGAGCATCCCGCCCGTGAAGTCCGGATGGGTCATCCCGGTGATCGCCCTCGTTCTGTCGACGCTTTGGTTCGTCGTGATGGCCCGAAAGTTCAGAGGGCGTGGCGGGCGGAGGGACTCCGTCGAAGCCCCCGCGCAAGATCACGACCTCGACGCCCGACTCGACGAAGAGTTAGCCGCCCTGGACTGATCGCCCCGTAAAGACGCCGCTATGCGCCGTCCACCGGGCTTCGCTGCCAGCACTCAGACTGTGCAAATCACAGATGACCCGTGACCAAACAAGCCCTGATTCACCGTCACGCCAGCCTTCGCACCTTCGACCTGGCGCCCCTCGGCTTGGCCGCGGAGTTGCCAGGTCAGCTCGCAGACCTGCGCGATCGCTTGCGCCGGCACGGCTTCGCCAAAGCACGCCAAGCCGCCGCTCGGGTTGACGGGGACGCGGCCGCCAAGGCTCGTCTCGCCGTCTCGCAGCAACTTCTCGGCGTCGCCTGCTGGGCAGAGTCCGATCTGTTCATACCAATCGAGCTCGAGCGCGGTCGACAAGTCATAGACTTCGGCAAGGCTCATGTCTTCGGGGCCGAGGCCTGCTTCTTCATAGGCACGGTGCGCGATCGATTCTTTGAAACCGACTCCGGGGAGCCCAACGCCAGCCTTCGAGTCGGTCGCGAGGTTGGGCATTTCGATGACGTCGTTTGGGTAGACCGGCGTCACGGTCGAGACCGCCGAGATCTTCACGGGGTCGGTCGTGTGCTTTCTCGCGAAGTCCATGCTGGACAGCACCAGTGCTGCGGCGCCATCGCTCGTTGCGCAGATGTCGAGCAAGCGAAGGGGGTCCGCGACCAGAACCGAGCCCATCACATCCTCGAGCGCGACCGCTTTGCGATATCGGGCGTTCGGATTGTGAAGGCCGTGCCTGGAGTTTTTGACTTTGACCGCCGCAAAGTCTTCCTGGGTCGCGCCATAGACGTCCATGCGTCGACGCGCGTACAGCCCGAAATACGTGGGATTCGTGATGCCCTGGACATGGAAGCGCAGCCAGTCCGGGTCCTCTGGCCGGCGCCCCCCGGCGGGCGCGAAGAAGCCTTTCGGCGCTGCGTCGGCGCCGATCACCAGGGCGACGTCGCAGAGCCCGGCCAAGATGTTCGCCCGCGCGACACTGATCGCCTGGGCACCCGTGGCGCAGGCACCGTAGGAGCTCGACACCTTGGCGCCGGACCAGCCGAGCGCTTGCGCGAACGTCGCGCCTGCCACGAAACCCGGGTACCCGTTGCGAATCGTGTCACCGCCCGCCACGAGTTGGATGTCTTGCCACTTCACCCCCGCGTCCTTCAACGCGTCCTGTGCGGCCTTCACGCCGTAGCCGACGAAGCTCTGCCCCCACTTGCCCCACGGATGCATGCCCACACCGAGCACTGCGACGTCCTTACTCATGCGCCACTCCCGCCGACGACCGGCTTCCAGTTCCAGGTGAAGTACACGTGCTCGTCGTCTTGGTAGAGCTCGCGGAGCACCAGCTCCATCGGCATGCCGGTCGCCAGTGCATCCACGCCGACGCCATCGGCGACCTGGCCGAGGATTGTAATCCCTTCTTTTTCGAGCTCGACCGCCGCGATAGCAAACGACTCGAATGGCTCTTTGGCCACGAAGGGCGCCGGAGGCTTGTAATTTGCGCCCGTGTACGACCAAACCTTGCCGGTTCGGCTCAAAGGAACCTCTTCGAAGTCCGTTTGGTCGCAGGCCGGATTACGGCAGAAGGTTTTCTCTGCAGGGAAGAAATACGTTCCACATCCGCGGCATCGCGTTCCGAGAAGGCGAGGCTCGCGCGGGTCCATGGTGAAGAGGCCTTCGACGGCCGGGACCTTGGTTTTCTCAGTCATCGTGCTTCGCCCATTTCAGGCGGACTTCGCGTACTGGGCCTTGGTGTGCTCCAGCAATTCCGTCAGATCTTCGCGGAGCGCTTCGAGTGTCTCGAGGGTCGTGCGGACCATCGGGCGGCGCAGGCCATCGATCTCTTCGACCATCCGTTCGAGCCGCCTGGCCGCCGCAGTCGCGCGCCGGATCGCGTCCATTTGTTCGGCGCCCTCCGGCTTCGGATTGAACACTGGGTTGAATCGTTTCCGAAGCTCGGTCACCGGCGCGCCTTCTTCGAAGACGGCGTCCCTGAGCTGGTCGACGACCTCCTGAGGCACGGCGCGTTCGCCCGGCGCGTCGTTGCTTGGATTCTTCTGAAGTGCTCGTGCGAAGTAGTCGACCGCGTCGCAGGTCGGGATACGCTCGTTGAGCCCGTCGCGTTTCAGGACGGACGGCGCGTGCCGCTTGAGCGCGACATAGGAGCCCGTGAGCTTGTCGGCGGTCGCCTGCTTGAGCTGAAGCTCGAGCGAGCAGTAGGAGTAAAAGTCCTCGTACCCCCAGTTGAGGTATGATTCCCGATTCCGGACCTCCACCAGCGCCTCCGCCATCATCACCCACGAGCGCTTGAACTCGCGTGCACGGCGAACGACGTGAACCCTGAGCTCGTCCGCCCCCTCCGCTTCGAGCGCCTCTGCCAGGTCGCCGAGCCTTTGATGCGTAGCCATCGGCGCTCTATACCACCGAACGGCCGAGGGGCATGCCAGGCCGTCCTCGACGGCGTGCCATCGCACGTAGCTAAAGCATTCACCCGTGGCGCTGGGGCACCAGTCGGTGAACTCAATGTCCCAGAGCGCGTTATCATCGGTCGTGTGGAGGCAGCCGTGGAAACCGACGAATTGTCTTAGCCCGGGGGTCGGCTAAGGCCGTCTTGACGCGCGCATCGATGACGGTCGATGATAGCCCGAGTGGACCACGCTGCTCAAGACCGCCTTCGTACCACGCTCGTCGGCGAACTGGCGCTCAGTCTAGCAAATCAAGTCTTCGAGGCATGTGCCGAGCGGGGCATCGTGCTGATGCCACTGAAGGGCGCGTTCTTGCTGGCGAGGTGGCCTGCCTTGCGGGGGCGGCGGGATCTCGTCGACATCGACCTCCTGGTACGCGGCTCGGATATCCAAGCGGCGACCCTGGTGCTGCACGCGCTGGGGTTCGAAGCGACTGTGGATTCGAGCGCGGGGAGAACGTTTACCAGCGACTCGTGGCCGCTTAGCATCGACATGCACCACCACCTCTTTCCACACGGCCTGTTTGGCATGTCTACGGATGACGTCTTCTCGCGGGCAGCGATAGACGCATCGCTTTTTGCAGCGCCAGTCGCGCGGATGTCTGATCAAGACCTCTTAGCCCATTTGATCGGTCATTTCGTAAAGGGACGCGGCACATTTCGTCAGGACACGAGCCTCGACGACATTCGATGGCTCCTGAAGGAAAACCTCTATCGACTTGAAGACGCAGAAGCCTTGGGAGGCCATTTTCGGGCGTTGGCCCTTCAGCGTGCCGCTGGCTATGTGCTCGGCCATGAGTCGTTTCGCGATGACCCCATCGCATGCGCAGCAGTTCGCGCATTGGAACTCTCGCGGTGGGACCGGATGGCGATCGCGATGGCGCGGCTAGATACGAGCACGAACGCAGGCTCGCCTCGATGGTGGACACCACACCTGTTGGATCGCTCTTTCGTAGCAGGTTCGCGTTCGCTCGTTGCGCACGCGGACGAAGCGGCGCGCCGCGTGTTGACGCGTTTCAGGAGCCGTCGGGGATCAAAGTGGCGTACGGGCTCGGCGCCTGAAGCGACATAACGAGTTGCCGATTCAAGGCCTTCGCGTCCTGATCGAGCTCTTCGGGTGTAGGCCGTACCAGGAAGCCACCCCACGGCATGTAGTAGGTCCCATTCGTCGAGGCTGTGGCGTTTGGTTCGAAGATACTCAACAGAATCGGGCCATTCGGCGCGAGGAGGTCGCACGCACGGAGCAACTCCAACCGGTCGGCGCGCTGAAGCACGTGTCCGAAACTCCCCCAGCCCAGCAGCACGGCATCGAATTTTGCTTCGCTCGCGAGTCGTAGTCGCGTGCTCTCGCCACGGAGTACCGTCGCCACGAGATCCTGGTAGCTTGCTTGGTCGACAAACTCCGAGCCGACTTTGATCTGACAGAGCTGAAAAGCTGATGCAGAGGGCTCAAACGCATGAACCCGATAGCCGAGCTCTCGAAGGGCACAAGCTTCACGCCCCGCACCGGCCGCACCGATGAGGATGGACGCTGGAGGCGCGGGCAAGCGTCGTTCGAACCATTGCTGCTCCCATTCATAGAGCCTGTGATGATCGTTGTCGGGCCGAAACGAGGCATCGTAGAGGTCGATAGAGAGGGCTTCCTTTTCGGCGTCACGAAGCAGTCCGTTCAAGATGGCTCCGGTCCAAACGGTGACCGCGTCCTCGACTCGACGCGTGAGGTACTGAACTTTGCGACTCTGCAGCGCCCAGCCTCGAAGCAATCGATATCGTACGCTTGGGTTGCTTCGTGTCATGTCGTTGCGATCAGATCGATGAGCTCTTCTGGGCGGCGCCACGACGCGCGCCAAGTCCGTCCTTCGCCGACCAGCGCGCCCAAGGACATCGTTGGCTCGAAAAACGCGGCCTCGGTCCAATACTTCAGGCCGACACTCGCTGAGACGCGCGATAGCGTCGTATCTGTACCGCGCTCTATGCTGACGAAACGCACCTCGCGCGCAGAACAGGCGGCGCGTTGCAAGGCGTTGCCGCGGACGGCGTAGTAGGGTGGTGCAAGGTCTTGTGGAGACTCCACGGCGTCTTGATCGGTATCGAGGTCGGCGAGATAGTCAGGACACGGCGCGCCCGGCTCCGTAGGATCAAAGCGAATCGCGCGTGGCCACCCGCACACACGCTGGCCGTCGGTGACCACGAACTCATCGGAAAAATACTTCCACCCGCGCCGAACTGCCGCGAGTGCAAGCGAGCTCTTTCCGGCGCCTGACGGTCCGGAGAAAACGACAGTCGCTCCATCCGACACCAGCGCGGCTGCGTGAAATACCCCAAATCGGCCTCGGTGCTTCGCGAGCGCCGCGCGATAGAGCCACTGCTCGAAACCAGCAACCAGATCTTCGACGACACCGCCCGCCCACACCACTTCGCCATCCACGATGATTCGAGGTGATGCATCGGCGATCACTTCAATGTCGCAGCTGACCTCCGGTTGCAAGATCGGCGACTTCGCGGCGGACCAGTGGCGTTGTAAGTAGCGATTCGTCCCCGTGCAGCTGCTTTGCACGCGAACACGCAGGTCGGAGAGAAAGATCTCGTGCTGCTCTAGGTTGCCTCTTGCCATGCGATGAGTTTTCGTTGCTCGAGCTGGCCCAAGAACACGACCACATCACGAGTCACCGTCTCACGCTCCGCTTCGACATGGTTCAGGATTTCGGCGGTGATGTCGTCGATTGATCGTCTGCCGTCGATCATCAACCAGATGCCGGCTGCGATATCGTTCGACACGAGCAATTGCGGAGTGTTGCTGTCGTAGATGACGACTTCGTCGGTGTCGGTGACCTCATGGGTGAGCGTGTTCTTCCGCTGAGGCACGCGTCGATCGGAAACATCAGGCATTGCAGCTCCCATCGAGCAATACAGATCGGGCTTGGCACTCCCAACAAGAGAGCTTTTCGCCCCATCGTGCGCGGGCCGTCAGCAGGCTTTTCTTTTTCGAGGCAATCGGCTCTGCAGACCTGAGAATCGCCTCGAGGCTGGTGTCATAAATCGATCCGAGTGGCAGGTGCCGACTGAAGATGCACGGATACACCTTACCGTCGTAGCCCACCGCGGCCGACCCACCGAAGTTTCGTGGTCGCGCGCTCTCGACGCCACCGGTCCGGACGCCCGCCGGTCGTGTATCGGCTTCTATGGGTGTGGCGTCCCCTCGACCGACGTCGCGCACTTGATCGAAACCGATTGAGTTGCCAGTCACGCCGAGCCCCAGCAAATATTCGTACGTCTTCGATGCATCGTGTTGGTTCTGCTCCATCGAGATGACACCGACGCGTACGTTCAATCCATCGTCGACCGCGCGTCGAATCGCTCGCGCGGTGCGTGCATGACTACCTGGCGTCTGGGTAATGGCGTCATGGGTGTCGGGATTGTGCGAGTAGAAGGAAAACGCAAACGACGGCGCGAGCTCGCGCAAGCGCTCGTAGATCCTTCCGCGAAGCGCGAGGCCATTCGTGTAGATCTCAACGCGCGGAATTCCGATCTCTCTCGCAAACTCTACTGCTTGGACGCAATGGGCGCTGATCAGAGGATCTCCACCCGTAAACTGGACCAGGCCAAAGTCCAGCGCCTTCGCGTCTTCGAGTACCTTGCTGATCTCCGGCCAGGCAAGCGCCTCCGTTCGGGCAGGCGACGATTCAGCATAGCAATGGACACATTGCTCGTTGCACTTCGCGGTAAGCTCTACGAAAAGCTGTTTCCATCCAGAACCACGCAACACGGTTTCTCGCGTGAGTGGTTGTAGTGCCTGCTCTTGGAGTTGTTCTCGAAGTTGCCCCAGCAAAGGTTCAAACCGCGCCAGCGAATCCCAAATGGATGCGGACAGTTCGCTATTCAACGGATCGTGCTCGGGCGTGCCTTCGATTCGGATGTGATCTCCGCTGCTCAGCTTTGTGGCTTCGAGTAATCCCTCGCTGTGCCAGAGGATCCAGTCGTCGGGCAAAAAGTAGCCGGTGGCGTTCATCGTTGCTTCGTCAACGGTTCCACCCGCTTCATCAAGGGACGGGCATGCATGGGCCGGGCGTACATGCGTTTGGGCTGCAGGGGGTCGTCTGGGGCATGCACGACGGCTGCTGCGCATGAGCCTTGTTCAGTGTGATAGTCGCGAGTATCGCGGGTGCCATGTACGCCGTGGCCCTCAGGAAGTGGCGCCGAGCGCGATCGAGTTCGCTGGTTTCCCCCTCGTCGTCCATCGTTGCTAGATACAACAAGTCGGACTCACACGCGACCCGACGCGAGCTTTCGGCACGCCCTGCAACGACGCCACGCCTGATCAGCACATGACCCAAAAAGCAATGTGCGTCCCAGTAGTCGGGTCTGCGTACGACAACGACGTAGCGGGACGCGCAAAATTCGCGCCTTCGCACGCGAGCGAACGGTTTCGCCTTTCATCACGGCGGGCATGCATCCGCCGCGAATCACAGACTCCAGAACGTCCCCTTGGGGCGGTCAACAGCGCCTACATCCAAGTTAACTACCTGTAACCCTTGCACATTTGTGAGCAGAAATACCTGTTGACAACCGTGTTTGCGAACCTTTACCGTAAGACTGTCGGCGGCTGATTTGCGACCCGTCGGCGGGCCAACAGAGATTCGCACTCCTTGAGGGTACAACAAAAACGGGCACTCGGGCGGGGTTCACACCTCGCCCGAGACTTTAAAGCCGTTACCCAAGCTGTGGCGGTGCTCGAGAGGCGCAGCACGCCGCGAGCAGGACGTCGCTACAGGCTTCGCTTTTT
>JBARTN010000066.1:0-10906 GCA_049645265.1 Polyangiales bacterium
CTGGCGCCCGAAAAGAGGTCGAGATCAAACTGCCCGAGTAGACCCTACTCGACGACGATGGCGCCGCACGGGAACTCGGCGGTGAACGTCACGTCGCCGCTCTTGAACGTGTCGCAGGCGCTGCCGAGCAGCTCGATGACATCATCGACCCCTGGCTTCACCCGCCACTCGGTCGGGCAGCTCAACGGCACGCCGTTGAGCCGAACGTCACTCTCCGGGTCGTTGCAAGCCTTCTCCTTGTCGTCGAAGCGCTTGTCCATCTGGATGTCACACGAGATGCTGTCACTGATGATCTGTTGAAATGCGTCTCCCAGGCCCTCGGGAGTGGTTGCTTTCCAGAACGGCGCAGGATCGCTGCTTTCGTTGGCTGGCTTGCCAACTCCGACGTTCGCCATTTCTTGAAGGTGCGAATCGCTGACTTCATTTCCGACGCTCAGAATGAAGACGTCCAACCCTGCGGCATGTGCGGCCGTGGCTGCAGTGACTGCCTCCGCTTGGCCCGTTTGAGGGTTCGGCACCTCGCAGGTATCCGGCTCACCGTCCGTGGCCAGGACGATAATTGTGGGCCCCTCAGCCGGCGGCGGGTTGGATTGGATGACACCTAGGAGCGCATCGATGCTATCGCCGGTAGGTGTATCGCCCCCAGCATCGTTGGGGTAGCTGCTGGGATAAATGCTGTTGTTGCCGATCGCGCTTGCGTTGCTGAGACCGAAATCGACCCTTGGGCTGGCAGCCAAAGGATTGCCCGCCACCGGGAGCCGCGGGCACGGTGGATTGGAATCTCCATTATCGGAGGTGTACGTGGTCAAACCAAAGCGGACGATCGCGTCGAGCTCCGAGACGATTCCAGTGATCGCACCATGGGCAGCACTCCACCGTGGCTGACCTGCGAAATCGGCGGTCATCGAGCCGCTTTGGTCGACGAGGAACATGACGTTCGGAATGCTTCGTGTGGGTGTGATCGTCACCGACTGACAGCCACTGCCGCCCGTGTTGCCGGTGCCGCCCGTGCCGCCCGTGCCCACGTCGGGCACGCAACGACCGCGTGTCGTGTTGCAGGTCGAGCCCGCGCCGCATCCTTCGGTAGCGGTGCAGTTCGCAACGCATTTGCTGTTCTGACAGAAGCTTGCCTCGCACTGCGAGTCCGAATTGCAGGGCTTGTCGCAGTCGGCCGGCGGAGCCACCAAGCTTGTGCAGGTGAGGACCACGCCACCGGTACCGCCGGTACCGATGCGAGGCCCGCTACCGTCTCCACCACAGGCGAGAAGAACCAGGCCACTCAAGCCCACGAATACAATCAAAAGCGACTTACGCATTTACGAACTCCCCAACATGAAAAAGCCAACTATGCCAATATTCTACACTGGCTCTGTAGCGGCTGCAAATCAGGCCAAATGAGGTCTTCCAATGATTCACTAACGGTTCCGTGTAGTTAGACCGACAGACGGCTGCTCCGCCCGGGCCGTCCCCTCGCAGCAGCCTAGCCCCGGCCCTGAAATCCGGCCCTGGAGCCGCACGATGGTCCAAATCTGCTTTTGGAGGCGACATCGCGGGGCCTTTTTTCTTCTAGGAAAGGGGTCGGAAACCTTTTGGAAACAACGGCGGGCCAGAGATCCGGCAACGAGCTCTGTGGCACGGCGAATCACCGGCCTGGAGTCAACCCCGTGGTCTACCGCCGAGCCTGCTCGCCGGTGCCCCGGCGACGCGAACATCTTTAGGAGTAGTGACGATGAGTATCATCAAGGCTGAATACATCTGGATCGACGGCACGGAGCCGACCCCGGCTCTTCGCTCGAAGACCCGAATGCTCGAGGCGAGCCTGATCGAGAAGGTTCTCGGTGCAATCACCGGTGTTGCCGCTTTGCCTAGCTGGGGCTTCGATGGGTCGAGCACCAACCAGGCGACCGGCGATGATTCCGACTGCCAGCTGTTCCCGGTGTTCGCGTGTCGCGATCCACTCCGAGGCGGCGACAATATCCTCGTGCTCTGCGAGGTCGTGACGCACGGCGGAACGCCGCACCCGACCAATACGCGACGCGACACGCAGGACACTGAGAAACGCCTGAAGGATCTCGATTGCTGGTACGGCATGGAGCAGGAATACACGATGATGAAGGACGGCTACCCGCTCGGCTTTCCCGAGGGTGGCTACCCCGGTCCCCAGGGGCCGTACTACTGCGGCGTTGGCGCTGAGTACGTGTTTGGCCGCGAGATCGTCGAAGAGCACATGGACGCATGCATCAAGGCCGGTCTGAAGATCTCAGGCATCAATGCGGAGGTCATGCCCGGCCAGTGGGAGTTCCAGATCGGACCCGCAGGCATCACCGAGGTTGGCGACCACATGTACATGGCGCGCTACCTCCTCGGCCGCATCGCGGAGACCTTCGGCGTGGACATCTCCTACGACGCCAAGCCAGCCAAGGGCGATTGGAACGGCGCCGGCTGCCACACCAACTTCAGCACCAGGGCGATGCGCGAAGATGGTGGCTTGAAGATCATTCACGAGTACTGCGAGAAACTCGGTCAGCCCGAGCGTATCGCGCTGCATCTGAAGCACTACGGTGCTGGCCTCGAGGAGCGTCTCACAGGCGCGCACGAGACCGCGTCCTTCAGGGAGTTCAAGTACGGCGTGTCCGACCGTGGCGCTTCGGTTCGCATTCCGATGGCGACCGATCTGGAGGGCAAGGGTTACCTCGAGGACCGTCGCCCTTGCGCGAACATCGACCCCTACACGGTCGCGCGCCTGATGGCAGAGGTCGCCGAGTAGAGCGCTCGCGCTTGATCAGAACGACGCCGCGTTCTTCGGGCGCGGCGTTTTTCGTTTAAACCGTCAGCACGGCCGCGCCGCGAATTCCGTCGTGCTGAAGGCGCTCGAGCGCTTCGTTGGCATTCTCGAGCGGAAAGGTCTCGACGTGGGTGCGCACGGGAACCACTGCTGCCTCCTGGAGAAACGCGAGTCCGTCCGCTCGAGTGTTGTTGGCGACACTGCGAACGACGCGCTCGCCGTAGAGAAGCTCGTAGGGGAGCTCCGGAATCGGGCTCATGTGAATCCCGCCAAGCACGAGGGTGCCGCCCTTGTCGAGGTGCGAGAGCGCGGCAGGTACGATCTCGCCGGCGGGCGCGAAGAGGATGCCCGCGTCGAGCGGGACTGGGGGCTTGTCCATCGTGCCGCCCGTCCAGACTGCGCCGAGCTCTTCGGCGAGGGCCTGATGCTTTTCGCGATCGCGGGTGCAGACGTAGACCTCGGCTCCGCGCGCTTTCGCGATCTGGATCGCGACGTGACCGGCGGCGCCGAATCCGTAGAGCCCGAGGCGCGCCCCCGACCAATCGCCGATGCCAGTTTTCGTCAAACAGCGGTAGCCGATGATGCCGGCGCAAAGGAGGGGCGCCGCTTGCAAGTCGGAAAAGACGTCGGGCAGCGGGTAGATGAAGCTCGCCGGAGCCACCAGATACTCCGCGAAGCCTCCGTGAACGGTCCAGCCGGTGAAATCAGGGGAGTCGCAGAGGTTCTCGCGTTGGCTGGCGCAAAACGAGCAGCAGCCGCAAGTGCGGTGAAGCCAGGCAACGCCGACCCGCGCGCCGATTTGGTGATCCGTCACGGACGAGCCGAGCGAATCGATCGTACCGACGACCTGGTGACCCGGGATGATCGGCGTGCGCCGTAGTTCGAGATCGCCTTCGACGACGTGGAGATCGGTTCGACAGACGCCACAGGCCCGTACTTTGATCCGAACCTCGTCTGCGGCGGGCTCGGGGACGCCGACGTCGCCGAGGCGCAGAGGATGCTTCTCGATCGGAGCAGGGGTGTCGAGAAGGACCGCACGCATCACAGTTGATCATACCACCACCGGAACAGCGGTCGCCGACTCGCACACGCAAATCTTGCGCCCGGCGCTGATCAACCCTTGGCGACAACAATTGCACTGAACGCCCGGTTCCGATATACGCCTAGACAACCGTGACGCGTGAAGCTCAGCAAGCGTGGGATATTCCGGACCTCAATCGAGCGAGCGGGATTTCTTTCAAAGGCGGTGGCGCCCAGCTCGCAGCGAGCAGCAAGCCAAGGGGGCTGATTCCAAAGCTCGCGTACCGAGCCGATGGCTTCCTCGTCTCTCAAATCAGCAAACTTCAGCCGTCCGATTTGAAAGACCCGGCGGAGCTGGTGCACGACCTGACCGCGTTTGCCTCGAGCGATGACTACAGAACGTACCGCGAGAGCCCGCGCGATCTCTTCCCGACCCCCGGACGAATCGCGGTGCGAAAGCGCTGGCTGGCGCCGCAGCGGGTCGGCTACGCGGAATGGAGCTGGTACAGCGCCCACCCGCTGGTCTTCAAAGACGTCGGCCAAGAGTATCGAAGTCACAGAGACAACCAGACCGCCCTGCTCCGAACGCTGAATCTACGCATCAAGGGGAAGCCGATGGCGATCCTCGTGAACGGCTTTTCGTCCGGCCACCATCTGATGGAGCGCGTCGCCTGGCCCATGCGTGAGTTTTTTCGCCAAGGCATCGGGGTTTCGCTCTTTGCGCTCCCGTTCCACGGGCGACGCGGACACGCGTTTCCACCCGAGTGGCCACAACAAGATACGGCCTTCACCATCGAAGGCTTCCGTCAGGCCATCTGGGACTTGCAGATCGCGATTCGCGCCATGAGAGACGCGGGCGCAAGCCACGTGGGTGTCGTTGGCATGAGCCTCGGCGGCTACACGGCGTCTCTGCTTGCCACGGTCACCTCGAACGTCGACTTCGTGCTCGCCTACATTCCGATCTGCAGCGTCCCCGACGTCATGCACGACAACGACCTGGTGCCGGGCACCGGCGACATCCAGCGGACGCTCTACGAAGGCTACCGCGAGCAGCTCGTTCCCATCACACCGGTCTGCCGCATGCCCAAGGTCGAACCAGAACGCGTCTCGATCATTTCAGGAGAGTACGATCGCCTCGCGACCGTGGAACACGGCCAACGTCTCGCCGACCACTTCGGCACCGAGCTCATCAAGTTCCCCGGCGGCCACATCGTTCAGAATCGCCGCGCACGAGCCTTCCGGAAAGCATTGGAAGGCTTCCAAGATCGCAGTGTCCTCCCGCCGAAACGATGGACGAGGCGAGCGAATGCAGAGTGCACTTGACGATCTCGCGAGGGAGTACCCCTACCCTATCCTCACGCGCCTGCAACGGTTGCTACGCCCCCGCTGGCCCGCTCAATAAGACTTCGGTAGATTCAAAGTGTGCTGTGCGATGAAGTTTAGAATCATCTCGCGGCTCACTGGCGCGATGCGCAAGGTCCGCGCCATGCCCCAGAGCGAAACGAGGCCGTACTCTTCGCTCATGCCGTTCCCGCCGTGAACTTGAATCGCCGTGTCCACCGCGCGGGTCGCGGCTTCGCCAGCTGCGTACTTCGCCATGTTGGCAGCCTCGCCTGCGTCTTTGCCCTGATCGAAGAGCCAGGCTGCCTTCATGGTCATTAGCCGCGCAAGCTCCACTTCGATTTTGGCCTCGGCGAGTGGATGAGCAATCCCCTGGTGGGCACCGATCGGCTTGCCCCAGACCTCGCGCTCATTGGCGTATCGTGACGCCTGTTCAATCGCGCTGAGTGCCGCACCATTGGCCAGCGCCGCACCGAGGATTCGTTCGGGATTCAGGCCGGTGAAAACCTGCGCGAAACCCTGTCCTTCGTTGCCCACCAAGCGGTCGGCGCTCACGCGAACGTTGTCGAAGAACAGCGTGAACTGCCGGTCCGCGCCTGGGATCTGCATTCGGATCAGCGTCTTTTCAAGACCCGGGGCGTTCGCGTCGACGATGAAGAGCGAGAGACGACCGCGCCCCCCTTCGGCGCCTCCCGTGCGCGTCACCACGAGAATCGCATCTGCATCGTCGGCGCCCGAGATGTAGTACTTGGTGCCGGACAAAACCCAGTCGTCGCCATCTCGCACGGCGCTGGTCTCGAGCCGGTGGGAATTCGAGCCTGCGTTTGGCTCGGTGATCGCAAACACCATCTTCGATTTGCCGGAGGCGAGCTTAGGCAGCCAGCGTTCTTTCTGGGCCTCCGTCCCGTACCGGGCGATTACGGTCGCGCAGATCGCCGGGGAAACCAGCAAGAGAAGCAGCGGGCAGCCCGCCGCCGCGAGCTCTTCACAAACGATGGCCAGCTCGTAGATCCCGAGGCCCCCACCGCCATACTCCTCGGGCGTATTGACGCCGATGAAGCCATGCTCGCCTATTTCTTGCCAGAGCTCGTCCGGGGACAAGCCTTGCCGCGCCTTCTCCGTGTAGTATTCGCGCCCGTACTTGCGCCCGATCTCAGCAACCTGTTTGCGCAGCATCTGCTGCTCTTCGCTCTCTACGTACGACATAGAGGGGTCGTATCACGAGGCGCGCGAGTCGTCGCGCTCACCATTGCAGGATGGGCCAACCTCGTTGCCGGGCCGCACGCTTCAACCTCGGATCGGGACTGATGACACGAGGATACCCGACGGCCTTCAACATGGGAGCGTCGCTGTAAGAGTCGGTGTAGAAGTAGCAGTCTGCGAGGTCGATGCCCCGCTCCGAAGCCCAGGCTTCCGCGCGTTTGACCTTCCCAGGCCCGTGGCAAAGCGGCGACACGAAAGTTCCGCGAAGCTTTCCCTCCTCGTCGGCCGGAAAGTCGTTGGAAAGGAAGTCGTCGAGCTCCCAGGTGTCACGCGCGGCGCGCGACGCGAATGCCGATGCGCTGGTCAGCAGGACGAGATGATGCCCCTGCTCTCGATGCTCGCGAAGGGCGCGCCCGGCACCAGGGCGAAGATGGTGCGCGACGTCGCGTGCGAACCAGTCGCGCGTCTCTGTGTCGAGCCCTTCGTAAGACCTCCCACGATAGTGACCCACTGCTTCTTTGAACGCCGTCTCGATGTCGATGAGGGACAGGTGATAGAGCACGTTCCAAACCAGCACCCGTCCGAACTGCCGAATCGAAATGCTCCCCGCGAGGAGCTCGTGTTTGGCCCAAAGCGTCGAGCTGTTCATGTCGAGCAGCGTGCGGTCGAGATCGAAAAAGGCTGCGGTTCGGGAGCTCACGTCTTTCACCACGGATTGAAGCCGAAGCTTTGATCGATCTGGAACCTAGCGCCAGAGGTTCATCGGCTATTGCGTTCGCCCCGATCTGCTGGCTACATGCACGCGTGGAATCCGGCCCGCCAGTCGTCAGCAACGAAGAGATCGCAGCGATCCTCGACCACGTGGCCGATCGTCTCGAGACGCAGCGCGCCAACATGTATCGAATCGACGCTTACCGTGCAGGGGCCGCAGTGGTTCGAGCTCATCCGAGCAGCATTCAGGATCTCGCGCTCACCGAAGGGCGCGAAGGCCTCGACGCACTACCGCAAATCGGCAAGAGCCTCTCCGGCTCGATCGACGAAATCGCGCACACGGGCAAGCTGCGAATGCTGGGCCGGCTCGAGGGGACGCTGTCCGCGGTCGAGTTGTTCAAGACGGTCCCGGGGATCGGCGAAGAGCTAGCGGAAAGAATTCATCGAGAGCTCGAGATCGACACGCTCGAATCCTTGGAGGTCGCCGCACACGACGGACGTCTGGACGCGGTGGCTGGCTTTGGTCCGCGAAGGCTCGAGGCCATCCGGGACATCCTGGCGACGATGCTGGCACGTTCTGCGCGCGGAAGGGCACGCAGGTTCGCAGACCTCGAAAGAGCGGGAGCCAAGGTCACCGTCCCCGCGATCGCCGAAGCCAAACCGGATGTCGCGCTGTTGCTCGCGATCGATCGAGACTACCGAGAGAAAGCCGAAGCCGGCGAGCTCCCTCGTATCGCTCCTCAGCGAAACAACCCCGATGGCGCCGCCTGGCTGCCCATCCTGCACCGCTACGAAGACGGCTGGCACTTCACCGCTCTCCACTCCAACACCGACCGGGCCCACGAGCTCGGCCGCGTTCGAGATTGGGTGGTGGTCTACTTCGAGCGCGACGGTCACGAAGGACAATGCACCATCGTCACCGAGTACCGCGGACCACTCACGGGTAAGCGAGTCGTACGGGGACGCGAAGACGAGATCCTCGCGCTCGAAACGCCTGAGAATCAATAGCCGGTCGTCGACAAGAATCGGCCGAGCTCTTCGAGGACTGGCATCGGAATCTCGTGGCCGCCTCGAAAGGGGACCCACTCGGTCGAAAGACCGGCTTCGCGCATCTCGTCGCGCAGGTGTTCGGCAGCCTCAAACGAAAGGAGCGGGTCGTTCTGGCCGTGGCTTTGAAAGACAGGCACTCCGCGTTTCGATGCCATACCGGCCTTCCACGCTTCCAGATTCACGGGCGTACCGGAAAGGATCACCAATCCGCCCGGCGTCACGTTCCGGGTGAATACCGCGTTGCAGGCCGCCATCGAACCCTGGGAGAAGCCGCCGAGGATCAGGCGCTCGTCGGGCACCCCGAGCTGCGCTTGCATCGCCTCAATCATCCGCACGGCCTGGTCGGTCGCATCCTCCATACCAGGCGGGACCTCCATCGCGTAGCTCCGCGGCCCCTCCGCCATCGCTTGCTCGGCGCGCGCGAAATCGATCATCCACCACGCCCGCGCGCCGAACATCCCAGGGATCTCTCGAGGTGCCTCGGGAAACGCGAAGCGGACATGGCGCGGCACATCGAGCACTCGCCATAGACCGACCAAGTCTGTCCCGGGCGCACCGAAGCCATGCATCAACACGACGAGAGGTCCATCGCCGCCACCCTGGCGATCCTCGCCTCCCGTCAGTCGAACCGTGATGCCGCCTAATCGTTGTTCCCGCATGAGCGCGGAGTATAGCCTGGTGCCATGGTTTCGAGCATCATCGCGGAGGGCTCGTTCTGCGTTTCTAGTGACAGGTGTATAGTACCCCACGCGAACTTCGCCCGCACCGATGATTTCATCTCGTGAAGGAGGCACCGATGACCGAAGTGATTCAAACTGAGAACCTCGTAGAGAGCTCCCTGAGCGAAAGCTGGGCGCTTTTCAAGGACGACCTCGTGCTCTACGTCGTTGCCTCTCTATTGGTGTTCGTAATCTCGGCCGTGAGCCTAGGCTTGTGTGCCGGGCCTATGATTGTTGGATTCATCAAACTGGTCAGTAAGCGAATGCGCGGCGAGGCGGGCACCGCCACCGACGTCTTCGAAGGGTTTTCCGAGTTTGGCGCAAGTCTAATCGCCATGATTCTGATCGGCGTTGGCGTCATCATCGGCTCGATGCTGCTGGTGCTCCCGGGCGTGATCTTTGCATTTATCACCGCGTTCACCTTCCATGCGATCGCGCTCGACGGTGCCGGTGCGACCGCAGCGATTGGACAGAGCTACACGCTCATCAAAGAGAACTTAGCCCCAAGTTTCGCGCTGCTCTTGATCTTGGCCGTGCTGAACGCGATCGGCGGATCGATCATTTTCGGCTCGCTCCTCGCAACACCGTTCAGCTTGATCGTGATGACCTTTGCGTATCAGCGACTGCGAGGAGCAGCGCGATCCGACGTGACTGGCGGGATTTGACGAAAGTGCTAACCCGCGAGCACCAGACATCAAGCGAGGATGGCGGAATTGGCAGACGCGCTGGATTTAGGTTGCAAGACCAACGGCCGGATGCCCCTCTTTTTCTAAGCGAAACTCCACATGGCCCGCGGTCAGAAGACGTCAGCGAGGGTCCGCGAAGCACTCATTTCGGTCACGGTGACCAGAATGAAAAGGGGGTTGTGGCAATGTCCGACGTCCGTTGGGCTGCTGCCGCACTGCTTCACCGGATAGCGGACGGCGGCGAAATTCAGATCGAGGTGCTGCGCGGGTTTGCGGACCTCGTGCTGCGCTCGGAGTTGGTTGCGGGTGCCCGCGCGGTGCTCGACGGGCCGCCTGAGTTTGCCGTGAGGCGTGCGCTGGAGCTTGCGAGCGTTGTCTTGTCCGTCGGGGTGGGTGTTGAGCCCGAGCAAGGAAAGGAAGGGACGAAGTGAAAGGCGGCGGAGCACGGAAGCCGAAGTCACGAATCGTCTCGTTCCGTGTCGATGAGGAAGATTTCAGTCGGCTCGATACCCTCGCCCAGCAAACCAGCCACTCGCGCGGAGAGGTGCTTCGTCGATGTCTCGTGGGTGCTCGCCTGAAAAGCACCGTCGATGCACAGGCGCTTACCGAGGTTGCACGGGTGCACGCCGACCTCAACCGCATCGGCGGCCTCCTCAAGCTCGCCATCCGAGAGGGCGTCAGCGACCGGTCCAGCCACAGCAGGCTGAACCTCGAGCTTCTTGACTCCATCATCCAAGTTCGTCGGGCGGTCGAGCGTTTGGCAGGGCGGCGGTGATTGTCCGGCACCAACGTGCATCGGCAAGCAACAAGGGGTTTCGCCAGCTCGCCCGTTACATTCGGGGTCGAAGCGACAAGCCGCGGGCGACCTGGTTCCTGGCCGCCAACCTTCCTGGCGTGACCGGGCCCCGCGACCTCGAGCTCGCGTGCCGACTCGTCGAGGCCGTGCACGCGCAGAACACCCGCGCGGGCAACAACCGCACATATCACATGGTCATCTCCCTTCACCCGGACGACCGAAGCCTCAACGGGAACGAGCTCAGGCGTTTTGTGGAAAACCTGGTGGAGGCGATGGGGTTTGCCGGTCACCAGTACATCGCCGCGCGTCACAACGACAAAGACCACGAGCATGTGCACGTGGCCATCCACAAGATCCACCCGGAGACCTTTCGGATTCACTCGCCGGCATGGGATCACCAGAAGCTCTTCACCGCGGGCCGTGCGCTCGAACTAGAGCTCGGACTCACGCCGCTTCAGTCCAGAGTGCGCGATCGTGAGAAAGTCCCGCAGAGAGCAGCGGACCACGAAGCTCACCACGGGATCGACAGCTTTGCTCGCTGGGCCCGAGAGCAGCTAGGTCCCGCACTTCGAGCCGGGCAGCTGCGGAGCTGGGA
>JBARTN010000067.1:0-18176 GCA_049645265.1 Polyangiales bacterium
GAAGACGGTGATGTGAGGCAAAGCTCTTGTGGCTCTCTTCGCTGTCCTGGCTCACACCGATGACCACTGCACCCGCTTCGACGAAGTCCTCGAAGCTGTCACGAAACGTGCACGCCTCCGCGGTGCACCCGGGCGTCTCGTCCTTCGGGTAAAAGTACAGAACGATCGTCTTCTCGCCGAGGAACTGCGAGAGCGAGATCGCGTCGCCGTTCTGTGTGGTCTTGGTGAAGTCTGGGGCGGTCGCGCCCACGCTGATTGTCGCCATTGCCGACCTCCAGACCGGAAAGTAACACCCATGCATCCAACCCGCAGCCGGGCTATACCTTCAGACGCCGACGAACTCGACCGATATCGTTACGGAAACGACGAGTATCCAGGAGCCCTCCTCTTCGTGCAGTCCCGGGGACCCGGCCGGCATGTTTCCACTTGAAAAAAGTGAAACACGTTCTATTTTTGGAAGATGGACGACCGCTACTTCACCCCGCCGATTCCGAATGGCTGGTTCCAAGTCGCTTATTCGGACGAAATCAAGCCCGGAGACGTCAAGCCGCTGAAGTACTTCGCCGACGACCTGGTCGTCTGGCGCTCGGAAGACGGCGAGCTCTCCGTGCTCGATGCATTCTGCCCTCACCTCGGTGCCCACCTCGGTCACGGCGGCACGGTCAAGGGTGGCTCCATCGAGTGTCCCTTCCACGCATGGAAGTTCGGCACCGACGGCCGCTGTACCGCGGTACCCTATGCAGAGCACGTTCCCCGAAAAGCGAAGGTGGGCACTTGGCGCATCAAAGAGCTCGCGAACATGGTGCTGTGCTGGCATCACGCCCAAGGCGAGCCGCCGAACTTCGACTTACCCCCCGAGATTCCCGAGTGGGGCACGCAAGATGGCGTTCGCAACGAAGAGTGGACGGAGTTCATCGAACGACAGTGGACGATTCGAACGCGCAATCAAGAGATGGCGGAAAACGCCGTCGACTCGGCGCACTTCCATTACCTGCACGGCACGACCAACATGCCGCAGTCTGAGGCCTCGGTCGATGGCGCGGTTCTGCGAGTCTACTCCGGCGCCGGCATGGAGACTCCGCGCGGCACCGTCGATGGCTCGATCGAGAGCCTCAACTACGGGTTCGGGCTCGCGATCGTTCGCTTCAACGGGATTGTCGAGACTTTGAACGTCGCGACGATGACACCCATCGACGCGGACCACATCCACCTGCGCTTCAATTTCTCCGTGAAGCAGTCGGCCGGTGCGGAGATGGCGCGCGGCGTAGGCAAAGCGTTCGTCGCCGAGGTGGCGCGACAACTCGAACAGGACATCCCGATCTGGGAAAACAAAATTCAGTATGAAAAGCCGCTCCTCTGCGATGGAGATGGCCCGATCGGCATCTTCCGGCGCTGGTGCACACAGTTTTATTCCTGGCCCGAAGACCAGCAGGCAGCCGAGTAGTGCCTAGCTTCGAGCTCGAAGAGGTCGAGGCTGCGTTTCGGCACTTCTGGTACACCGGGATGATTCGAGAGGATTGGAATGCCTGGGCCGACCTCTTCACCGAAGACGTCGTTTACCACGAGCGCGTACTCGGTACGATGCACGGCCGTGAAACCGTTCGGAACTGGGTCGTCCCGCTCATGGAGCAATACGGGGAGATCTACGGCGTCTACGACTGGCACATGGCCGACCCGAGCGGTTGCATCGTGTTTCGCATGAACAATCGCCGCGATGATCCAAGCGGGCAGGGCATCATGGATTTCCCCGGCATCACGGTTCTGCAGTACGCCGGCGACAACCAATGGTCGTCCGAAGAAGACTACTGGGCCGAGAAGCTCGGCATCCAGCAGTGGCAGGGCTACCAAAAAGCGCTGAAGAAGTACGACCCGGACCACCGGCAAAAGCGCACACGCAACGACTGGGGCGACGGCCCGGACTGGACGATCGGCAAGGCGTCGTTCTGGGACTGGCCTGACCGGCAGCGCCCTTAGTATTCGGCGTCGAAGTCGATTTCGATGGGCTCTTGGCTCGCCGGTCGCGATTGACAAGCTAGGACCCAGCCTCGTTCGATGTCGCTCGGCTCAAGCGCATCGTGGGCGGTCATCTTGACCTCGCCGCTCTTGAGCAACGCCATGCAGCAACCGCAGTAGCCATCTTCGCAAGACGACGGTGGCTTGTGCCCGGCCTTGACGGCGGACTCGAGCAAAGTGAGACCCTTCTCGTACGGCACCTCGACGGACTGACCTTCCAGCAGCATTTTGAAGGACTCCGGAATCTCGTCGTCGGACTGCTCGGGGACGACCTCGGCGGATTCGTCTTTGCGATCCGGATCGATCAGCGAAATGAAGCGCTCGAACTTGGTTTGTCCCGGATCGATTTCGGAGGCCTTGAACGCCTCTTCGACGGCATCCATGTATCCCGTTGGGCCGCAGATGAAGAACTCGGCGTCTTCCCAGCCGCGGATCTGTTCGCGAATCTCGGCTACCGACATGAAACCGCTCACGCTGTCGAGATGATGGACGACTTCGAGGCGGTTCGGGAACTCCGCCAGCCAAAGATCGATTTCGTCTTTGAAGATGATCGAACGCTCGTCCCGGTTGGCGTAAATGAGCTTCACGTCGCGCTGGGTCGTGCGCAGCGCGGACTTCAAGATCGACACCACCGGCGTGACCCCACTACCTCCGCCGAACAGGACGATGCCGTGATCCCCTTCGTTCGAGCGCATCAGGAAGCGGCCTTCTGGCGGCTGGACGAGAATGGTGTCCCCCACATGGAGGTTGTCGTTGAACCAGTTGGAGACGCGGCCGTCGTCTACCCTCTTGACCGTCACCTTGGGCCACGCGTCGGTCTCGGGCGCGCTCGAAAGCGAATAACAGCGGCGCAACTGCATGCCATGCCAGGGCACCTCGAAGGTCAGAAACTGGCCGGCGCGATAGCGGAACTCCTGGCGCAAGGATTCAGGAACGGCGAAGATGAACGACCGCGCGTCGTGAGTTTCCTGAACAATTCCTGCGACTTGAAGCTCTTGAAAGTCCGCGGGCATCGGCTGAAGCCTCCAACTAGAACGTGTTTCACTTTAGAGCAGGGACGCCGTGCGGTCCAGCCCCCGCAGCCACTATGGCAGCGGAGCGCTGAATCACGTAGCCTGGTGGTTCCGGAGAGGCCAATCCCCCCATGGACCTCAATCAAATCAGACCCCAGATCTCGGGGCGCCCGATGCCCGTGCGCAGGAAACAGACCGTTGGAATCGATCTTGGTACCACGAACACGGTGGTCGCCCGGAATTTCGAAGCCCTGCCGCTCGAGAGCGGCGGCTACGCAATGCCGTCGGCCGTCGCGTTCCCGCCAAGTGGGGCGACGCTCGTCGGCCAGCCGGCGCGGCGACGACGGGCCATGGACCCAAAGAACACCCTTCTGTCGGCGAAGCGCGTGGTCGGCGCCCGCTGGCATTCCTCCTACACGTCCCAGTTTCGGGAGCACTATCCGTACGACATGCTCGAGAGCTCGGACGGGGGCGTACTGATCCAAACTCGCGCCGGCATCGTGTCGCCCGTCGATGTGGGTGGCACGATCGTGAGCCATCTGTGCCAGCTCACCAAATGTCCTGTGCGCGACGTCCACGCAGTCGTCACGGCTCCTGTGGGCTTCGATCAACGCCGCCGTGACGCGACCGCGCTTGCGGTCGCAAAGGCGCAGTTCGCCTCAGTCCGGGTCGTTGAAGAGCCGATCGCCACCGCGCTTGCGTACCTGAACCGCAGCAGTTTGAAGTACGCGTTCGTGTACGACTTGGGTGGCGGCACCTTCGATGCAGCGGTGGTCGATTGCAGCGGCTATCCGTTTCGCGTCATCGGCCACGGTGGGGATGCCTACCTCGGCGGTGACGACGTCGACCGAACCATCGCGCTCCACGTGGCCGACAGGACGCTCGCGCGAGACGGTTGGGACCTGAGCAATGACGCCGTGACGTTCGATCGCCTGGTCAACGCATGCGAGCTTGCGAAGTGCGAGCTCAGCGAGTCCGAAGAGGCCGCCATCGCAATTCCGAGCGTCGATCCGGCTGCACCCGAGAGCTGCGGCATCATTCCGATTACGCGCGATGAAGTGCGACATCTCACCCTGGATTTGGTCCGCTCCACGTTCGGTATCTGCGATGAAGTCCTCGCCCAGGCGAGCCTGAAAGCTCGCGACATGCAAGCCGTGTTTCTGGCGGGCGGCAGCACGCGCCTTCCGGGTGTCGTCGAGTACATCGAATCGTACTTTGGCAAGCGGCCCCGCTCGGATTTGGACCCGATGCAGGTCGTTGGGCTAGGCGCTAGCTTGGCTGCGGCGCGTCCGGCCGTTTCAGAGCTCCTCGACCCCTGCGCCTGAGCCCAGGCGCGTGGGTGGCTAGTTCGAGAGCGCCTTGATGACGGATTCGTCGAGGTGCACGTCCTGCTGCGGGAAGGGAATTCCGATGCCGGCCTCGTCGAGGGACAACTTGGCTGCGCGAACGGTCGCCTGCCAGACGTCCCAGTAGTCTTCTGTCTTGCACCAGACGCGGACCTGCCAATCGACCGAAGAGCCACCAAGCCCCTTCAAGAAGACCTGAGGCGCGGGGTCCTTGACCATGCCAGGGACGTTTGCAGCGGACGTTTCGAGGGCTTTTCGGGTCGCGTCGATGCTGGCCGAGTACTCGGCACCCACATCCACGTCGACGCGGCGAACGTCGTACCCGGTGTAGTTGGTAATCGTGCTGCCGAAGACCGCGCCATTCGGGATGATCAGCTTCCGGTTGTCGAGTGTCCGGAACTCGCAGGTGAAGAGATCGATGTGCTCGCAGACGCCCGTGTCGTCGTTCACTTCCACGAAATCGCCGACTTTGAAGGGCCGGAACACCAGCAGCATGATGCCCGCAGCGAAGTTGCCGAGCGTGCCCTGGAACGCCATGCCAACGGCGAAGCCGGCAGCGGCCAAGACGGCGACGAAGCTCGCCGTTTGAATTCCAAACACCCCCAGGCAGCCGAGAACGGCGCCAACGAGAATCAGGTAGCGCGCGAACTTCGCGAAGAACCGCGTCAGGGTTGCGTCAAAATTTCGCTTCTCGAGCGCGCCGCGGACGCCTCGCTCCGCCCAGCCCGCCAGGACGAACGCGAAAAAGAGCGCCAGCAGAACGCCCAAGACCTTCGGACCGTGCTCCATTAACAGGTCCATGTACTTGCTCGCGTCGATGTCCATGATGTCTCCACTATTCGAACAGCGGTTAGCGCAGCAGTTGGTCGAGGATGACCAGGTTTTCGGCTTCCGCGTCTTCGACGGTGCCGTCGGACAGGATCATGGCCTTTGCTGCGTCCAGGAACAGTTTCCGGTGCTCTCTCGGGATGTCCTCAGGGTCGAGGTCGTCGGCGCGGGGTGGAACCTCGAGCCATTCTGCGACCTGCTCCTGCTCTTCGTCGTCCAGACCGAGTCGAATCACCATCGTGACGATGAACTCACGTTCACGTGCGGTGATCTCGAGGTCAGCCCAGGCGAAGGAGCAAACAAACCTCATGAGTTGAAGCCTGTCTTCCCTATTGAGCGCGTCCAGCATGCGCGGGACTCTACTCCGAGCGGCGAGGCAAAACTAGTCTGAAGAACGGGGCACCGCAAGGAGCTACCGCGCGCGCTGTTTTGGGCTATGGTGCGGCTCCAATGGCCACCAAAGTGACGATGCCGCAACTCGGCGAGAGCGTCGTAGAAGGCACAATCGGCAAATGGCTCGTCTCCGTGGGGCAGTCCGTCGCCAAGGACGAGCCCATCGTCGAAATCCTCACCGATAAGGCCGACAGTGAGCTCCCGGCGCCTGTTGCAGGCGTCGTGACCCAACTGCTCGCGGCCGTAGACGACATCATCGCGGTCGGCGATCCAATTTGCGAAATCGACGAGACCGCGCAGGCAAGCGCGGCCGCAGCTCCGGCCAGAGAGCCCATGGCGCCTGCCTCCGCTGCCAGTCCTGCGCCGCCGACTTCGCCCTCGGTGCGTAAGCTCGCGCGAGAGAAGGAGGTCGACCTCTCCGCTGTCCAGGGCTCGGGCGAAAGCGGACGCATCATGCATGACGACGTGATGGCGGCGATCAGTAACGCCCCTAGTCCCGGACGAATGGCGACTCCGCCCCCGCCACCTCCTCCGCCGGCAGCGGCTCCCCCCGCGCCCGCTCCCCCCCCCGCGGCCCAGCGTGCGCCCGTAACCGCGAGAGGCAGCGGTCCCTCCGGAGCGTTTCGCTTGCCGCCGTATGTTCCCAAGCCCGGAGACGAGGTCGTTCCGTTCACGCGCCGCCGCCGAATTATCGCCGACCACATGGTTTTTTCGAAACAGACCGCCCCCGACGTGGTCACCTTTGCCGAATGCGACCTTCAGCGGACCGCGGTGCTGCGAAACCAACACAAAGCGCACTTCAAGAAGGAGGGCGTCAATCTCACCTACCTTGCCTTTGCGATCGCGGCGACCGCTCGGGCACTGCGCGAGTTTCCGGAAATCAATTCGCGCGTCCTCGATGACGCATTCGTCAAGCTGGCCGAGGTCAACATCGGCATTGCAGTCGACACCGACGAAGGCTTGGTCGTGCCCGTGATTCGAAACACCGACGACCTCACGATTCGAGGCGTTGCGCGCGCTGTGGACGATGTCGCGGAGCGAGCGCGCTCGAGCAACCTCATCCCCAACGACCTTTCGGGCAAGACGTTCACAATTTCGAACCCGGGTCGCCGAGGCAATCTCGTCGGCGGCGCGATCATCTCGCAACCCAACGTCGCAATCCTTCGCCTCGGTACGATCAAGAAGCGAGTCGTGGTGATCGAGCACGAGGGCGACGACGTGATGGCGATCCATCCGGTGATGCACATGGCCCTGACCTACGACCACCGTGTCGTCGACGGAGTGCACGCCAACGGGTTCTTGTACCGAATCGCGGAAATCCTCGAGTACGGGGACTTCGAGCTGTAGTCGTACCACCGGGACCCGGCGGAACACGATGCGGGGGTTCGACGGACGGGGCGGCTTGTGCTGCCGCGGATGTTTGGGGGGCGGGAGTGTTGGATTGGGTGCGTGGTTTGGTTTGGTTACACCGCCCGCCCACCCCCACCCGTAGTCCTCCCTGCCGCGGCCGCTGCTTCGCTTGGCCTTGGCGGCGCTTCGCGCCGGGCTTCGCCCTGCGGGCTCGCGCTACCGCGCATCGATTGGGGCGGTTTTTGGGAACTTGTCTTGATGGCTCCGCACGGAGGGACGCGGTTCGAGATGTCTCCGTATGGAGGGGCGCGGAAAAAGGCGCGATATGGGGCGGAGTCGACGTAGCGAGTGACAATCTGCAAGGCAGCAACCACCGCAGATTGGGCGCGAGCTCCGAGGCGAGGCTTGCGTGGTCCAGGCCCCCAAGTGCATCCGACCACATTTGCAAGCCGAGCCGTTCGACGCAGCCCCGTGTCGCGGTTTTTTCCGCGTCCCGATCGGGCCTACTCAGTCTTCTTGTTAACCACGAAGCGCAGATTCTTAAACTCGGTCTGCCCGAGGGTGTAAATCACCTCGCTCAGGGTCCGGTACGGCGTTCGCTTGTCGGCGATGATTTGAACGTCGCCGACGAATGGCTGGTTTGCGAAGCGCTGCGCGGTTCGCTTCTTTCGGTCGCGGATTTCGCCTAGCGTCTTGTAAAGCGGCGTGATCAGGAAGCCGCTGCTGCCGCCTTGTTTGAGGCTGGGGTCGACGATCCCGTTGCGGAGCTCGAGGACGGATTTGCCGTCGACTACCACCCCGCTGCGCGAGATCTGGACGGAGATGGCGTCGCTGAGCTCCACCTTGGAGGTGGAGTAGGGGATCTTCAGCTCGCTGCTCTCCTGAACGGCCGCTGCCGACGACGTCGCGAAGATCGCCATCATGTAGACCAGGAGGATCGTGAGCATGTCCATCATTGGGTAGATGTTGAGCCCGAAGTGCTCAGGCTCGGCGCGGCGACGCAGCTTCGCGCGGACGACGCGATTCACATACGACATCGAGACGGACTTCTCCGCGACGGGCGGCGCGAGGGAAGGGCGCGACGGCCTGCCGCTTTCGCTCGCCACTATCGAATCCCCGCTGAGAGCAAAACCTCGGGGAAGAGGTCGTTCTCGTCGCCTCGGACAGCGTCCATGGCGGCAATCAGATCTTCATACGGTATTTCCGGATCTGCGCTGAGCGTGACCCGGGTTTCGTCCTCGAACTGCTGCTTCACGCGACTGACGCACGCGGTGAGCGCTTCCCAGTCGTGCTCGCCGTTCATGCCGGTGGGCACGGTGATGACCTTGCCGGGCGCCGTGGTCGTGCATCCCCGCGCGAGCTTGCCGCCCGATCCGGAGACGACGACCCCTTCGCGCGTCACGGTGACGTTCAAGTTGAGCGCTTCATCTGCCGCCGCGCGCTTGCCGATCCCGCCCGTGCGGTATTCGGGAAGCGCCGCTTCGACCTGCGAGAAGAAGGCAATCGTCGTCAGGGTCATCAACAAGAACATGACGATGTTCACGACGATGTCCAAGAACGGAACGATGTTCAGCTCCTCACTGGTCTCGGACGGATCGAGGTCGGGAATGCGCGTTCGCTTCCGGACGTAGGCTCGTTGGCGTGGTGTCAGTCGTGCGGGCATGGTCGGGCCCGATTAACCGCCTTGCCGGCGCAGCGTGAGGAGGTTCTCCAGCTGCATGGTGACCTTTTCCATTTCGTGCTTGTGTCGCTTGGTGAGCCCGTGAAGCACGAGGTGAGCGACCATGAAGATCACCGCGATCAGAAGACCGAGGAATGTGTTCCACATGGCCTCCGCGATACCGGCCGACAGCAGCGCCGTCTTTTGCGACGGGTCGTCGATCGTGCCGACTGCCTTGAAGGCGCGAATCAGACCGCTGATGGTGCCGAGCAGGCCGATGAGCGTCGCGATGTTGGCCAGCGTCCAGAGCGACCCCGTCCGCTTCTCGAGCGCCGGGATCACCTCCGACATCTTTTCTTCCATCGAGGCGATGACGGCTTCTTCGCCGCGGTTGACCTGAGTCAGCCCGGATTTGACGACCTCGAGCAGTGGCACGGCCTTGGCCTCGCACTGTCGAATTGCGCGATCGATGTTTCCCGCCTGCACGAGCTTTCGAATTCGGTTCATGAACTCGGCGGCATCCACGCTGTAGTTCATCCGGATGTACCAGGCGCGATCGATGATGATGCCCACGCCAAAAGCTAAAACACCGAGATTGACGAACGAAAACGGAGCACCTTCGATCAGTGCCTCCCAAATCTCATGCATGCTTGCGGCTCCCTCCGGCTCGCCAGTGAATTAGCGAGAAAACCCCTCTGTACTCGCTACCCTCCAGCCCCACTGAAATTCGGACCCAGAAAGCTGGAATCCGTTGAAATCATTACGACTGTCGGGGCGAACCCCTTGACCGAGGGGCAAGCTACCCCACGCCCCGCGAAGTTGTCAACGCGACTACAGCTTTTTCCGCTTTTTGCACCCAAGCTCGCTGCGGCCGGGGTTTCTAAGCAACTGTACCGGGCACGATGTTGACTTGCTGGATCCAACCGTTATCATCCCTATATAGTAAGCAAACCATGGAATTGCTTACCGTTCTGGGGGGAACAGCGAGTTTTAGTCAGAAGACAGTGCTGGGGATCGACCCGTACTCACTCGGGGTCCGGATAACACTGTCGAAGTAAAGTTCGCAGGAGGCAGGAAAAGATGGCCAAATTGGCGTACCACTTTGAAGCAGGCGGATGGGCGATGTGGCTAATCCTCGTTTGTCTGGTGTTTGCAATCGGGTTCACGATCGAGCGCGCGATGTATCTCTACAAAGCGTCAATCGACAAGGACGAGTTCATCGCAAAGATGCAGAAGTGCATCACCGCCGGAGACGTGGCGGGAGCGATCAAGGTTTGCTCCGCCGAGCACAATCCGCTCGCGCGCATCGTCAAGCAGGGATTGCTCAAAGTGAACCGCCCTGATGCCGAAGTTCAAGCGGCCATGGATGAGGCTGCACTCAAGGAGCTCCCGCTGATCGAACGGCGTACGCCGTACTTGGGTCTGCTTGCAAACGTCGGCATGCTCTGCGGTCTGTTCGGAACCGTCGTCGGTCTCATCACTGCATTCGGTGAGGTCGCCAAGGCCGACGCGGCCAGTAAGGCAACCGGCTTGGCCAAGGGCATCGAGGAAGCGATGAACTGCACCGCGTTCGGTCTGATCACCGCGGTCTTCGCGCTTCTGATGATGGGTCTTCTCAACGGCAAGACTCAGAGGATCATCGACGACATCAACGCGGCCTCCGTACAGGTTCTCAACCTGGTCGTGGGCAATCGCTCGAAGGTCGATCTTCAGAACATTCCTGCGGAGTAACGAGCCAGATGGCTGCAATCGATAGTGGCGGAGGAAACTCCGGGAAGAAGGCGGTCAATCAGGAGATCCCCCTGATTCCGTTCATCGATCTTCTCCTTTGCTGCGTCATGTTCCTGTTGGCCACCGCGGTCTGGAACCAGCTCGCCGCGGTGAACGCCAATCAGCAAGTCCCAGGCCAGGCTTCGACGGAAGACGCGCCGCCAGAGGACGAAAAAGTGAAGCTAATCCTGCAAGTTCGGAACTCCGGCTACGTGCTGGGGTCGTCGGCCGGGGAGAGCATCGACATCGGCAAGCGCGTCGTGGCGGACCAAAAGGAGTTCGACATCGACGAGCTGCAAACCAAGCTCGCGCAGTGGAAGCAGGCTTGGGACAAGCGTGACGACTTGATCGTCGCGCCCGAAGACGGCGTTCGATACGAGGACGTCATTCGTGCAATGGATGTCGCGTCAGCGGCGGGCTTCACCACCCTGTCGATGGCGGACGGAGCGGCGTTCCTGTAGGGGGAAACCATGGCGATCAAACGGCCACAACCAGAGCTGCTCCGTCACATTCCGTTGAAGTTCGTACGCGAACGCGTTTCGGGCCACGCGCGCAAGGCGGTGGACCACCAGATTCCACTGATTCCGTTCATCGATTTCCTGATCGTTCTCGTGATCTTCTTGCTCATGTCGTTCTCGGCTTCGGGCGAGCTAATCGCGCAGCAGCCGACCATCACGATGCCGGATGCCAAGAACACCGAACAGATCGAAATCTCGCCGATCGTCGCGGTCGATGAGCGTGTGATTACGCTCGACGGCACTCGGGTCGCCGACACACAGACGCAAGGGCAGTCTGCACAAGTAGACCGCATCGAACCGCTCATTGCCGGTCTCGAAGCCGAGAAACGCAAGTGGGAGACGATTCATCCTTCGGAGCCGTTCGCAGGCCAAGTCATCGTGCAGGCGGACCGCAACATCGACTTCCGAGTCGTGAAGAAGGTGATGTTCTCGGCGGCCGCGGCGGGCTACGGCAACGTCAGCTTTGCCGTGAACCAGCGCGAGTAACGAACTTCCACTAAGCTTCAGCGCATGGAGCCATCAGAGCTCACTCCTGCCGAGTTCGACGGCATTCGCAAGAATCGATACCGGCCACGCCTTCCGTGGGCGCGTATCGGTTTCGTCGTCTTTCTGGCCGCGCTCATCGCCGGGGCGTATTTCTGGCGTCAGAAGGTCCGGGCCGACGAGCTCAGAGGCCGCATCCAGGCTCTGCATGCCGAGCAGGTCGCGTCGGTTCTCGACGAGCTCCACGCCACGCGTGCAAAGCTCGAGGAGAAGGCCCTTGGGGCGAAATCCGGGGCAGCAAACCGCTTGGTGGAGGCCCAAGTGCGACTTTCTGCCCTCCATGAGGAGAAGGTGGTGTACCTGAAGGTCCGTGCGCCGGAGCTCGCTTCCGAGGAGGCGTTGCGGACTGCCATCCAGACCGAACAGGAGGACGCGATCGGCGCATGCCTGGGTCTGGAGCTGACCCCCCTCTCGGCGCTCTCGGAGGTGCCTGAAGTCCTGACCGTCAAGTGGCTCGAGCGAATCCACGATACCAACGACATGCAGCGACTCTCCGTGCGTGAAGAGCAGCTCGCCCGCGCGATCGACCGCGAGCTCCCGGCGCTCCAGAAGCGCGTGCCCGTCGACTACTTCTTGCTCTTGCTGGTGCAGGGCAAGAGCCGACTACGGGATCCGGTCGACGTGTTCCTTTGGGACCTCGAGCAGGACAAGCTCGTCTTGCGTTCCCGGACGGAGAACCGAGGCCGCTTGATCACGGTCCGCAGTCAAATCGGACCCGAGGTGGACCCGGCCAAAGCCGCCGGTGATCCCATCGTCACCGCCGACTGTTCCATTGCAGCGCACATCAAGGCGCAGCTTGGGGAGCCAACGATGGACCTGGCAACGCGGGACTGACCGCACGGGTCTGTGCGTAGTCGATTCGTTCGAGCCAGCTCAGCGCTTCCGCTTGGGCGGCGCGGCTAGCTCCAGCGCGAGCCCTCCAAGTCGCGGCGGATTCGCCGTAGTCACCGAGGGCAAAGAACGCGATGCCTTGAAGGCGGCTCAGCTCTTGATCGAGGCGAACGCTCGGCAATCCGAACCGCTTCGCATCCCGAAGCAGGGGAAGCGCGAGCGCGTAGCGATTCGCGCTCATCAGCTGTCGGGCCTCGATATACTGCCCGAGGCCATCGTCCCGAATCGCTGCCAGCGAATGTGCCAGGTGAACGACGACGGGGCTCGGGGATCGGCCCAGGAGGATCTCGTAGAGCAGCTTGCGCTCCGGGTCGGTGGCTTCGAGGGCGAGCTTCTTCACTTCGCTCTGGCGCGCAGAACCATCGGTGCGCGGGATCTCCAGCAGCTTCCCGTAGAGCGCGTCGGCCTCCTCCAAGTTGCCGAGCGTCCAACGCGAATCGGCGTACTGCTCCAGGGCGGCGGCCACGACCGGCTTCGGGGCGTTCATGGTGGCCCGAAGCACCTCGAGCATGGCCAGCGCCTCGGCGTCGCGCCCGTGACGGGCGAGGGCGCCCACCAGCGTGGCTTGTGCCTCCGCCTGGTGCTCGTCGATTTCCAGAATGGCGCGACAGGTCTCTATCGTGCGGAGGTCGTCTCTGGCGGCAGCATCGCCTGCGAGGACAGCCGTGAGCTTTGCGAGCTCGTGAGGGCATATCGCAGAGAAGATGCTCGGCCTTGCTAGCGCGACTTCGGCCACGCCACGCTCAGCCGGCGTCACCGGGACTTCCCCGAGATACGCGTGCCAGTCCACTTCGAGCTCATCCAAGTCGTCGACCTTGCCGCGATGATACGTTTCGAGAAGCACATCCATGCCCCGGGCCGCGATCAAGAAGCGAATCAGGGACCCGGCGGCCATGTATGCGCGCCGTGCGGGGAGGGCGCTGAAGCGCACGCTCATGACGGCGGCCGCGGAAGGAAGCTCGTTTCGGTCCATCATGATCCTCGACCACTGGTCTGGGTCGAGGTCGTCCCGGACGTCCCAGGCTAGGGCGACCGCGGTGCCTTCGACGATGCCCGGGTTCGGAATCAGGCCGCCGAGGGTCCCCGCGATGGCAAAAGGCCCGCGACCCGCCTCCTCGAACACCGCATGCACGACTTCGTGTCCGAGCACAGGATGCGGCCAGTGCGACATCTGCAGATAGACCTCACGTCGCCAAGGCTTGGCGATCAGCGTACGCCCGACGCCGATGAGCTCCTTCTTCTCGTCCTGGTTCCGGAAAACATAGGCGGTCACCGGCTCGTTCGACGAAAGACCGGTATGGGCTCGAACGCGCTCGACGTGGAAGTCGCAGTCTTCCAGCAAGCGACTGGCATCCTCGGGGAGCGTTTCACGCGGCATGTGCACGATGCAGTGCTCCCCGCGCTCGGTCTTTCCGAGCCGCTCGACCAAATACGCGTCGCTCACCCAGTGCCCTAGCTGGTTGCCTTGCCAATAAGACGCGGCGACGACACCCAAGGCTCCGACGCAGACCGCCATCGCACCGAGCTGCGAGCGACCACGGCCGCGGAGCCCGAGCGTGCCAGACGAAGGGTCCCAGAGCGCATCAAACAGGACGCCGAGTGCGAGAACAGCGATGAGCACCGTGGCTCGGTAGGTGAGGTAGCGGAGCGGAATCCGTACGAAGTCGTCGTAAATGGCACCCGGGAAGTAGCCCGCGAACGCGCCAAACACGTAGACGGTCGGGGTCGAGTAGAATGCCCAAAGCCCGAGCAGCGCCGAACCGAGCGGGATGGCGGCCGCGAGCCACGGAGCCAGGCGAGGCAGTCTCGTTGCCCCACCGACCCAAACGCCGGTGCAGGCTGCGAGCGCGCAACCGAGCGCCGGTCCCAGCAACATGAAGGCGAGACCCTCGGCTGGCGCGCATTGCCGCGTCCGCAGCGAGCTGAGGGCCAGCAGCAAGAAGGGGATCAACCAAATCAGCAAGCCCATGCCGACCATTCGGAAGATGAGATCGATGCCTCGCGTGCCGCGGTGCCGTTCGGTGTAGCTGGCTGCCGTCGCCGCCACCCAAGGCGGAAGGAGCAGACCGAGTGCCAGAGCGCTTTCCACCCCGTGCACCGCGAGCAGGGGGATGAACGCGAGAACAACACCGACGACGGCCGCAAACGCTGCGCTCAACCGGAACATGAACAAGGTCGCCACGGACTATTCGGCGGCCGCGGGCGCCCCGGTCGTCTCGAACGCAGTGACGAGGCCCAACACTTCGTCGATTGTGGACACTAGGCAAATCTCCAGATCGTCACGCACCTCGGCGGGCACATCTTCGAGGTCTGGCGCGTTTCGCTTTGGAAGTACGACGCGGGCGACGCCAGCGCGGTGGGCGGCCAGGCACTTTTCCTTAATGCCGCTGACTTTGAGCACGTTGCCGCGAAGGGTGATCTCCCCGCTCATGGCCACATCGGGGCGAACCTTGAACTGCGTGAGCGCCGAGGCCAACGCCACGAACAGCGGGACACCTGCGGCGGCTCCGTCTTTTGGCACGCCTCCTGCCGGCAGATGAACGTGGATGTCGATATGACTCACGAAATCTTCCGGGAGCCCTAGCTCCCCGGCGCGCGTGCGCACGAACGTGAACGCGGCCGCTGCCGACTCCTTCAAGACGTCACCCATGTTGCCAGTCAGGTGCAGTTTGCCCGTGCCCGGCATTCGCGTCGCTTCGACGAACAGCAGGTCCCCGCCCGCGGCGGTCCAGGCCAGGCCGGTTGCGACGCCTGCCCTCGGGATTCGCTCCGGCTTCTGCCGTTTGGCCTTCGCGGCACCAAGCACGCTTTCGATGAAGGGCGGGTCGGCCATGATCGAGACGTCTTCGCCGTTCGCAAGCCGGACCGCGATTGCACGGCAGACTGCGGCGGCCTGTTGCTCGAGCTTTCGGACGCCGGCCTCGTGGGTGTAGGAGTCGATCAGGATGTCGATCGCCTCGTCTGAGAAATCCAGGCGCTCCGGAGAAAGACCGTGCTCGCTCAACTGCCGGGGAATCAAGAAGTCGCGCGCGATCGACCGCTTTTCACGCGATGTGTAGCCAGAGATCTCGATGACTTCCATTCGATCGAGTAGCGGCCCAGGGATCGTGCTCTTCTGATTAGCCGTCGCGATGAACATGACCTTGCTGAGGTCGAAGGGCACGTCGATGTAGTGGTCGGTGAACTGATGGTTCTGCTCGGGGTCGAGCACTTCGAGTAGAGCGCTGGCAGGGTCGCCCCGTTGGTCGGTTCCGAGCTTGTCGATCTCGTCGAGGATCATCACCGGGTTGTTGGAGCTCGCCTTTTTTAGACCGGAAATGATGCGCCCTGGAAATGCCCCGACGTAGGTTCGGCGGTGCCCACGGACTTCGGCTTCGTCCGACACGCCTCCGAGCGACACCCGCACGAATGCCCGGCCTGATGCGCGCGCAATCGAGCGACCGAGCGAAGTCTTTCCGACGCCGGGCGGGCCGATGAAACACAGAATGGGTGCGCGCCCGTTGCGCCGAAGCTTGCGGACGGCGACGTACTCTACAATTCGGCGCTTTGGTTTCTCGAGCCCGTAGTGGTCTTCGTCGAGGACCTGCCTCGCGTGCTGGACGTCGAGCCGGTCGGGAGTCTTTTTTGCCCAAGGTAGGTCTGCGAGCCATTCCACATAGGCTTGTGCGACATGGTACTCGCTACTCGCCGCGTTCATGTTGCCCATGCGCCGAAGCTCGTGTTTGGCAGCCGCTTCGGCCTCGCTCGGGAGCCGGCCGAGCGCGATGCGTTCGCGGAGGTTTTCGATCTCGTCCTCGTCCACGTCGGTTTCGCCGAGCTCTCGGCGGATGGCCTTGACCTGCTGGCGCAGCAGATACTCTCGCTGCGAGCTCGACATCTCTTCTTCGACCATGCTGGAAATCTCTCGCTTGACCCGAAGCACTTCGTTTTGCCGATTGACCTGGTCTAGGACTTTGCGAACTCTCGTTCGAATGTCGAGCGCTTCGAGAACCTCTTGCTTGGACTCGTTTGGAACCGGCAGGTTCGACTCGATGAGGTCGGCCAGTGCGCCCGGTTCACGGACGTTGTCGAGAATGTGTAAAGACTCCCGCGACGCCGTCGGCAAGTCGTGGAGCAGTTGGCGTGCAGACTCTCTGAGGTGTGCGGCTAGGGCTTCGACTTCGACGTCGACGGTTGGCGGCTCGTGATAACGATGCACGCGGGCGCGCATCGTCGGATGCCGGCCGAGGGTTTCCTCGATGCGCATCCGGCTCACGCCTTGCAGCACGACGCTGTATTGGCCCGAGTTGAGGCGGATGACCTTCAAGACGCGGGCGATGGTACCGATGTGATACACCTGATCGAACGTGGGGTCCTCGACGTCGGCCTTGTGCTGGGTCACCACCCCGATCGCGGGGCGCTCGCGGCCGCAAGCCTCTTCGATCAGGCGGACCGAACGGGGCCTGCCGACGTTGACGGGCACGACCGTCGCTGGGAAGAGGACCGAATTGCGGAGGGGCAGAATGGGCAAAATCGGTTCAGCGCCAGCGGGAAAGATCGAATCAGTCATTAGATTTGCCAACGATATTCGAGATCTACGCCGCCAGCAACGACCCTGAGCAATCCACTAGCGCCATAGGCGGTCGGCTGGTATCAAAGCGGCGCCCGAGATGCTGGGACGGAGATCCATATGGGGAGCGGGGTTGCTCGGACTGACCGCCATTGGCGGTTGTCACGGCGGGCTAGCGTTCAATGCGCTCGTATTGCTCGTTAGCGTGGGTATTTTCGTAGGCACGATCCTCTTGGAGCGGTCTCCCTAGCTGTGACTGTCCCGGAGCTCCGTACTCTCGACGATTTCACCCTGGCCGACCTCGAGGCCATTCGGGTCCTCTTGCGCGGAGGCTCGGTGGTCGACTGGCATCGGCTCAACTTCGCCGACGAGGAAGAGGCCGAGGCCTTCGTGCGAGCGCAGGAGATCGACCCGGGCGACCCCGCCGATGCAGCACGGGTCCGGCAGGTGAAGGAAGCGTCAATCGACTATCTCCGCCGCCACTTCGATTTTCCGGTTCCAAAGCCGGTCGCGAAGAGGGACCTCGTGGGCCTCTTGATGCTCGCGTCTTCCAAGGGGCATCGGCAAATTTGTGCCTGCGCCATCTTGAAGGTGATGCACATCATCCACCACCTCGAGGCCCGCGAGCTCCTCTTCCTCTTGCCGACCGCAGACGAAGAGGTCTTCCAGTGGGTCGAGCAGAAGGTCTACCACGTCATGGCATCTGCCTTGGCCAATGACTTTCCAATTCTCGAGTTCATCGGCGGGCGCAAGAACAAGAATTCCCTGTACACCAAACTCTTGTCGAAGCCCGAAGTCAGTGCGTCGCAGATCTATGACAAGGTGCGCTTTCGAATCGTGACTCGCAGCTCGCACGACATCTTCCCGGTCCTGAACTACGTTCAGCGAAGCATCGTGCCTTTCAACTTCGTGATTCCGGGCCAGTCCACCAATACGCTGGCGCGATTCCATGAGTACTGCCGGTCGGAGCCAGCGCTTTCGAAGCACATCCCCAACATGCAGCTGCCGCTCGATCTAGAGGATGGGCTGTCACCGATCGACAATCGCTTCACGGCGCCGAGCTATCGCGTCGTGCACTTCGTCGCCGACGTGCCGGTTCGAGTCCCAGACAAGGTGCTAGCGGCCGCGCCGCCTGCGATTTCGGAGCTCGGTCATATCATCTTCGTCCAGACCGAGTTCCAACTGCTCGATCGAGCGACCGACGAGAGCAATGAAGCGGGCGACGCGAGCCACCAGGCTTACAAAGCGCGTCAGAAGCTCGCGGTCATGCATCGGCTCAAGGTCGGCCGATTTTCGTAGTCG